>NZ_JBXWLA010000011.1:0-208246 GCF_058191755.1 Serratia sp. CoH_122_TC_1
GTGGTGGGTGATGACGGGCTCGAACCGCCGACCCCCTCCGTGTAAAGGAGATGCTCTACCAACTGAGCTAATCACCCTCATTCTTCTCATTTCTTACTGCTTTACTGCTCAACAAGATGGTGGGCGATGACGGGCTCGAACCGCCGACCCCCTCCGTGTAAAGGAGATGCTCTACCAACTGAGCTAATCGCCCCGTCTTGTTGGAGTCGCATTATAGGGATAGTTGAAAGTGAGTCAACGGTTTTTAAAATGATTTCAATCGTTCGCCGCAAATTTAAACAGGATGCGATATTTATAACCGGCAATGATGATTCTTTGCACATTGTTATGCGAAACGCGTTTCAGAGAGAGCGAAATCAGGCGTAGCAATATCGTGTCGGCGTTGAGGAATTAGCGCGTGGTGATACAATGTTGCCCACTTTTTTAAATTCCGAGCAATCGTCGGCAACCGCTGACACGCGTTGCGTAATAAGGCAGTGAACCCAATGAAAATCAAAACCCGTTTTGCACCGAGCCCAACCGGCTATCTTCACGTCGGTGGCGCCCGTACTGCGCTTTATTCCTGGTTATTCACTCGCCATGCGGGCGGTGAGTTCGTTCTGCGTATCGAAGATACCGACCTGGAACGTTCAACCCAGGATGCGATCGACGCAATTATGGATGGCATGAACTGGTTAAACCTGGATTGGAACGAAGGCCCGTACTTCCAGACCAAGCGTTTTGATCGCTATAACGCGGTAATTGACGACATGCTGGTGCAGGGTACCGCCTATAAATGCTATTGCTCGAAGGAACGTCTGGAAGCGCTGCGTGAAAAGCAAATGGAAAACGGCGAAAAACCGCGTTACGACGGTCACTGCCGGGACAGCCAGTGCAGCCATACAGATGACGAGCCACACGTGGTACGTTTCCGTAACCCGCAGGAAGGTTCGGTCATCTTTGATGACAAGATCCGTGGCCCGATCGAATTCAGCAACCAAGAACTGGATGATCTGATCATCCGTCGTACCGACGGTTCACCGACCTACAACTTCTGCGTAGTTGTAGACGACTGGGATATGGAAATCAGCCACGTGATCCGCGGTGAAGACCACATCAACAACACCCCGCGCCAGATCAACATTCTGAAAGCGCTGGGCGCACCGGTACCCGAATACGCGCACGTTTCGATGATCCTGGGCGACGACGGCAAAAAACTGTCTAAACGTCATGGGGCAGTAGGTGTGATGCAGTATCGTGACGACGGCTATCTGCCGCAGGCGCTGCTGAACTACCTGGTACGTTTGGGCTGGTCCCATGGCGACCAGGAAATCTTCTCTATTGATGAGATGAAAGAGTATTTCACTCTGGAAGCGATCAACAAATCTGCCAGTGCCTTCAATACAGAGAAGCTGCAGTGGCTGAACCACCATTACATTAACCATATGCCGGCTGAAGAAGTGGCGGTGTACCTGGCGTGGCACGTGGAACAACAGGGTATCGAAACCCGTAATGGCCCTGAGCTGAAAGACATCGTTAAGCTGTTGGGCGAGCGTTGTAAAACCCTGAAGGAAATGGCGGAGTCTTGCCGTTACTTCTACGAAGACTTCAGTGAGTTCGATGCTGACGCTGCCAAAAAACACCTGCGTCCGGTTGCACGCCAGCCGCTGGAGGCCGTACGTGCCAAATTGGCGGCTATCACTACCTGGACGCCAGAAAACGTGCATGACGCCATTCAGGGCACGGCTGATGAGCTGGGTGTCGGTATGGGCAAGGTCGGTATGCCGCTGCGCGTAGCGGTCACGGGTGCCGGCCAGTCACCGGGTATGGATGTTACCGTACATGCTATTGGTCAGGCACGTTCTCTGCAGCGTATTGATCTGGCGCTGGCTTACATCGCCGGACGTGAAGCCCAGGCCTGATCGTTTCTGAGCCTGTAAATAAAAAAGCCCCGTGGAGTTATCCCGGGGCTTTTTTTTATCTGCGCCGATCAGGCCTGTTCGCTGGCAGGAACGGCGGGGCGGTAAGCGAGGAAGTACATCAAACCGACGAAGCCTGCACCTCCCAATGCGTTACCGAGGAATACGGCGGTGAAGTTGGGCAGATATTGGCCCCAGCTCATGCCACCGGCAAAGATAGCGGCCGGGATTATAAACATGTTTGCCACCACGTGTTGAAAACCAATAGCCACAAAAGCCATCACCGGGAACCACATGCCAATCACTTTGCCCGGCACGTCTTTGCTGGCAAAGGCTAACCATACTGCCAAACACACCAGCCAATTGCAGCCGACGCCGGAAATGAATGCGTGCAGGAAATCGGCATCGACCTTGGCTTGTGCGATGGACAGGGTTTTGTGCAGGAATGCGCCCTCTGTCAGGCCAAGCAGGTGGCCAAAGAAATAGGCGACAGCCACGCTGCCGACGAAGTTGGCCAGCGTGACCCAGAACCAGTTGCGCAAAATGGCGAAAAACGAAATCTGGCGAGCAAACCAGGCTATCGGTAATGTCATCATATTACCGGTCAGTAACTCACCACCGGCAAGAAGGGTCAGGATCAGCCCGATCGGGAAGACAGCGGCGCCAAGCAATGCGCCGAAGGAGCCCCATTCGGCCGGTAAGGTGCCGATAACGTGGATGTCCAGCAGGAAGCCGGTCGCGATAAAGGCCCCGGCGAGAAAGCCCAGAATGAGCAGGTTGGCGAGTGACGCCTGGCTTTTGTTTACGCCTGCCTGAATGGCTAGCGCAGCGATTTCTTTTGGTGAATGCAACGACATAACTGACTCGGTTTATAGTTGTGGAATTTACGACGGGGGCAGTCTATGCCTGTGGGGCGGGTGACTCAAGCCTAAATCGCTAACATTCCGTTAATTAAAAATCAACACATTGGATAAGGTTTTTTGGTTTTTGTGATGCGGCGCTTGCTGCGGCTGATTTTTACCCATAAACGCGATTTTTTAGCGTGAAACGCGCTGATTTGGCGGCTTTTTCAGCGCTTGGCTGAGTAATTCAATTTAGCCGTTGACAGTGTTTCAGGGGTTTCATATTATGCGCCCCGTTCACAGGATTTTGTGATTGTGGATTGGGGCTATAGCTCAGCTGGGAGAGCGCTTGCATGGCATGCAAGAGGTCGACGGTTCGATCCCGTCTAGCTCCACCAACCTTTATCTCAGAAAGGTTGGGGAATACCGTAACGCCGGTTAAAGCGTACCACTTTTGTGGGGCTATAGCTCAGCTGGGAGAGCGCTTGCATGGCATGCAAGAGGTCGACGGTTCGATCCCGTCTAGCTCCACCACCATTTGAAAAGCCGACCTTAGGGTCGGCTTTTTGCTTTCTGTCTTTCCTGCCTGATGTTGAATCCCAGACAATAAAAAAGGCCGCCGAAGCGACCTTTGTGTCATAGGGTTTTGGCTTAGCCCAGAACCAGGCCTGCGATGGATGCAGACAGGATGCTGACCAGTGTAGAACCATAAACCAGCTTCAGACCGAAGCGAGACACCACGTTGCCCTGATGCTCATTCAGCCCTTTAATCGCACCGGCAACGATACCGATGGAAGAGAAGTTGGCGAAGGACACCAGGAACACGGACAGAATACCCATGCTGCGTGGTGACAGTTCAGCAGAGACTTTCTGCAGTTCCATCATCGCGACGAATTCGTTGGAAACCAGTTTGGTCGCCATGATGCTGCCAACCTGCAACGCTTCGTGCTTAGGAATACCCATAATCCAAGCGAATGGATAGAAGAAGTAGCCCAGAATTTCCTGGAAGCTCAGGCCAAAGATGGCGCTGAACAGGCCGTTGAGCGCGGCGATCAGGGCGATAAAGCCGATCAGCATTGCGGCAACGATAATAGCTACCTTGAAACCAGCCAGGATGTATTCACCCAGCATTTCGAAGAAGCTCTGGCCCTCGTGCAAATTGCCCAGATGCAGTTCT
The DNA here is from genome assembly GCF_058191755.1 of Serratia sp. CoH_122_TC_1. Lineage (NCBI taxonomy): Bacteria > Pseudomonadati > Pseudomonadota > Gammaproteobacteria > Enterobacterales > Yersiniaceae > Serratia > Serratia sp. CoH_122_TC_1. The sequence continues at coordinate 3,918 of NZ_JBXWLA010000011.1, forward strand.
TCTTCTTTACTGGTGTCGTACGGGTTGACCAATGACAGCACAATAAAGGTGCTGAACATGTTCAGAACCAGTGCCGCGACCACGAACTTGGCATCCAGCATGGTCATGTAAGCACCAACGATGGACATGGAAACCGTAGACATCGCGGTTGCCGCCATGGTGTACATGCGTTTTTCTGACATCTTGCCCAGAATATCTTTATAGGCAATGAAGTTCTCAGACTGGCCCAGGATCAATGAGCTAACGGCGTTGAACGATTCCAGCTTGCCCATACCGTTTACTTTTGACAGCACGGTACCAATAATCCGGATGATAAACGGCAGTACTTTAATGTATTGCAGAATACCGATCAGTGCGGAGATGAAGACGATTGGACACAGAACCTTCAGGAAGAAGAAGGCCAGACCTTTATCACCCATGCCACCGAATACAAACTCAGTCCCTTGCCCAGCAAACCCGAGCAGCTTGTCAAACAGCGCTGCGAATCCTTTTACAAAGCCTAAACCCGCTTCCGAATGCAGGAAAAAATAGGCCAGCAGTACTTCAATAACCAACAGTTGAATAACGTAGCGAATGCGGATGCTTTTACGATCGCGGCACACCAAGAGTGCCAGGATCGCGACCACCACTAACGCCAACGCAAAGTGCGCAATATGGGACATGTTTGCTCCAAACTTGAGGCAGGCTGAATTTCGGATGTCATTTTATGTAACGCCACGTTTAAAAACGAGAGCTCTATTGCAAATATGGAAAATCATAGTGGGAAACGTCTTAAAATAGTACGGTAAAGCATAAAAAATCAATAGGTTAATGAATGCATATGAAATTCCTATTCATGCATAAATTTGATTATAAGTCCTTTTATGCTCTGAATTCGGCCCGGAAGAGTGCGGAAAATGTTCACCTCTGGCCGAAACCCTTCGTTAAACCCGTCGTTTTCCTCTATTACAGAGATAAGTATTACCGCTCTAAATGCACTTGATAATTATTATCATTTACATAAGATAACCACAGGCTTATTAGAAGTAAGGGTTCAGAAAATGCTGAACAGTCGTGTGGCTGAAAGTCCCCAGGGCTCATCCAGGAAGATCAAACTTTCTCTGATGGGGCCCGCCTTTATCGCGGCTATCGGCTATATCGATCCTGGCAACTTTGCCACCAATATCCAGTCCGGTGCCTCTTTTGGTTATACCTTGCTCTGGGTGGTGGTGTGGGCCAATGTCATGGCGATGCTGATCCAGCTGTTGTCCGCCAAACTGGGTATTGCTACCGGTAAAAACCTTGCGGAGCATATTCGCGATCGTTTCCCTCGTCCGGCCGTCTGGGCCTATTGGGTGCAGGCAGAAATCATTGCAATGGCAACCGATCTGGCCGAGTTTATCGGTGCGGCGATCGGCTTCAAACTGTTGTTGGGCGTTACGCTGCTGGAGGGCGCGATCCTGACAGGTATTGCCACCTTCCTGATCCTGATGTTGCAAAAACGCGGTGAGAAACCCTTGGAATGGGTGATCGGCAGCCTTCTATTGTTTGTCGCGTTGGCGTACATGGTGGAACTGGTGTTTTCGCAGCCGCAGTTGGGGCCATTATTAAAAGGCATGGCGATACCGGATTTGCCGAACGGCGATGCGGTATTTCTGGCGGCAGGTGTGCTGGGGGCGACCATCATGCCGCATGTTATTTATCTGCATTCATCGTTAACCCAGACCGCAGGGGAAAACTCAAAGGCCGATCGTTACGCGGCCACCAAGGTTGACGTTGCTATTGCCATGACCATTGCTGGGTTTGTAAATCTGGCGATGATGGCTACCGCCGCTGCGGCTTTCCACTTTAATGGCCACAGCGGGATTACCGACCTCGATCAGGCCTATTTGACGCTACAACCCTTGTTGGGCCAGGCGGCGGCAACCATTTTCGGGCTGAGCCTGGTAGCTGCTGGGTTGTCTTCCACCGTAGTGGGAACACTGGCGGGGCAAGTGGTGATGCAAGGTTTTGTTCGCTTTTACATACCGCTGTGGGTACGTCGGGTCGTTACCATGTTGCCGTCGTTTATCGTCATTATGTTGGGGATGGATGCGACGCGCATTCTAGTGTTGAGCCAGGTTTTACTGAGTTTCGGTATTGCATTGGCTCTGGTGCCGCTGCTGTCGTTCACCGGTAATCGTGAGCTGATGGGGGATATGGTGAACAGCCGCACTATACAGGCGACAGGTAAGTTGATTGTGCTGGTGGTGATTGGGCTAAATGGTTATCTGTTGGTGAGCAGTGTTCTTTGAGCGGGCACCCGATAAGGTGTTTTTAGCGAGTGTCACGTTATTTCCGGTCGATAAACGAGCAAGGTACCCTGAAGTTCTTAGGGGCCTTGCTCGACCGAAACGTTGCCCACATTTTGGATAAACATTAACTTACCGGCATTAGGGGATCATGCCGGTTTTTGCCGTTAATCGTCGCGATCGTCATTGCCATGGCGGCGATAATCACGGTCATCATGACGCCGATCTTTCCAATGGTGCTTATCATGATGCTTATAGTAGTGCTTATCGTATTTACGATAGCGACCATCATGATAGTAATAATTTTTGCGCCAGTAGTCGTTGTCGCGCCAGCGATAACCGTCCCAGTAATATCCCCGCCGGCTACGGTCGCCCAGATAGCGGCCTTGGTGGCCTTGCCACCAGTCACGGTCGCGCCAGTCGTAACCGTCCCAATAGCGGCCGCGGTTGTCTTGTTCGCCTATACGTAGTGAAACGCCTGGCATCAAATCGATACTGATGCCTTCAGCCTTTGCCTGCTGTATGGCGGGCACCGTCGATACCACCAAGAGGGCGGCCAATAACAGAGGTTTAAACATGAATACTCCTATCCGCCGCAGCGGTTTGGCCGGTTTTATCGATAATGAAGCGCGTTCATCAGTTTATAAAACAGCCTTATAGTTTTACCTGCAATATTGGCATATTAACCGTTGCGGATAGGGTTGAATCTTAGAGGGATTCTGAAAAGCGGGGTGGGGCGAACGATTTAAGATTTGTCTGTCGTCGTGGGGTTATCGCCGGGAGGTATTCCGGCGATAACTGTAAGCGATTACATTAGAATCTGTTCAATTTGGGCGATTTCATCTTCGCTGAAGGTGCGGTTGTTCAGCATGCCAACGGCGTCTTCAATCTGGCTGGTTTTACTGGCACCAATCAGCACTGAGGTAACGCGATCGCCACGCAATACCCAGGCCAATGCCATCTGCGACAGCTTCTGCCCCCGTTGTTGTGCCAGCGCATTGAGTCTGCGGACTTTCTCTAGCTTTTCCTCTGTCAGCTGACCGGGTTGAAGGAACTGGCTGCTGCTGGCGGCGCGCGAGTCTTGCGGGATGCCATGCAGGTAGCGATCGGTTAACAGGCCACCTGCCAGCGGTGAAAAGGCAATGGAACCCACGCCGTGCTCTTCCAGCGTATCCAATAATTCGGGTTCAACCCAACGCTCGAACAGAGAGTATTTGGGCTGGTGGATGACACAGGGCGTGCCCAGCTTTTGCAGAATGCCGAACGCCTGGCGCGCACGGTCGGCGGGGTAGTTGGACAACCCGATATAGAGCGCCTTGCCCTGACGTACCAGCAGATCCAGCGCGGCCATGGTTTCTTCCAGTGGTGTATCTGGATCAGGGCGATGGTGGTAGAAAATGTCGACGTATTCCAGGCCCATGCGCCGCAGGCTTTGATCCAGACTGGCAACCAGGTACTTTTTCGATCCCCAGTCGCCATAAGGGCCCGGCCACATGGTGTAACCGGCTTTTGAGGAGACGATCAGTTCATCACGCCAGGGCTTCAAATCCGCGTTAAGAATGCGGCCGAAGTTTTCCTCGGCGGAGCCGGGAGGCGGGCCATAATTGTTTGCCAAATCAAAGTGCGTGATGCCGTGATCGAACGCGCAGTGGATCAGTTTACGCGCATTGTCATACAGCGTCGTGTCACCAAAGTTGTGCCATAAGCCCAGTGAGATTGCCGGGAGTTTTAGACCACTGCGTCCGCAGCGGCGGTATTCCATACTTTGATAGCGTGAAGAATCAGCCTGATAAAGCATACAAACCCTTTTCAGCAGAGATGAAATGAATTTTAGTGTATGCGTTTTCACTGTCTTTGTCAGAGCGCTTGATCACGCTTGGCGGGTGACGACTCACCCCGTTGATGGGGAATTTATCATAAATGCCAAAGGGGGGATGTAACGCAAGGTTGCCAATTGCCTTTTAAGCGCAAAGTTCGAAATTTGTGCAATTTCTTCGATACTTAGTAGTAGAAATTACAACCATTGGTAGGTGATGATCATGAGTAAAAACTATACGGTGGCTGATTATCTACTCGATCGTTTAGCTCAGATTGGTATCCGACATTTCTTCGGTGTGCCTGGGGATTACAATCTGCAGTTTCTCGATCACGTTATCGCTCACCCGCAGATCACCTGGGTGGGATGTGCCAATGAACTTAACGCTGCCTATGCAGCAGATGGTTATGCGCGTTGCAAACCGGCGGCGGCCTTGTTGACCACTTTTGGCGTCGGTGAACTCAGTGCGGTCAACGGCATTGCGGGCAGCTATGCAGAATATTTGCCGGTGATCCATGTCGTTGGTGCCCCGGCGCTACGCGCGCAGCGTGCTGGGGATTTACTGCACCATTCGCTGGGGGATGGGGATTTTGGTCATTTTGCCCGGATGGCGAGAGAAGTGACAGTGGCGCAGGCCAGCCTCACTGCCGACAACGCAGAAGCAGAGATCGATCGCCTGCTGACCACCGCGCTGTTTGAGCATCGCCCTGTCTACCTGTTGCTGCCGAGTGAGGTGGCAGAAGCGCCGTTGGCGTCCCGACCTACACCGCTTATGTTGCGGCAGGCAAATCTTTCACAGGCATCACTGCAGGCATTTGTCGCGGCCGCACGTGAGATGTTGCTTCCTGCACGACGGGTTTCTTTGCTGGCCGATTTTTTGGCGGAACGTTTTGGTGCTGAAAGGGGGTTGGAACAGTGGATGGCGGAGGTCGACATGCCGCATTCAACGATGCTGATGGGAAAGAGCGTGTTGGACGAATCGCATGCCTGCTTTACGGGTACCTATGCTGGGGCAGCCAGCGATCCGCAGGTGAAACAGCTGATTGAGAATGCAGACGTGGTGATAACCGTCGGCGTGCGTTTCACCGATACCATTACGGCTGGTTTCACCCATCATTTGCCTGTGGAGAAACGCATTGATGTTCAGCCATTTGAAACACGCGTAGGGCATCAGGTATTCAGCCAGATCCCGATGCATGATGCGATCAGCGCCCTACACCAATTAACGTTGTCGCTGGCAACACAGTGGCAATTACCGGCCATCGAGCGCCCAACTTTGCCGGACCCCACGGGGACAGGGTTGGATCAACATGGCTTTTGGCAGCAGATTCAGGACTTTTTACGGCCAAACGATATCCTGATCGTCGAACAGGGTACCGCCTGTTTTGGCGCTGCGGGGCTTAGCCTGCCTCAGGGATGCAGGTTTATCGTCCAGTCGCTGTGGGGGTCTATCGGTTATACCCTGCCGGCGGCGTTCGGCGCACAAACGGCGGAGCCAGATCGGCGGGTGGTGCTGTTGATCGGCGACGGTTCGGCGCAGCTTACGGCGCAAGAACTGGGATCGATGTTGCGTGACGGGCTAAAACCGGTGATCTTCCTGCTGAATAATGACGGTTATACCGTTGAACGGGCAATCCACGGCCCGCAGCAGCGTTATAACGATATCGCTCAGTGGAACTGGACACTGCTGCCGCAGGCATTGGCGGGTGAGCATCCGGTGAAAACGCTGCGAGTCACCGAACCGGAACAGCTACGCCAGGCTTTAAAAGCGTTAGCGGACAGCCAGCAACTGGCTTTTGTTGAAGTGGTGCTGCCGAAGATGGATATCCCCGAATTACTGGACACCATCTCGCGCGCGATTCAGTCACGTAACGTGGCGGCCTGATCTTGATCGCTTTCCAGTAGCCGCTCCAACATCCAATACCCCGCCGGCCCCGGCGGGGTCAGCTTTGACCACACCGCATCCACCGATATCAGCTTGGGCCAGCCGCGCGGGCGTAACTCGGTCAGTTTGTTGTGGCCATATTGCTTAACCAGCCAGTGTGGCAGTACCGCCCAACCGAACCCTTGCTCTGCCATTTCCAGCAACAGCAGGTAGCTGGGTGCAGACCATACCAAACCGCCAGAGCGGGGGGGAACAGCCCCGGTATAGGTGTTCAAAATAAGTTGACGCGTACTGGACAGTTGTTCAGGCGTTGGGGTGACAGTCTGCGCCAATGGGTGCGTATGCGCGATGAACAACCCCATTTCCGTCTGCTCCGGCAGCCGTGCAAAACCAATGTCAGGTGGGTAACTGGCCTGTACTTCAACCATGCCAATGTGCGCGCGACCGCTTTGTAGCAGATCTAGCACGTCGCCTTCTTCGGCGATCATCCACTCCAGCTCGATATCCTGATAGCGTTGCTCGAAAAGTTGCATCAGTCGGTCATGGTGCTTCGGCTGATAGGTGTCGGAGAACACCAGGCTGAGGCGCGGCTCGATGTTGTCCGCCAACCGAATGCTCAGTGCGTCCAATCGCTCGCTGGCGGCGAGGATTTCCTGCACGTGACCCAAGACTTTGTGCCCGGCAGCGGTCAAGACCGGTTGCCGGGCCTGGCGATCGAACAGGATTAACCCGAGATCGGCTTCCAGGTTGGCGATGGCCGTGCTGACCGTTGACTGGCTTTTGCGCAGTTTGCGGGCGGCGGCAGAGAAGGAACCGAGGGCGGCCGCTTCGACAAACGCCTGTAAGGCTTCGGGGGAATAACGCATGATGTATCTACTTTATCGATGGAACCTATCTTTAATCTAATCAAAAATACGATAATAATCACCTGGTTTTCGTCAGGGGCGAATAAGTTCGTTCCTGGTCATAGGGGCGCGGATTACAGCGCCCTTACCAATGAATAGGGTAAAAAATAGGTGATGTATGCAACTGCAAAACAAGTCTTTCATTGAACGTATCGTCCATGCCGTCGGGTTTGAAGCCATCGCAGTGATGATCTGTGCCCCATTGGGTGCGTGGTTGCTTAACCGTTCGATGGTGCAGGTCGGTGCGTTGGCGGTGATGTTGTCCACCGTCGCTATGGTGTGGAATATGGTTTATAACACCCTTTTTGACCGTTTGTGGCCTGTGGGCCGTGTGGTACGTAACCTTAAAGTGCGGGTGTTTCATGCCCTGGGCTTTGAGGCGGGATTCGTGTTGATCGGTGTACCTATCGCCGCCTGGATGTTAAGTATTTCTTTACTGCAGGCGTTTATGCTGGAGATCGGTTTCTTCCTGTTCTTCCTGCCGTACACCATGCTTTATAACTGGGTCTACGATACGCTGCGCCAGCGTTGGTTTGATGCGCGTCAACCCGCCAACTCTTCCGCTAAATAAGGCGTCGTCATCGCTGTCATTCTCAGGTAATGTCGAGCAGTGACCGCAATATGACTGAGGAGAAAACGATGAAAGTATTGGGCCTGCTGGGGGGAATGAGTTGGGAATCGACCATTCCCTATTACCGCATGATCAATGAGCAGGTGAAAGACCGGCTTGGGGGTCTGCATTCGGCCAAAATCGTTCTCTACAGTGTTGATTTCCACGAGGTGGAACGCCTGCAGCATCAGGGCGATTGGGACGGCGCGGGGCGCTTGTTAGCCTCGGCGGCGGCCTCACTACGTGCCGCGGGTGCGCAGGCCATCGTCATTTGCACCAACACGATGCACAAGGTGGCGGATGCGGTTGAACAGGCAAGCGGATTACCGCTCATTCACATCGCCGACGCAACGGCGCTGCAGGTACGGCAACAGGATATTCGCCGTGTCGGGCTGCTCGGTACGCGCTTTACTATGGAGCAGGCGTTTTATCGCGGGCGGCTGCAGGAAAAGTTTGGCATAGAAGTCGTGACCCCGGTGGCGGCCGATCGTGACATTGTGCACCGCATTATTTATGAAGAATTGTGCCTGGGGAAAATCCGCGATACGTCACGCGACGAATATCGCCGTATTATCGGTGACCTGGAACAGCAGGGGGCGCAAGGCATTATTTTCGGCTGCACCGAGATTGGTTTGCTGGTTGGCGCGCAGGATGCGTCAGTGCCGGTATTTGACACGACCGCCATCCATGCGCGCGCTGCGGCGGAATACGCGCTGGCCTAATCGTCGTGGGGCGGTTGGCGTCTCCCCACCAACATCAGGGGTTTGCCCGCCAGTACCAGCCATGCGGGCAACATCACGACGCATAACACTGGCAGCAGGTGCAATTCTGGCACGACGGCAACGGCCATAAACAGGCTAAGCCAACCATCACGCGTTACCACCAGCACTAACCCCATAATGGCGCAGGATACGGTAATGGCAGCCGGTACCGCCGGGACGTGCTGATGCAGCATCAGGCCCAACGCCACCCCGATAAAGACCGCAGGGAAAATACGTCCGCCGCGAAAACCGCTGGCGGCAGCAATCACCAGTGCTGCCAGTTTGGTCAGTGTAATCAGCAACAGCTCCGTGACGGAGAAACTTTCGCCAATCGCCAGCCGTTTCATTTCATCAAGCCCTTTAAACAGGGTGATATCACCGCCGATCAACGCCAGCAATCCCAGTACAAAGCCACCTAGCCCCAACATCAGCACCGGATTTTTAATGGAGTGGAATAGGCGATGGGCATGAGGAAAGCTCCATACGGCCACCATGCCCAGTGCGACGGCGATGAGGGCGACGATCGAGCCACTGAAAATATCCGTCAGCCGGGTAGCGGCATAAGCATCGATCTGCAGTGCAAAGTTTGGGGTGAAAAAGAGCTGCGTGGTGACGGCACCGGCCGCCGCCGCCATCAACGGCGCAAACAGCCTGTCCCACAGCGGTACATCATTATTGCCCGCCAGGGTTTGGGAGAAGATCAAGGCTGCCGCGACTGGGGTACCAAACAGTGCGCCGATGGTGCCGGCCGCAGCCAGAATAATCCAGTCCATTCGTGGGACCTTGGGTAGCAGACGCGAGCCCATGGCCACGACAAGCGCAATATTGATGGCGGTGATCGGATTTTCCGGCCCCAGACTGACGCCGCCCACCAGGCCAACGATCAGTGCCAGCGCAAGACCCGGCAGTGCCGAAAGCGGCAGTGGCATGCCAATCAGCGATTCAGTGGCCGGATCAGGCCCCGCATGGCCAGGCATGTAGCGGATAATCAGCCCAACGGCGACGCCGGTCAGCGTCAGAATGCCGATCAGCCACCAGGGCGAATGGGTATCGATATTCATCGCCGCAGGAATATTCACCCAGAGCAGCCGCTGCAATGCATCGGCGAATTTCATCACCAGAATGAGGACCAGGCTTGAGGCCGAACCGATAACGAGAGCGGGCAGAGCGAAAGCCAACATGGCATTGGCGCGCGGGTGCAGCATGCAGGGATCCCTTATCAATGGCCCTGGATGGCAGGCCGAACGGGTGATGGTTGTGGCCACAGCTTGCCAGACAATCGGCACGCAGGCACGCAAAGATATTTCTGGCCGGGCGTAAAGGCCGCAGCCGGTTAATAGTGCCTTTCTGTCATGACGGTTAACAGTGACCGTGGCCCGTTTTTTGCCGCAATTTGTTTCAAATGGGGTTGGAAAGGGTTGGCTGAACCGTTTTTTGTGATCAAGATCGCTAATGGATGGCCGCGCAGAGGATGGTGATTGTTGTTTTTGCAGTGGGATTTTACAGTGTGGGCAGCTTTCTATTATTCATTTTGCGGAGAAGATACTGATGACTTATGCCCTCGTAGGTGATGTAGGCGGCACCAATGCCCGCCTTGCGTTGTGCACTGTGGCGACGGGTGAAATTACCCAGGCGAAAACCTATTCCGGCCTGGAGTTCGACAGCCTGGAAGCCGTGATCCGCCAATATTTAAAAGAGCAGAATATCCAGGTTCAGGATGCCTGTATTGCGATTGCCTGTCCTGTCACTGAAGACTGGGTGGCCATGACCAATCATACCTGGGCATTCTCAATCAAAGAGATGAAGGCCAATCTGGGGCTGAGTCATCTGGAAGTGATCAATGACTTTACCGCCGTGTCGATGGCGATCCCGATGTTGTCGCAAGACGACGTATTGCAGTTTGGCGGTAGCAGTGCGCAGAAAGATAAACCGATCGCGGTATATGGTGCCGGTACCGGGTTAGGGGTCGCGCATCTGGTGCATGTTGACCGTCGCTGGGTGAGCTTGCCGGGCGAGGGGGGGCACGTTGATTTCGCACCGAACAGTGAAGAAGAAGATATCATTCTGCAAGTGTTACGCGCTGAAGTTGGGCATGTCTCCGCAGAACGTGTGCTATCTGGGCCAGGATTGGTCAATCTCTACCGCGCTATCGTCAAGTCAGATAAGCGTCTGCCAGAAAAACTGGAGCCGAAGGACATTACCGAACGCGCCTTGGCTGATAGCTGCATTGACTGCCGCCGTGCCCTGTCGTTGTTCTGCGTGATCATGGGCCGCTTTGGCGGCAACCTGGCGCTGAATTTGGGCACCTTTGGCGGTGTTTATATTGCCGGTGGTATCGTGCCGCGCTTTATGGCGTTCTTCAAAGCCTCCGGTTTCCGTGCGGCGTTCGAGGATAAAGGGCGTTTCAAGGATTACGTACAGGATATCCCAGTATTTATGATCACCCATGGGCAACCCGGTTTACTGGGTGCTGGCGCTCACTTGCGCCAGACGCTGGGTATGCATTTGTAACCGAAAGCCGTGATAAAAAAAGGGGCGCAACCCGTGGGTTGCGCCCCTTTTGTCATTCAAGGGATTAGGCTTTGACCAGATCCGCCTGTGGGAAGTCTTCTTCTTCCTGCGCCACCGCTTTTGGTGCCTTGATGAACAGGGTGATAGCCAGAGAAACAACAGACAGTACGCCAATCACCATAAAGGTCGCGTGGAAGCCGCCGAAGTATTTGGCGACAAACGAACCGGCCAGTGCGCCCAAACCGAAACCTTGGTAGATGATGCCGTAGTTTTTGCTGTGGTTTTTCAGGCCGAAGAAGTCACCGACAATCGCTGGGAATACGGTAATGTTGCCACCAAAGCAGAAGGCGACGGCGCCGACGCAGATGAAGAACAGCGTGTGGTTCAGGGTAAGGAAGCTCAGCGCCACAATCGCCAGCACGGTAACCAGCATGGTGAAGCTAATGACGCGCATACGGCCCACTTTATCTGACAGCGTACCCAGAATGATGCGCCCTGCGGTGTTGAAGATAGCAACGGCGGACACGGTATTGGCGGCGGTCGCTAAATCCATCCCTGCAAGTTGAACGCCCATGTCTTTCACGATACCAATCAGGTACAGGCCACTCATGCAGGCCGCGAAGAAAATGGTGAACAGCAGGTAGGCTTCTTTGGTCGCCAACATCTGACGTACGCTGAAGTCATTGCCCAAACTGCCTGCGCTTTGATGTGCAGATTTGCTCACCAGCACCGGTTCTTTCAGCAGCAGGGAACCCAGTACAATCAGCGCCATCACAATGGCACCCCAGTAGAAGAAAGCGGACGAGACGCCGATGTCGGCAATCAGCGCGGCGTTAACGTATTTGAACAACAGGCTACCGCTGCCGAAAGCACCCACAGAGATGCCGGAGATCAGCCCTTTGTTGGCTGGGAACCATTTGATCAGGTTAGACAGGGTGGAGATATAAGCAATACCGACCGCAAAGCCGACCACTACGCCGGCCAGCAGATAAATCATGTCCAGTGAGCTGACGTAAGCGCTGGCAATCAGACCCAGGCCAACCAAAATACCCGAACACAGTGTCAGGTTGCGGATACCGAAACGCTCTTGCAGCTTACCGGCAAACAGCGTGGCGAAAGCCAGGAAGAAACTGGTGATGGAGAAGGTGGTTGCGACGTCGCCGAGGCCCCAGTGAAACTTGTCGACCAACGGCTGGTTGAACAGGCTCCAGGTGTAGATAGTGCCGAGGCCCATCTGACAGATGATGGTACCCAGAACGATTAAGCTGCGATTTGCCGGTTTGGTGTTCATGGCCGGGCTCCTTCCTGTGTGTGCATTGCCGGGCGTTAGCCGTTGGCTGAAATTTGCGGGCGGTGTCGTGAACCCCGCGGTATGGGCATATTATATGGCTGGTAGTACCACACGACGGCGGATCGGGAATGAGTTGCACAGGGGAAGGAATGAAATGCATCTGGCGGTGCATGAGTTGCCGTTTTAGGGGCTAAAACGGGATGAAATGCACCTGATGCCACGTGATCTACATCAAGAATGTTAGCGATTTATCGCGCATCTCCCCATTACGATTGTGTTCGAATTGTGAAGGATGTGTGTGAATGGCGTAAATGGGCATTGTTCCTATAGAGCGGGGCTTGGCGCAGATCTATGTTATCTGTGAACGGACGGGTTCCGCTCTGCAGGAGTCGTTGAAATGAAGAAAATAGTGTTGTTATTGGCCGCATTGCTGTCACTGCCGTTGGTGAGCCATGCGGACGTCTCCATCGGCGTGAATGTGCCAGGTTTGTCATTGCACATTGGCGATCGTGATAACCGTGGCCATTATTGGGACGGTTACCGCTGGCGCGATCCTCGCTGGTGGTCTGAACATCGGGTTTATGAACGCCCGCGCGGTTATTATTATGGCCCGCCGCCACGGGTGATTTATTACGGCCCGCCACGGCGTGAATGGCGCGATCGACCGCATTACCGTATGCCACCGCCACCCCCTCCGGGCTATTACTATGCTCCTGGGCCGCGCTGGTAATCGCTGGCGATCATAACCGCATGAGTTTGCGAAACTCTTTGACCTTGCTGCGGCTGACCGGCACTTCGAAATCCAGGTCGCTCAGCCGCAGAATATAGGTATTGTTGAACCAAGGCACAATTTCGCGAATCTTCGACAGATTGACGCAATAAGAGCGGTGGCAACGGAAGAAATGTTCTTCAGGCAGGCGGCCGTAAAACTCGGTGAGGTTCATCGGCATCACAAACTCTTCGCGCCGGGTGTAGACCCGCGTCACTTTTTCATCGGCAGCGGCATAATAGATGTCGTTAATGTCGGTAACGATAATCCGTTCGTCTTTGATTAAATTAATGCTGTTCTTGTTGCGGCTTGGTGCGCTGGCTTGTTCCGGCAGGGCCGCGGGGCGGTTATGCAACGCTTCGAGCTTTTGCAACATGGTGACGATACGCGCTTCATGATAAGGCTTGAGGATGTAATCAAACGCTTCTATCTCGAAGGCTTCTACCGCGTGCTCTTTATAGGCGGTGATAAATACGATCGAAGGGCGGTGGGCAAACTTACTGATGTTTTGCGCCAGCAGAACCCCATCCAACGACGGGATGTTGATGTCGAGGAAAATTGCATCGACCTGATGGTTTTGCAGGTATTTCAACACATCCAATCCATCCTCGAAGGTGGCTTCGATGACAATATTGCTGTGTTTTTTGATCAGGTAGCTGAGTTCTTCCTGGGCGAGGAACTCGTCTTCAACAATGATGGCTTTCATGATGGCTCCCCGGCCGGCAGTCCGCCGTTTTCCACCTGCAGTTTGCCGCCATTTTTGCTGATGTAAAAGGCAATTTCAGTGCCGGGTTCCAGGCGGCGGATACGCAGCCCCTCACCGTACAGCAAAGAGACCCGATGATGTACGTTCAGTAAGCCAATATTGTGCCCCGGCATTTCGTTGCGGGCGACGCGGTCGATGACCTTCTGATCGATACCGTGCCCCGTGTCTTTGACCGAAATTTTAACCCTGTCGCCCTGATCTTTCACGGCAATCACCACGACACCTTTGCCTTTACAGGGTTGGATGCCGTGTACAATGGCATTCTCCACCAATGGCTGGATCAGCAGGCTGGGAATACGCACCGAAATATCGTCATCGATGTCATAAATCACCGTCAATTTGGCGCCAAACCGCGCTTGTTCGATCGCGATATAGTCTTGGATCTGATGCAGTTCCTTACGGATGTCGATCAGTTCGTCGTTCAGTTCCAGGTTATAACGCAGGTAGCGTGACAGATTGATAATCAACTGCCGCGCGGTGTCTGGATTGAGGCGGATTGAAGAGGAAATGGCGTTCAGCGCATTAAACAGAAAGTGCGGGTTAATCTTGCTCTGCAGGGCGCGCATTTCCGCTTTATCCGCCATCTGGCGTAGATGTTCAATACGCGATACCTCCATCTGGGTCGAGATAATCTGCGACAGGCCAACGGCCATGACTTTCAGCGTATTGGTGATTTGGTGGGCATGGCAGTAGTAAATTTTCAGCGCGCCAGTCACTTCACCTTTTTCCCACAGCGGGATCACCAGCTGCGAGTGGATTTGCGGCGTAGCGGGGTTCTCCAGGTTGTTTTTGATGATGATCTTGCCGTGTCGGATACTTTCCCGCGTCACTCGGCTCAACCCTTCACGGCCCATCGGATAAGCTTCTTCGCCCACGCCAACGTAAGCCAACACCTGGTGAGTATCGGTGATGGCTACCGCATCGGCCTGAATATCATGGCGGATGATGTCGCAGATGGTCGCCAGCGATTCGCTGTTTATATTGCGGAAATAGGGCAGGGTTTTGCGGGCAATGTCCAACGCCAGCTTGGCCTGGCGGGCGGCGATCACTTCTTTTTCGTCTTCAACGCTTTGCACCAGCAGCACGATAAGGCCGATACACACCGTGCCAAGGATCATCGGTAGCGCAATTTTGGAAACGATATCCAGCCCTAACTCGGTCGGCTTAGCCCACAGCACAATCAACAGCATGGTCAGGCATTCGCACAACATGCCGCCGAGGATCCCGGCGCGCCAACGCTGCTCCTTTTTTACCTTCAGATTGATATAACCGGCGCTGATACCGGCAATAATGCTGGTGATCAGGCAAGGAATGGAGGTAATGCCGTCGATATCGATCAGGTAGCGGTGCACCCCGGCGATGATGCCGGTGATGACCCCCACCCAAGGCCCGAACAAAATGCCGCCAGCCATAATGGCAATCACCCGCACGTTGACCAGCGAGCCTTCAACATTGACACCGGAGTAAGTACTGAACAGCGCAAACAGCGAGAAAATGGCGGTAACCATGC
Source organism: Serratia sp. CoH_122_TC_1 (assembly GCF_058191755.1). Taxonomy (NCBI): domain Bacteria; kingdom Pseudomonadati; phylum Pseudomonadota; class Gammaproteobacteria; order Enterobacterales; family Yersiniaceae; genus Serratia; species Serratia sp. CoH_122_TC_1. Next base: position 19,012 of record NZ_JBXWLA010000011.1, read on the forward strand.
CCAGCTCAAGCGGCGTATGGTCCTCTTTTTGCAGCAATTGGCGGAACAGCCGGGTGCGGGTGAGGAAGAACAGGCAAATTAGCATCAACGCGGCGCGGTCAAACACCGCTAGCAGCATTTCAAAAAAAGGGTGCACGACAGGCTCTCGTTGCGGTGGGAATAGGGAGGGAAGTATATCACAGCCTAGTGACCCCGTGGCGGCCGAGCGGCGCACCACGGGGGGGAACGTTACTTGATGCCTAACTGTTCCTTGCCGAGCGGCGTCAGTAAATCGACGGTGGCACGGCCAATGAAATCCACTTCGAAATCATCTGGCGCAAAATCCGGCGGTGTTCTGCCCGAGATAAAACTGGGCAGCTGGCGTTGCAGGTAGGCATCGTTTTTCTCGCAACCTGGCGCGGCGGCGATGTACATCACGTTGCTGTCGAACTCGCCGTTATGTTCGTTTTCTACCGCATGGATGACGTCGCAATGCCAAAAAACGGTGTCGCCGGGCTCTAAATCAGGAATAGGGGAAATCCCACTTAATAAAAGGGGATGCCATTTTTCCGAGATTGACAGTGCGCGGCCAGGCGCGGCATCGCACAGATCGTCATCGGCGACGTCATCTTGCAGCGCACGCAGCAGCACATAGGCCATGGCGTTGGCGATGGGGACCAGATTCAGTGTGCCTGCGTTGGTTCGCTGTGGCGTCAATGCCGTCCATCCCTGAAAGGTACGGAACATCGAACACACAGCCGGAGAGGCGATCTCACGCACTTCAGTACGGCCATCGGCGGCGAACGGGTCATACGATTGCCAATTGCCGGAGAACACGTGACGATAGACATAGCGGAAGTTCTCATCCAGCCAACGCTCAATGGTGCCGCTGTCTACGTGCGGCGACAGGCCCAGCGATGAAGAGTTTGGCGGACGGCGACGAGTACGATCGGCATAGGTCGTGACGCGCGTTGGATCAAAATGTTGTCTACCGTTGCTTTCGGTTTCCCACAGGCTGTTGAGGAATACTTGTACCGCGTGCATGCGTGCGTCCTGGCGCGCTTCTACCTGCGGTTTTGACCAGTAAATACCGTAAATCTGCGGCTTGCTGGCAGCGAGTTTGCCGAAATAGTTGTCTTCGGCCGCGCCTTTCAAGCGTTCGACGAAATTGTTGCGATCGAGGTAGTGACCGATTTCACGGTTCCAGGCCGCGGCTTTGTCACGGGGAAATACGCCACGGATAGCGCACGCGCCACGCTGTTTAATCAGTTTTTTTTGCTGTTCGCTGACGCGTTGTTGCAGGATATCTTCGGCATCGATTTGCGGAACCGGGTTCTCACCCGCCGCCAATTCCTGGCGGATTTTCTCGACTTGCTGGCGGATATTGTCCTCCAGCGCCAGGAAAGTCTCTCGGTAATTTGGTAATGCTTGCCGCAGTTGCTGTTTGACGCTTTTAATCGCGCTTGGAATATCGTCAATGCGTAAAGAAGCCATGGTGTTCTCCTCTCGCTGCCAGCAGGCAACGACGAACGGTTGTAGGGGAGCGGGTAAGGCGTTATGGTTTTGTTGTTTTAACGTTAATGATTATCTGGATTTAATAGGGGAAAATAAAGGGATATCTTTCATTCGTAACTTCCTCATTTTCGTTTTTCGGAGGTTTATGTTTTTAGGAGATAGAAACAATGAAACTGGTCACTGAACGTTTGATCCTGGAGTCAATCACTGCCGACGATTGGCCGCTGTTCCTGCGTCTGTATCAGGATCCAGAGGTGATTCGTTATATTGCCGACCCGCTCAGTGAAGCAGAAATTCGCACGCGTTTTGAGGCCCGACTCCCCGCCTGGGACAAATATGGGGAGCAGTGGCTGTGCCTGGTGATGAGAGAAAAGGCCAGTGAAGACGCGGTTGGTATGACCGGTTTTCGCCCACAATGGCACCCCTACCGGCAGGCAGAAGTGGGATATGGCAGCCTGCCGCTCGCGCAGGGTAAGGGTTATGGCAAGGAATCTCTGCGGGCAGTGCTGGATTTTGCTTTTAACGCCTGCGATTTTCATAAGCTGACAGCCACGGTGACCGAGGGCAATATTGCCTCGCGCCGACTGCTGGAATCCTGTGGCTTTCTGTTGGAGGGCACGTTGCGCGATAACTACCAGTTGGCGGGGCAATGGCGCGATGACTGGCAGTTCGGGTTATTGGTGTCGGAGTTTAGGGGCGTCAAATAAAAATGTTGTGCCGGGTATCGACAAGCCTGCCAAGGCTGAGATATGTTCAATATCCGGTCAATCTTAGGTTGGCCAGCGTCGCTCGGATGGTCCGGGCGCTAACGTCTCTTCGAGGTATCTATGGCTGATAATAGTCCGCAACGCCGTTTCACGCGTATTGAACGTCTCCCCCCTTATGTATTTAACATCACCGCCGAACTGAAGATGGCCGCACGCCGTCGCGGCGAGGATATTATCGATTTCAGCATGGGCAACCCCGACGGGCCAACGCCGCCGCACATTGTGGAAAAACTCTGCACCGTTGCACAACGTGACGACACCCACGGTTATTCCACCTCGCGCGGCATCCCGCGTTTACGCCGTGCTATTTCACGCTGGTACGCCGATCGCTACCAGGTGGAGATCGACCCCGAAAGCGAAGCCATTGTCACCATAGGGTCAAAAGAAGGGCTGGCGCACCTGATGTTGGCGACGCTCGATCACGGCGACACCGTGCTGGTACCAAATCCAAGCTACCCGATCCACATTTACGGTGCGGTGATTGCCGGTGCCCAGGTGCGTTCGGTACCGCTGGTGGACGGTGTGGATTTCTTTGGTGAGCTGGAGCGTGCCATACGCGAAACCATTCCGCGCCCGAAAATGATGATCCTCGGCTTCCCATCGAATCCGACGGCGCAATGCGTAGAGCTGGACTTTTTTGAGCGCGTAGTTGCGCTGGCTAAACAATACAATGTACTGGTGATCCACGATCTGGCCTATGCCGACATCGTGTATGACGGCTGGAAAGCGCCATCCATTATGCAGGTTCCTGGTGCCAAGGACATTGCGGTGGAGTTTTTCACGCTGTCGAAAAGCTACAATATGGCAGGCTGGCGAATTGGTTTCATGGTCGGTAATCCTGAGCTGGTCAACGCGCTGGCGCGTATCAAGAGTTATCATGACTATGGCACCTTCACCCCCTTACAGGTAGCGGCTATTGCGGCACTGGAAGGCGATCAGCAATGCGTGTTGGATATTGCAGAGCAATATCGTCAACGCCGTAATGTGCTGGTAAAAGGGCTGCATGAAGCGGGCTGGATGGTGGAGAACCCGAAAGCCTCAATGTACGTTTGGGCAAAAATCCCAGAGCCTTATGCGCACCTTGGTTCACTGGAGTTTGCCAAGCGTCTGCTGGCGGAAGCCAAGGTCTGCGTATCGCCAGGCATCGGTTTTGGTGACTACGGTGATACCCACGTGCGTTTCGCGCTGATCGAAAACCAGGACCGTATCCGCCAGGCCGTGCGCGGTATCAAAGCCATGTTCCGGGCTGACGGGCTGATTAAGCCAGCCAAAAGTAGCCCGACGGCAACCAAATAATTCCTCTAGGCCGGTGCATTCGCTCCGGCCTTTTTTCTTTCTGCTAAGGTTTTCTTCATCATTTACCCACTATCCTTCAATAAGATTTTCTTTATTTATCAGGACGAGTGTATGGGCAAACGTTACGCGAAATCACAGATTGTTTTGCACTGGCTGACGTTATTGATGGTGATCCTCACTTACTCAGCCATGCTGCTGAAAGATTCGGTACCGGATGATATGGCGTCACTGGTCAAAAATCTGCATTTTAACTTTGGCCTGATGGTCTTCTTGTTGATGTTCATCCGGCTTGGATTGCGTCGGCGTTATGCCACACCGCCGACCACGCCACCCCTTGAGGAATGGCAGGAGTGGGGGGCCAAGATTTTCCACGTGCTGCTTTATGTGCTATTCCTGGCCTTACCGGTGCTGGGTGTTCTGACGCTGGCTTATGGGGGTAAAGAGTGGGTGTTGCTGGGCTGGCAAGTTCCGCAAGTCGTCACACCGAATCCGGTGCTGCGTAGCGTGATTAAAAGCACGCACGAAACGCTCGCCAATACCGGCTATTTTATTATTGGCGCACATACGCTGGCGGCGCTATACCACCATTATCTGCGCAAGGATGACACCTTGCGCCGCATGATGCCGGGAAAATAGCCGCGTGCAGAAACAACAAAGGGGCGCTTATGCGCCCCTTTATCTATGTTCCTGGTCATGCCTTGGTTATGCAACCATCAGCATAAAGGTGCCAATCCATGTAACCAACATGAATGAAACGCCCATAACAAAATATTTCACTGAACAACTCCCTTTTGGAGTCCCTCGCAAGCCAATGATCCCGATTGTTGTGCTGAGTATTTTGTGGATACTTTGTGGCGATTAGGCGGATCCTTCAACATGAAGAACAACGTCCTTGGCCACAGATTATCCGGTTGTCGTGTTTCAACGTCCGTGAGGTAAAACATGAACCACGACAGGATCGGGGCTAATGTACTCCCAATATGAGCATGATTACAATACTGTGTTTTTGATCACACTTTTTGACGGTTTATTAACCAATGGTTACTGTTTTGAAACGATTTTTATTTACCTTTTTTATCAGGTAAAAGAAGGGAATAGCCCGTTGAAACGGGCTTTATGATTATGTTTGCTGTGATGTTATGAAAAGGGATCAGGCGACGGCGTTTGCGCCCGTCAACAAGATGACCCAGAAGACAAGGCACGACAGCAGAATAACGGTCCAAATATTACGGCGACTCCACTCCATTTTTAGCCTTCACTTTTGCTCTTGATGGTTCGGTAATGAACACATCGGCGAAAAATGAAGAATATTTAGCCCCCGCAAAAAATATTTATCTTATTGCTGGCGAATCTCTGCTACCGAGGTTTGGACTTCATATCCTAACAGGTAGAGGGCTTGCTCCAGCGCTTCCACTTTTGAGGCGTAGGCGACGTCCAGCAGGCGATCCATCTGCCCAGCGTTAAACCCTAATTGACGTGCCAGAGAGGCTTTAGAGGCGCTGGTGGACAGCATAATGTTATGCAGTTCGAGTTTGAGTTTGACCAATACGGGCACATGGATCGCTAATTCTTCCGGTAAGGCGCGGGAAGGGGGAGGTACCGGTCGGCCCTCTTCCATTTCCAGCTTGATGGCAATCAACAGGCTTTCCTGGGCTTCAAGCTCTACATCTTCACGCTTATAGCAGGCGGCCTGTTGTTCAGGAAAATCACGAAAGTGGATCTGCCAGGCATCGCTATCGTTATCAAAGCTGTAATGGGCGGGGTAGTGGCAAGACATGGTATTTCCTGTTTGGCGCGAAGTGATGCGGCATTGTGACCGCTCGGCGTGCAGATAGCCAGTGGCGATGGTCAGGCCTTCATCGGTTTACGCGTGCATAATCCCGTAGGTAACAACAACGCGCATAATAGGCCAATCAGGCTAATAACGATGAGCCAGCGCGTCACCGGGCCGGGGTAATAATTATTCACCACGCTGAGCAGATACAGGGCTAACGCCAGAGGCCAACCAGGTGTACCTATGTCATTAAGGCGAAATGCGGTGCGGGCTACCAGCCAAAGGGTTAAACCTATCCAACACAGTGACCACAGCATAATGCACAGCAGGTAGACAAACACCGCAAAAAACGTGCTGATATCACTGTGCGCGTAATTTCGGAAGAGATTTTGATCGAGATAAGGTGACAGGTATAACAACAGTGCCAGGCCCGCGGCGAACGCCATCACGGAGAAAACATACGCCTTGCGTGCTATGCGGCGTTTAAAGACATTTTTAGCGATCTGTCCGAGAGAATCCAAAATAACATTCCGTTGTATCCGTCATTGCTGACAGGGTTGCAGCCAAAAAGAGGGGCAGTGTAGTGATGCGCTGTGGCGTGTCAATATGATAATTGTTCTCATTTAATCAAGGTTTACGTTTCGACGGAATAGTTGCTTACCCTAACTAATTCTTTGCTTCTGTGCTTCAAATCACGTTTTTGGCTATTTTGGCTTACCGCCTTGTGATGAGCGACATAATCCAGTTTGTTCGCACCAGACAATGGATTAACATAATCACCACTTATCACTGGCCTGGCTTATATGGATATCCGATGCGTCATTTAGTTGCTCTTCTCCCCCTGCTTACCTTACTCACTGCCTGTAGCAGCGGGCCGAAGCCGACCCCAGCTACGCCTCAGGACAGCACGGTGAAAGGTGGGTTCCTGCTGACGCCAGCGCATTCCGGTCAGCCACTGGGCGGTGATTTTGCCAATAACCCCAATACGGCCCGTTTTATCGATAAAATGGTTCAGGAACACGGTTTTGATCGTCAACAGCTGCATGATGTACTGGCCCAAGCCAAGCGACTGGATTCCGTGTTGCGGTTGATGGATCGCCAGGCGCCAACGCCATCCACACAGGCACCTTCAGGACCGAACGGCTCCTGGCTGCGCTATCGCAATAAATTTATTACGCCGGATAACGTGCAAAATGGCGTGCAGTTCTGGAACCAGTATCAGGATGCGCTGCAGCGTGCTTATCAGGTCTATGGCGTACCACCCGAAATCATTGTCGGTATTATCGGTGTTGAAACCCGCTGGGGCCGCGTGATGGGTAAAACCCGTATTATTGATGCGCTGGCTACCTTGGCCTTCGACTATCCCCGCCGTGCCGATTATTTTGCCGGCGAGCTGGAAACCTTCCTGCTGATGTCACGCACTGAAGGGGATGATCCGCTGGATCTACGTGGTTCATTTGCCGGAGCGATGGGGTACGGCCAGTTTATGCCATCCTCATTCAAAAGTTACGCTGTAGACTTTAACGGTGATGGTCACATTAACTTGTGGGATCCGGTGGATGCGATTGGCAGTGTGGCTAACTACTTTAAAGCACACGGCTGGGCCAAGGGCGAACCTGTTGCGGTGCAGGCTAACGGCCAGGCGCCAGGGTTGGAAAATGGGTTTAAAACGCGTTACTCCGTTGCCAGCCTGGCAGCGGCAGGCCTGACTCCACAGGGTTCCTTGGGCGATAACCAAGAGGCCAGCCTGCTGCGTCTGGATATTGGCACCGGCTATCAGTATTGGTATGGATTACCTAACTTCTACACCATTACCCGCTATAACCACAGCACCCACTATGCGATGGCTGTGTGGCAGTTGGGAGAGGCGGTGGGCCGTTCGGCGCGCGGCGGGTTCTAAACTCGTGAGCACTGATGAAAAAGGCCGCTGAAGCGGCCTTTTTTACGTCGGTAGGGATTAGAAATCGTAACGCAGGCGTACCAGTGTCATATCACCGAGATTGTCGGTGCTTGACGTCAGCACGTGTTCCACATCGACGCGGAAGCCGTAATCAAACTGTACGGTAACGCCCAGGCCGTTATCGATACGCTGATAATCGCGGCCACTCACGTACTGCAGGCGGTCACCCATAAAGTATGGCATCACGGATTTCACCGCATATTGCCCCACAGGTAGGGTGTAACCGGCCAGATACTCAATGCCCCAAGCGTCACCGGCGAAGTAGTCGTTAACGTTGGCTTTCTTGGTGGTCAGGAAGTTGTTGTACCAACCGCCGCCGAAGGTCAGTGTCCAGTTATCTGGTTTCCAGCTCAGCGCAGTACCCAGAATGTTTTGGTCATAATCTTTGGTGGTGTGGGTAGCGGGATCGCGCATCTCTGCACGGGTATAGTTCCACGCGGTGCCCCAGGTCAGATCCGGCGTCAGGTGGTAATCCACACCCAATGAACCGCCGCCTTCACGCTTGTAGCGCAGGCCATTACCCGGCAGATATTCGTTGTCGCTGAACAGATAGGACGCATAAACGTCCGCGTCACCGAAGGTATTTTTGTACTTCAGCATTTTGCGTGAGCGGTAAGAACCGTCGTAATCGCCGTTGATGCCGTTCCCCGGAGCCTGGGCCAGCATGTCATAGTCCCAGATATCGGTTTTGGCGCCGACTACGTCATAGTACACGCTGTTTTGCTGACCAAAGGTCAATTGTCCCCAGGTTTTACTTTTCAGACCGGTATATAGCATGCGGCGGCTGGTGTTGTTGGCACCATCGGCATAGTGATTATCCCAGTTGAAGAGTGCAGGAATGTTCACGCCCAGCTCGTAATAGCTGATCCAGCTAATGTCATCGAACAGGTAGTAATCAGCGGCAAAGCGGAAGCGGGTGCCTCCGTCGAACCCGTTACGCTTGTAAGAGCCCTTATCGCCATCGCCGGTCATATTGTTGAACTGCGGACGGATACTGCCACCGACCGTAAAGTTAAGACGGCTCAGCGGATCGCCCGCCTGCGGGTCCTGCTTCAGCAAAGTGATTTCAGCTTGGGCAGCAAAAGAAGTACTACCCACGATCAGTCCCAGAGCAACGGCCTGGGTTAATGCGCGCAATGTGTATGTCATTTTATATCCCTGTGTATGCTTGCCACTCTCACTGGACCTTCGGGTATCAGTGATTGGCTCAGTAAATTTCCTGAGCGTTTTCATCGCTTTTCTTGGTTTTGTAAAAGCGGGCGCATATTTAACACGATTTTGATCACAAAAAGTTACTTTTCTTGCTAATTATTTGATTTGTTTTTAATCACCTGCAAGGGCGGGCGTGCAAGAAACCGGCGTTATGGCGGGCTTCAACGTATCGACCGGTTAGGGGGACAGCGTTCGGATGAACTCAGCTAACACAAAGCATTATATTTTTCACTTGTCAGAGAATGCCATATGCCGTGTAATTTCATTGCGGCCAGAGACAGTTTAATACGTGGTTTTTTCGTTTTATTTTACAAAATTTACCGAGCTAACAAGGGACGTTTAGAACGCTATGAGATTTTATTTCGCACTGTTGATAGGGCTTTTTTCATTGCCGCTAATGGCGGCGGAGTCTCACGTCTGCCATTCGCAGTCATATGATTATGCGAGTATTGGCAAGTTAAGGTTGAGCGATGATACGACTTTTACTTGCCACGGAGTCGGTCAGTTCACTATTCCTGACTTAGCTAAGCGTGGTTGGAAGGTTATTCACGTGGCACAGCAGACGGAATATACCGGTGACGTGGACAGTGATAGTGAGGTGATTAAAATGTACCAGGAAATAGTCGTCTATAAAGAATAAAGACTACGTGTTTATCAGGTTCACATATCGCCATTTTTTATTCGTGGTGAGGATGTGTCATATTCTTTTTTTCCATGTTGACAGAAGGATAGTACCAAAAAAATATAAATTATGGATGTTGATATTCACAGCTACCAAATGATCTGCGAAAGCCAATTCACTATTACTCTGCAAATATCCAAATATGCCTGGGGTTATCCTTTAATAACCTTAAGTGATAACGGTGATTTTTTTGTGATGGAAAACACCCGGCGAGGGCGATTGCCTAATCAGATGCCGGTGGAAATAATAACCTTTACTAATAATGACTCTGTAGCATGGGATAACAACCGTAAGCATATTTATTATTCGAAGTCAGGGCGTTTGTACAGCTGTGCGCTGGATTTTTCCTATGTTCCAAAGAAATGGTAATACGCACTCTGCTCATACCTCCGGCCATCAGGCCAGAGGTGCTATCTTCATCATCCACTGTTTGAAAGCGATGATCTTCGGCCACTGGCGTTCGGTGGTGGTTGAAATAAAATAACAATGTTCGCAAGGCAGAGTCATATCGGTAAACGGAATAATCAGCTCTCCGCTTTTAATCCAGTCTTGCACCAGATTAAGCCGGCCCATTGCGACGCCAAGATGATGCGTTGCCGCCAGCACGGCCAGATCTGAGCGATCGAATTCCATGCTTTTGCTGTCAGTATCCAACCCCAGTTCAAAATGTTGTGACCAGGTTAGCCACTCGTCTTCACCCGAGTTGTATCGGTCGTGCAGCAGAGTGCAATCGGCCAGGTTTTCAGGCGCATTGTAGAGATTATGCTTTTGGGCGTATTGCGCAGTGCAGATTGGGACCATAGACTCGTGCATAAAGGCTTCGTCCAGTTGCTTGCCCGATGGCAGGCGACCGAAATACAGCGCTAAATCAACGCCTCGATTGGCCAGATTGATATTTTCTTGGCCGGTGAGAATGTTTAAATGAATGGTGGGATACTGAGCAGTAAAATCGCTGATTCTGGGTATCAGTAAACATTGTACAATCGAAGGATGCGAGTAAATGGTCAAGGTGCCCGTCAATTCACGGTTTCTAATATCAAGAATTTCTTGGGTTAGGGCGTCGAAGGAATGGCTTAACGACCACTGCATACGCTCGCCTTCAGGTGTTAGCGTAATTCTGCGATGAAATCGTTGAAATAAAAGAAAACCCAGTTCTTTTTCTAACAGGTTAATTCTATGACTTACAGCGCTGGGGGTAATTGAAAGTTCCTCTGCCGCCAATGAAAAGGATAAGTGGCGGGCAACACATTCAAAAGTATGCAAGCGAGAAAATTGATAGCTCGTCAGTGGACTTGCTCTTTTTGAATACTTCTTATTGGGGAACATGTTATTACTCCATTCACGTGATGTAATAATGGTAACATTTTAATGAAGGTAACTAAAATACGAATTGACGTGTTTTTTAGCCACGCTGGCATGTGGGGGTAATATTTTTTATGACGTGTTTTTTATGCAGAAAATTCAACGGTACGGAAGGGGGCGGGCAAGGATGACAGTCCATTGCCCTAAGGAGCTTGGTTACCACATCAAATCATCAGGGACAACAAAATCAGCGTAAGGATCTTCCTCGTCTTGCGCTTCCTGAGTGAGTTCAGCGCTTAATACAATGTAGCTCGCATCCCGTTGTGCGATTTTATTGGCTACGACCGCAGGTATAATCGCATACTCACCCTCACTGTTATTGTCAGTAATCAGGCGGGCAATGGCGAGGCGACCATTGATCAATTGGGTTTGAGTCGCCTTATCTACAGAGATATTTTTGATCAGATTATTATCTGTGAAGTTATAGCTAATATCACCCTTTGAAATAACGATTCTGTTCATTTCAATGAGTTGTTTAATCTGCGCTTTATACTCTTTCGATAAGGCCGCTTGTTTTTGTTGCTCACTTAACTGTTTGTCACGCTCGATTTGCGTCTTCTTGTTTAATTCTACGGCTTCTCTCGCCTCACGAGCCTGGACGCGTGACTTTTTAGCCGTTCTTTGCACTTTTTCTAGCTTCTTGCTGCTGACGAGTCCAGCTTTAAGCATCTGCTCTTGTAATGTGAGTTTTGTCATGTTCGTTTCTAAAATCGATTAAATCGTGTCTGGGATTATACCTTTAATAGTCGACACTGTGCCAGATTCTGAAACCGGGTCATGCGTTATCCTGGTAACCCTGGAGAGGCCTTTCGAAGGCTTCAGGACCAATGCCACTGAAATGACTGTGGCGGGTGCCGTTGTAGAATGCTGCAATGCAATGTTTTCGTTTCAATGCCCCTCAAATCCCTTTATGCCACTGGATTAACTGGACAAAACTTAACCCAGATCAACCCAAATGAGAATAATTCTCCACTCGTTTAGCGATTAGCAATTACTTTATAGAAACAAGAAAACGTCTTCGGGAGTGATAATGATGAGGCAACTTTATATCCGCTTTACCACTGCGCTGAACAAACCTGATCTGGCCATTTTACTGCTGAGAATCACCTACGGTCTGCTGATTTTCCATGGCTGGCACAAGGTGCACGATGGCCTCGCCGGGATTGAAGGCATGCTGGCAGGCTATGGAGTCCCGGCGTTCGTGGCGTATGGTGTGATCATCGGGGAAGTCATTGCCCCGATCATGATTATGCTGGGCATTTTCACCCGTCTTGCAGCGCTGTCAGCCGCAGCCACTATGGTTGTTGCGTGGTTGATGGTCGGTATCCACCAAACTTTCGCGCTGTCACCGGTCGGCGCGTGGGCGATTGAAGATATCGTGTATTACTTCATGGCAGCCGTTGTGATTGCGCTGTACGGCAGTGGCCGTTATTCCGTTATGAGTAACCCGGTATATCGCTGATTTTCTCTCTCAGCGTGTTTTCTAATGAAACACGCTGAGTTTTCCATTTAACGTGATTTATGGCTGTGTGGCGTAACTCGAACCTGCCATACCAACTTTTGTACCGACAATTAAGCGTGGCTGTGGGTAGAATCCGGTAGAGTATAGAAGACAAAGTGAGTTGGTTAACTCATTGTTTTTTGAGTAAAGTAGATTTTGTTCGGCATCGGAATGGTGTCCCCGACTGGAATCGAACCAGTAACTAGCCCTTAGGAGGGGCTTGTTATATCCGTTTAACTACGGGGACGCTGCGGGCTGGCAACCTGAGGCTGCCGGGGCAGTATACCTTTTTTTACCCGCAGAATAAGCGCTTAGCGGTGCGTTTGCTCATTACATCGCCAATATGCGTTGAATTTTGCCTGCTGCGCTGATCGCGATCACGGTTTTCTTGCCTTGTCGGTTTGTTTTTCTGCCTTTAGCCGCACAGCCTTGTTTTTGTCACTCATGTCGTTGCGGATCTGCGCATGACTGATTAACGCAAAGATAAAGGTGCCGCCAATAATGTTGCCTGCTAGCGTAGGGATAGCGAACGGGTAGATAAAATCGTGCCACGGAATGATGCCGCTAAACACCAGATAAAGGATCTCTACCGATCCGACCACGATATGGGTGAGATCGCAAATCGCCACCAGGTAGGTCATGAGTACGATCACCCAAATCTTGGCTGCGCCAGCGGACGGAAACATCCACACCATGGTTGCAATGATCCAACCGGCCAGAATGCCGTTAGCGAACATTTCCGACGGTGAGTTTTGCATGACCTCTTCAGACAGGCTAACGAAGGCGTTCCGGGTATTTTCATCAAAAATCGGCATATGGATAAATGCCAGCGACGCCAGCCCGGTGCCAATCAGGTTACCCAGCAACACGACACCCCACAGGCGAAGCAGGATGATGATATTTCTCGGTGTCGGTTTATGCATGATCGGCAGTACGGCGGTCACGGTATTCTCGGTAAACAACTGCTGACGCGCCATGATCACGATGATAAAGCCAAAGGTGTAGCCAATATTTTCGATAAAGAAGCGGCTGGGGTCGTCCGGCAAGCGGGCGTGAAAAATGCCTTTCGCCATCAACGAGGCGCCCATCGACAGCCCGGCCGCCACCGCTGACCACAGCAACGCCCACCCGTCGCGTTCCAGCTCTTTCTCACCTTCCATGCGGATCTGCTCATGCACTGCCGCCGCGCGTGAAGGTAAATTCTCTTCTTTTATCTCGATTTCGCTCTTGCCCTGCTCATGCTCCTTGCTTTCGACTTGCACGTCATTATCCGTATCTGCCTGCGGGTGAGGGTGTTGGTCGCTCATTATCTGCTCTCTCCATTGATGCTGCCAAGGCCACGCATTAAGCGTAGTTGGCCCAGCGCTCCCGCGAAAGCCATGCTGCAAATGGCAGAAAAAAGTAACAAGACTTTAACGCCGCCGTTTTTTTCTACGCATTCTTGATCTGGTACGCAATATTACCCCTATTGGAGTAGCTGAGCGGCCTGTCGCGGGGTACGTGCCGCAGATGGCTTATGCTATGATCGCTATCCCAAAGAAAAATATGAGTTCTCCCGATGCTGGAAGCTAAAAATCTGAGTTGCGTCCGAGATGAACGCACCCTGTTTAGCGCGTTAAGCTTTAGGGTAACGCCGGGCGATATTATTCAGGTTGAAGGGCCAAACGGTGCGGGTAAGACCAGCCTGTTACGCATTTTGGCCGGTTTGGCTCGGCCAGATAGCGGAGAGGTCTGCTGGCACGGACAAAATACGTTACGCCAGCGCGAACGCTACCATCAGGATTTACTGTTTCTCGGCCATCAGCCGGGGATTAAAACCATGTTGACCCCTTTTGAGAACCTGCAGTTTTACCAGGCAGTGCGCACGTCACCCGATCGCCAGGCGATTTGGCAGGCGTTGGAGCAAGTGGGATTGGTGGGCTATGAAGATTTACCGGTGGCGCAGCTTTCCGCTGGGCAGCAGCGCCGGGTTGCGTTGGCTCGCCTGTGGCTCAGCGACAGCCCACTTTGGATCCTGGATGAGCCACTAACGGCAATCGATAAGCAAGGCGTGGCTGAATTGATTAGCCTTTTTGAGCAACATGCGCAGCAGGGCGGCATGGTATTGTTGACTACGCATCAGGATTTGGCTGGCGCGACACAGGCTGTAAGGAAAATCAGCCTGACGGAAAACCGCGTGGAGAACTTTTGATGTTTCTGACTGTATTGCGCCGTGAGCTGAAGATTGCCTTTCGCAAAGGGTCGGAAATCGTCAATCCACTGTGGTTCTTCCTGATCGTTATCACGCTGTTTCCGTTAGGTATTGGGCCAGAACCACAGCTGCTGGCGCGCATTTCGCCGGGGATAATTTGGGTCGCTGCGTTGTTGGCGGCGTTGTTGTCGTTGGAGCGCTTGTTCCGCGATGACTTTCTTGATGGTTCGCTAGAGCAACTTCTGCTGTTGCCGACGCCGCTGCCAATGACGGTGTTAGGCAAAGTGTGTGCTCACTGGGTCGTCACCGGTTTGCCCTTATTAATCCTGTCGCCGCTGGTGGCCTTGTTGCTGTCGTTGAACATAAATACCTGGCAGGCGGTTGCGTTGACGCTGTTGCTGGGTACGCCGACGCTAAGCTTGATTGGTGCTATCGGCGTGGCGTTGACCGTTGGGTTACGCAAAGGTGGCGTGCTGCTGAGTCTGCTGGTATTGCCACTGTATATACCGGTGCTGATATTTTCCACCGCCGCCATCGACGCCGCCTCTATGGGCATGCCAATAGACGGTTACCTGGCAATTCTGGGGGCGATGTTGGCGGGCAGCATCACGCTGGCGCCTTTTGCCACCGCAGCAGCGCTGCGAGTGAGCGTGCACTAGCTAACTTATTGAAACGCGGGTTAACGCCACAAAGAGCGTGTTCCACCGCACAAGTAATTTTCGTCGCCTCGGTAGACGGGGCGGCCACCGTATAAATTTACCGTGAGCAATGACGACAATGTGGAAATGGTTACATCAATTTGCCCAGCCTGAACGGCTGTATCACGTCTGTGGACGTTTTATCCCCTGGCTGGGGCTAGCCGGTGCAGCCTGTCTGCTGCTGGGTTGGGTATGGGGCTTTGGCTTCGCCCCGAAGGACTATCAGCAGGGTGATAGCTTCCGCATCATGTATATCCATGTGCCGGCTGCCATGTGGTCGATGGGGATCTACGGTTCGATGGCCGTTGCCGCCTTTATCGGTCTGGTGTGGCAGATGAAAATGTCGGATACCGTTGTCGCTGCGATGGCGCCCGTGGGGGCGGTATTTACTTTTATTGCCCTGGTCACCGGCTCTGCCTGGGGTAAGCCGATGTGGGGGACCTGGTGGGTGTGGGATGCGCGTCTGACGTCCGAGTTGGTGCTGCTGTTCCTTTATATCGGCATTATTGCGCTGTACAACGCCTTCGAAGACCGGCGTCTGGCAGGCCGCGCCGCGGGCATTTTGGTGCTGGTCGGGGTGGTGAATATCCCGATTATTCATTTCTCTGTCGAATGGTGGAATACGCTTCATCAGGGTTCGACTAATATGCAACAGAGTATAGCGCCAAGCATGCGAACCCCGCTGCGCTGGGCAATCCTCGGTTACCTGCTTTTCTTTATCACCCTCACGCTGATGCGTTTGCGTAATCTGATCCTGTCTCAGGAACGTCAGCGTCCGTGGGTTGCCAGCCTGATCAATAAGGAGCGCCAATCATGAATGCCGCATTTACGAGCTGGCAGGCGTTCTTCGCTATGGGGGGGTATGCCTTTTACGTCTGGCTGGCGGTGTCTATTACGCTGCTCTCGTTGTTGGGCCTGGTCGTCCACACCTTCTGGCAGCGCCGGCAATTGCTGGGTGAGATTGGCCGTCGTCAGGCGCGCGAACGACGGATTCGTCAGTCGCAGCAGTCGAAACAAAAATCCGCTAACTCGCGGGAGAAATCATTGTGAATCCACGTCGTAAAAGTCGCCTGTACCTGGCGATTGTAGTGCTGATCGGCGTCGCGCTTACTGCAACCCTGATGCTGTATGCGCTGCGTTCCAACATCGATCTGTTTTATACCCCGAGTGAAATTCTGCTGGGCAAGGGCGAAAATCATGAAAAACCGGAAGTGGGGCAACGCCTGCGTATCGGTGGCATGGTGATGCCAGGATCGGTGAAGCGCGATCAGAAAACATTACAGGTCAGCTTCAAAGTCTACGATGCACGTGGCGCGATTGATGTCACCTACACCGGCATCCTGCCGGACCTGTTCCGCGAAGGGCAGGGTGTGGTGGCACAAGGTGTGCTGGGTGAAGGCAACGTGGTCAATGCCCGTGAAGTGCTGGCGAAACATGATGAAAAATACACACCGCCGGAAGTGGCTGATGCAATGAAAGAAAACCATAAAGGACCGGCGTCGACCTATGCGGCTCCGCAGAATGAGGGCGCTAAATCATGATGCCGGAAACGGGAAGTTTTCTGCTGTGCCTGGCATTAGCGATCTCGCTCCTGCTGAGTATTTATCCACAATGGGGCGCTGCGCGTCAGGACCGTCGCATGATGGCGGTCGCCCGCCCGTTGACCTACGGTATGTTTGCCGCCATTGCGATGGCTTTCATCTGCCTGGTATATGCTTTTGTCGTCAATGACTTTACCGTGGCCTATGTGGCCGCCAACTCTAACACCCAATTGCCGGTGTATTACCGCATTGCCGCTACCTGGGGCGCCCATGAGGGGTCGCTGTTACTGTGGGTGCTGTTGCTGAGCTGCTGGTCGCTGGCCGTGGCATTGTGCAGCCGTTCGATGCCACAGGATGCCGTGGCGCGCGTGTTGTCTGTGATGGGCATGATCACCGCAGGTTTCCTGTTGTTTATCATCATGACGTCCAATCCGTTCACCCGCACACTGCCGAACTTCCCGATCGACGGCAGCGATCTCAATCCGCTGCTGCAGGATATCGGTCTGATTTTCCATCCCCCGTTGTTGTACATGGGGTATGTCGGTTTCTCGGTGGCGTTCGCGTTTGCCATCGCTTCATTGATGGCCGGCCGGCTCGATACCGCCTGGGCACGCTGGTCACGCCCCTGGACTACGGCGGCCTGGGTGTTCCTCACCATGGGAATCGTGCTGGGTTCTGCCTGGGCGTACTACGAGCTGGGCTGGGGGGGCTGGTGGTTCTGGGATCCGGTCGAAAACGCGTCATTTATGCCGTGGTTGGCCGGTACGGCGCTCATGCATTCACTGGCAGTGACTGAGAAGCGCGGTACCTTCAAGGCCTGGACGGTATTGCTGGCCATTACCGCTTTCTCGCTGTGCCTGCTGGGGACCTTCCTGGTGCGTTCAGGCGTGTTGGTTTCGGTGCACTCCTTTGCGTCCGATCCGGCGCGTGGCATGTTTATCCTCGCCTATCTGGTCATCGTAATCGGTGGTTCTTTACTGCTGTATGCGGTCAAGGGCGGGCAAGTGCGTAGCCGGGTGCAGCACGAAACCTTCTCGCGTGAAACCTTCCTGTTAGGTAACAATGTGCTGTTGATCGCCGCCATGCTGGTGGTGCTGTTGGGTACGTTGTTACCGCTGGTGCACAAACAGTTGGGGCTGGGTAGCATCTCAATTGGCGAGCCCTTCTTTAATACCATGTTCACCTGGCTAATGGCGCCGATGGCGCTGTTAATGGGCATCGGGCCTTTGGTGCGCTGGCGCCGTGATGAGCCGACCAAGCTGTGGCGCCGTCTGAGCGTAGCGCTGGTGATTACGCTGGTGCTGTCCATTCTGTTGCCGTGGCTGTTGCAAGACAGCATTGCCGGGATGACGGTGGTAGGGCTGATCATGGCGGTTTGGGTGATTATTCTGACGCTGATGGAGTTGCACGAACGTGCGACGCATCGTCACGGGTTCTGGCGCGGCCTGCGCCATCTTTCCCGTAGCCACTGGGGCATGGTGTTGGGCCACCTTGGTGTCGCGGTGACGGTGATCGGCATCGCATTTAGCCAGAACTACAGTGTGGAACGCGATGTGCGCATGAAGGCCGGCGACAGCGTAGACATTCATAACTATCACTTTGTATTCCGTGACGTGCATGATATTCGCGGACCGAACTACAGCGGTGGTGTTGGCATCATCGATGTCACCCGAAACGGCAAGCCGGAAGCGACTCTGCACGCAGAAAAGCGCTACTACAGTGTGGCACGCAGCATGATGACCGAAGCGGCGATTGACGGCGGTTTTAGCCGCGATCTGTATGCGGCATTGGGTGAGGAGCTGGACGACGGCTCTTGGGCCGTGCGGTTGTACTACAAACCTTTCGTACGCTGGATCTGGTTCGGTGGGGTGTTTATGGCGCTGGGCGGCATCCTGTGCATACTCGATCCACGCTATCGTATGAGCAAGAAACTCAAGCGTGAAGGCAAACTGGAGGAGCAGGCATGAACCGTAAACTGCTGTTTATTCCGTTAATCCTGTTCTTGCTGTTAGTGGCGGCATTTATGGTGCAGTTGACGCGTAACGCCGGTGGTGAAGACCCGACGATGCTGGAATCGGCGTTGATCGGCAAACCTGTACCGGCCTTCAAGCTGGAATCCCTCGATCAACCCGGCAAGACCTACGATCAGGCCGTGCTGCGCAACGGTAAACCGATGTTGCTAAACGTCTGGGCGACCTGGTGCCCAACCTGCCGCGCCGAGCACCAATATCTCAATACCCTGGCCACGCGTGGCATCCGCGTAGTGGGATTGAACTACAAAGATGATCGTAGCAAAGCAGTCACTTGGTTGAACTCGCTGGGCAACCCTTACGCGCTGAGCCTGTATGACGGGGATGGCATGCTGGGGCTGGATTTGGGGGTGTACGGTGCACCGGAAACGTTCTTGATCGACGGACAAGGCATTATTCGCTATCGCCACGCTGGGGATATGAACGAACGCGTGTGGCAGCAGGAAGTATTACCACTGTACAGAAAGTACGGGGGTGAGGCATGAAGCTGATTGTCTTGGTATTTGCCGCATTGCTGAGCTGGAGCGCAGCAGCGGCTATCGATACCTATCAGTTCACATCGGTGGAGCAGGAACAGCAATACCGTGAACTGACAGAACAACTGCGCTGCCCGAAATGCCAGAACAACAGCATTGCCGACTCTAACGCCATCATCGCGGCAGACATGCGTACCAAAGTGTACGAATTGATGATGCAGGGACAGAATAAGCAGCAGATCATCGATTACATGGTCGCGCGCTACGGCAATTTTGTTACCTACGAGCCCCCGGTGACCCCGGCGACGTTGATCTTGTGGGTTGGCCCGTTGCTGTTCGTACTGATTGGCGGGGCGGTGGTGATACTGCGCACTCGCCATCGCCGTGCCGGTACCGCTAATGCGAGCGATGAATTCTCCGAGCAAGAGCAACAGCGTCTGGCGGCGCTGCTGAAAGAGACTGACAGGAAGAAACCCTAATGGCTTTTTGGCTGATTATTATTGTGTTGCTGGTTGGCGCTGCGGCGTTGCTGGTGGTGCCGGCAATGCGCCACAGCGGCAAAAACACGGCCGCGAGCCGGGATGCGTTGAACAAGGCATTTTACCAGGATCGCCTGCACGAGCTTGAGCAGGACGAAGAGCAGGGCGTGGTTGCAGAGCGCCCGGAGTTGGTGAAGGAGTTGCAGCAAAACCTGCTGAACGACATACCTGGCCAGCAAGAAACGCAGGCCAAGCCGATCAACCGTTGGGCTTTGGTGCCGGGTGTTGTGCTGCTGGTTGTGGTCACTGTGGGTTTTTATCTGAAAACCGGCGGATTGGCGCAGGTGCTGGACTGGCAACAGGTGGAAACCCAAATGCCAGAACTGCGCGCGCGCGTTGCCAATGAACGCGCCCAGCCGCTAAGTATGGAAGAGATCGCCCGTCTTGGATTGGGCCTACGTACTGCGTTGCAGCAGGACGATCGCAATATCAATGACTGGATGATGTTGGGGCGTGTCGGCATGGCGCTGAATAATGCGACCACGGCGACCCAAGCATTTGCGCATGCTTATCAACTGGATCCGAATAGTCTGGAAGTGCGCCTCGGTTACGCAGAAGTCTTGACGCGATCCAATGATCCAGAGGATAACAAGCAAGCCACACAGATGCTGCGCAAGATGATCGCCGAAGATCATACCAATTTGCGGGTGCTGAGCCTGTTGGCGTTTAACGCCTTCGAGCAAGGGGATTTCAAACAGGCGATCGGTGCCTGGCAGGTGATGTTGAAGCTGCTGCCGGCTAACGATCAACGTGCTGAAGTGATAAAGCGCAGCATTGAACAAGCAAAAACCCAGGCGGGCGGAGAAACTGTTAAACTTGCTGTTAACGTGACGTTATCGCCGCAGGCGACTAACGCTTTGCCGCAGCAGGGTACGCTGGTAATCTCGGTGACCGATGGCACCAATCCGGTGCCGGTTGCAGTAAAACAACTGCCTTTAAGCCGCTTCCCACTGTCGTTTTCGTTGGATGACAGTAACGCCATGATGCCTGAACGGCTGCTTTCGGCCCAGCATCAGGTCAAGGTGCGGGTACGAATTTCTCAGGATGGTCTGGCCACGCCGCAGGCGGGTGACTGGTTCGGTGAAAGCGCGCTGCAGAATTTCAGCGGTAAAGAGCAGATTGACGTTCAGATAAACAAGCAGGTCCCCTGAATAAAAAGACCGAACGCGTTTTCATGGAGAAGAATATGAACTTTCGCCTGACTGGGCTGGCTTTCACAACGGTATTATTGGTGGGCTGTGCCAGCACGCCACAAGATGAACCACAAGGGCGATCCGATCCTCTGGAAGGATTTAACCGGACGATGTTCAACTTTAACTATAACGTCCTGGATCCGTACGTTCTGCGTCCTGTCGCAGTGGCATGGCGCAACTATTTGCCGATGCCTGCGCGTAATGGCATCAGCAATTTCACGTCCAACCTGGAAGAGCCGGCCAGCATGGTAAACTCCTTCCTGAAAGGCGATCCCTACAAGGGGATGATCCACTTTAACCGTTTCTTCCTCAACACCCTTTTGGGGATGGGCGGTTTGATCGACGTTGCAGGGATGGCTAACCCGAAACTGGCGCGCGAAGAGCCGAACCGTTTCGGCAGCACCTTAGGGCACTATGGTGTTGGCTATGGCCCTTATGTGATGTTACCGGGCTACGGCAGTTTCACCTTGCGTGAAGAGGGTGGCGACTGGGCGGATACGGTTTATCCCGTGCTGAGCTACCTGACCTTCTGGATGTCAGCAGGCAAATGGGTCATCGAAGGGATTGAAACCCGCGCCGAGCTGTTGGATTCAGATGGCCTGTTGCGCAACTCTTCTGATCCGTACTTGATGGTGCGTGAAGCTTATTTCCAGCGGAACGACTTCCTGGCGAACGGTGGGTCATTGAAACCGGAAATCAACCCGAATGCTCAAGCGATTCAGGGCGACCTGGACGAGATAGACTCGCAATAACCTCGGTTAGCGAATGGAATGAAAAAACCCGCCCCTGGCGGGTTTTTTTATACGCGCGGATAACCGGCAATAAAAAAGCGCCCCGAAGGGCGCTTTTGGCTTCTGTATCGACAGTATCGATAGTATTAGAAGCGATAGTTGAAGTTAGCACCGTACAACCAGGCCTTGCCCACGGAGTCGAAGGTGTATGGGCCTTCTTTGATGGTCACTTTCTGGCCGTGCATGTAGGAAATGCCGACGTCAACCGAGGCGTCTTTGTTGAACGCGTAGGTGGTACCTGCGCTCAGCCACAGACGGTCCTGATCCGGAATTGAGATAGAACGGTTTTGCGCGGGCACCGGGCTGTCATCGAAGGCGATACCGGTACGGAAGGTCCAGTTGTCGTCGTAGAAGTAGCTGGTACCCAAGGCAATACGGTAAGAGTCTCTGAAGCCTTCATGTTTCTCAAACAGGGTCTGACCGCCGTTGCCGGTAGCCTTCAGCTCCTGGAACTGGCTCCAGCTGGTGTAAGCCATGCTGTAGTGGACCGCCCACTGAGGTGCAACTTTGTTATAACCTGAGATTTCCCACATTTCCGGCAGGTTCAGGTCCAAAGAGCCTGGGATGGTGCTGCCATTGGTGCCCATAGGCAGGCCGAGAGCCCCCAAGAGTGGGTTATAGGCGGATGGCAGGCTGCTTTTGTAATCACCGTCGAACTTAATTTTCACTTCAGAGCGGTAGGTGAAACCGTAACGGTTGTTTTCATCCACTTCGTACAGGATACCGGCGTTCCAGCCATAACCCCATTTGTCACCCTTCAGATGAGATATTTGGGTATCTGCCGGGATTTGTGAAACCGGGCCTGCTAACTGAGGTGGCAATTGGCCAGAACCAGCGATCAGTTTCGGCAGTTCGCCAGCATAACGCTCGAGTTTGGCTTTGGCATAAACGGCATCGAAGCCCAGGCCGAAGCTGAAGTGTTGATTGAGGCGATAAGCACCGCTCAGGTTCAGGTTCACGGTGGTCAGGTCGGTTTTACCGCCGTAAGCACCTGCGGTGTAACCGTCGTTAAATTCGGTAGCCAAGCCATAGTTGCTCGTTACCGAGCCGCCCACGGCAAACTGATCGTTAATCGGCTGAACGTAGTGCAGGTTTGGCACCCAGGCTGTTGGAGCGATGTTTTTTGCATCCAGGCTGGCACCAGAAGGTGACTTGCCTGAAATATCTACGTCCGGATCGATAAACACCGCACCGATAGAGAGCTCTGGGCGGGTGTACATCATCAGGAGGGCCGGGTTGCGGCTGGCAGAAGCCGCGGTATCTGCCATGGCGCCTTCGCCAGAATACGCACGTCCTAAACCAGCTGATGAGAACTCATTCAGCTGGAATCCGGCGGCAGACACGTTTGAAGAAATAATTGCCACTGCAGCTGCGAGAGCTGATTTAGTAAATAGGTTTTTCTGGCTCATGACCAAAACCTCATTTTATGTGTTTATTATTTAAACATGTTACATAAAGTAACAAGGAAGCGCGCGATTGTAGGGTCCGATCTCATTCAGACAAATCAGACCAGTGGCTGAATTATAGGTCCGACCTGTGAGAATGTTGCAACATTGTTTTTTAAATATTTCCAAATTGATATCAAAAGAGAGATCTGGCTAACAAAAAACCACCCCTACATAACAAAATTCTTACCATTCCTTAGCAGACAACGATTTTCGTTTGTGATTTCCATCACTTAAAACACCCATAAAAAGTAAGTGCTAGTGATCGGTTTCGCCGCAGAGTAAAATAAGCGCAGAATCTTGTATCTTTGCGCCATTCGCTAAATGGCAATTTGGACTCGCGTGATGGCGGTCCCTGAGGAGAATCAACCATGTCAAATTCGCTGAATAAATGTAGTGCCCAGGAAACGGCCGCCTGTTGCTGTGTCGATGTGGGTACCGTGATGGACAATACGGATTGCACCGCTTCCTACAGCCAGGTATTTGCTAATCAGCAGGATGCGGAGAAAATGCTGGCCGTGTTGACCGAAAAAGCCCGCAACGTGGAATCTGATCCTTGTGACATCAGCAGTAGCATTAAACCGGTTGACGGTGGCGTGGAACTGGCGGCGGATTTCACCTTTGCCTGCCAGGCTGAAACCCTGATTTTCCAGCTCGGCCTGCGTTAATCACTGCTGTAAAACGGTGTGGGGCAAACCCGCACCGCTGCCTTTCCCTTTATCCCTCTGTAGAAAGTTGCTCCTGCTCTCAGTTTTCACTTCTGACGGTTTGCCAAATGTAAACATTTGGTTAACAATGACCTCATCAGGTCAGACCTCTTTTTTTGGCCGTTGCGCTGACGTTATTTTCTTCAGGAGCGTTTATGAGTAAGGCACTGCCGTTGGTGACCCGTCACGGTGACCGTATTGCTATTGTAAATGGACTGCGTACCCCCTTTGCCAAGCAGGCAACCGCTTATCACGGTATTCCTGCGGTGGATTTGGGTAAAACGGCGGTGAGCGAACTGTTGGCCCGCAGCGGGATTGATCCGGCCCTGATCGAACAATTGGTGTTCGGCCAGGTCGTACAAATGCCAGAAGCGCCGAACATTGCGCGTGAAATCGTGTTGGGCACCGGCATGAGTGTGCATACCGATGCGTACAGCGTGTCGCGCGCGTGCGCCACCAGTTTCCAGGCGATTGCCAACGTGGCGGAAAGCATTATGGCGGGCAGTATCAGTATTGGTATTGCCGGCGGCGCTGATTCCTCTTCGGTATTGCCTATTGGCGTCAGCAAAGCGCTGGCGCGTACGCTGGTGGACGTCAACAAAGCACGCACCCTGTCACAGCGTCTCAAGTTGTTCAGCCGATTGAAATTCCGCGATCTGATGCCAGTACCGCCGGCAGTGGCTGAATACTCAACCGGCTTGCGCATGGGCGATACTGCCGAGCAAATGGCGAAAAGCCACGGTATCACCCGGGAAGAGCAGGACGCGCTGGCGCACCGTTCTCACCAATTGGCGGCCAAAGCCTGGGAGCAAGGGCTGTTGCATGATGAAGTGATGACCGCCTACGTACCGCCGTATCGCACACAGATTGCTGAAGACAATAACGTCCGTAAAGACTCCAGCCTGGCTTCCTACGCGAAACTAAAACCGGCCTTTGACCGTAAGCATGGCAGCGTCACTGCCGCGAACAGCACGCCGTTGACTGACGGTGCAGCCGCCGTGTTGATGATGAGCGAGTCGCGTGCAAAAGAGCTGGGCCTGCAACCCTTGGGCTATCTACGCAGTTTTGCTTTTGCCGCTATCGACGTATGGGAAGACATGCTGCTTGGGCCGTCCTACGCCACGCCGCTGGCGTTGGATCGCGCTGGCATCGGCTTGGCCGATCTGCAACTCATCGACATGCACGAAGCGTTTGCTGCGCAGACATTGGCGAACCTGAAAATGTTTGCCAGTGACGAGTTTGCCCAGAAAAAACTGGGGCGCAGCCGGGCGATTGGTGAAGTGGATATGGACAAGTTTAACGTATTGGGTGGCTCGATAGCCTACGGCCACCCGTTTGCCGCTACCGGCGCGCGCATGATCACCCAAACGCTGCACGAGCTGAAGCGCCGCGGTGGCGGGCTGGGGTTGACCACGGCCTGCGCGGCTGGGGGGTTAGGGGCAGCAATGATCGTAGAGGTGGAATAATGAGTTTTGAAAACGCATTGCACGAACAGCGCGCCAAACCCTCGGCCTTTCAGCTGACGTTACGTCCAGACAACATTGGTGTGATTACTATCGATGTCCCAGACGAGCGGGTGAATACGCTGAAGGCGGAGTTTATTGATCAGGTCAATGATGTTCTGATTCGTGCACAGCAACATCCGGCCCTGGAAGGGCTGGTGATCATTTCAGGCAAACCTGATTCGTTTATTGCCGGTGCGGACATCACCATGATTGCCGCTTGTACAACGGCCAAAGAAGCAGAGGCGTTGGCAAAAAAAGGACAAAGCACACTGGCGCAGATTGCTGCGTTCCAGGTCCCGGTCGTGGCGGCCATTCATGGTGCTTGCCTCGGTGGTGGACTCGAGCTGGCGTTGGCTTGCCACAGCCGCGTTTGTTCATTGGACGATAAAACGGCACTTGGCCTGCCGGAAGTGCAGCTGGGGTTACTGCCGGGGTCGGGCGGCACTCAGCGCTTGCCACGTCTGATCGGCGCCAGTAAGGCGCTGGATATGATCTTGACCGGCAAACATATTCGTGCGCGTCAGGCGCTGCGCATGGGGCTGGTTGACGATGCCGTACCCCAATCCATTTTGTTGCAGACCGCGATTGAACTGGCGAAGCTGGGTTGGCGAACCAAACGCGATTTACCCTGGCAGGAACGGCTGCTCAATGGCCCGCTGGGCAAGAGTTTGCTGTTCAGCATCGTGCGTAAAAAAACATTGGCGAAAACCCACGGCAATTATCCGGCGGCGGAACGGATCATTCAGGTGGTGCGCACCGGTCTGGATCACGGCAGCGCCAGCGGTTATGAGGCCGAGGCCCGGGCCTTTGGTGAGTTAGCCATGACGCCGCAATCGGCAGCGTTACGCAGTTTGTTCTTTGCATCCACGGCATTGAAGAAAGAGCGGGGTGCCAATGCGCTACCTCATGCCCTTCACCGGATTGGTATTTTAGGCGGTGGTTTGATGGGGGGAGGCATTGCCTGCGTCACAGCCACGCGCGGTGGCCTGCCGGTACGCATTAAAGACGTTAATGAAACGGGTATTAACCACGCGTTGAAATACAGTTGGGATGTGCTCAGCAAGCGGGTACGTAACAAGCGTATGCGTCCGGCAGAGCGGCAAAAACAGATGATGTTGATCTCCGGTTCGACGGATTACACCGGCTTTGAGCGGGTGGACGTGGTGATCGAAGCCGTATTTGAAGATCTTGCCCTGAAGCAACAGATGGTGGCGGAAATAGAACAGCACGCTGCCGCTCACACCATTTTTGCCTCCAATACGTCATCGCTGCCTATTGGCCAGATCGCTGCCAAGGCACAGCGTCCAGAGCAGGTGATTGGGCTGCACTATTTCAGCCCGGTGGACAAAATGCCGTTGGTTGAGGTTATCCCGCACGCTACAACCAGCGAAGAAACGATTGCCACCACTGTGGCGTTGGCACACAAGCAGGGCAAGACGGCGATTGTGGTTGCCGATCGCGCAGGTTTCTACGTTAACCGTATTTTGGCGCCTTATATAAATGAAGCTGCACGTTGTCTGCTGGAGGGTGAGCCGATTGAGGCGTTGGACAAAGCCTTAGTGGACTTTGGTTTCCCGGTCGGTCCGATAACGCTGCTTGATGAAGTCGGCATTGACGTTGGCACCAAAATCATCCCGGTGCTGGTTGAACAGTTGGGACCTCGCTTTTCTGCACCCGCTGCCTTTGATGCCGTACTGAAAGATGGGCGCAAAGGGCGCAAAAATGCCCGTGGTTTTTATCTGTATCCGAGTGAAGGCCAGCAACGGCAGCGGAATAAACGTGCCGATACGTCAGTGTATATTTTATTGGGTATTACGCCTAAGTCACATTTGCAGCAGGCGGTTATTGCCCAACGCTGCGTGATGATGATGCTCAATGAAGCGGCGCGTTGTTTGGATGAGGGCGTGATCCGCAGTGCGCGTGATGGTGATATTGGTGCCGTCTTCGGTATTGGTTTCCCGCCGTTCCTGGGGGGCCCCTTCCGCTATATGGACCAGCTTGGTGCCGATAAGGTGGTTAAAACGCTGGAGTACCTGCAGCGCCAGTACGGTGAACATTTTGCACCTTGCGAACGCTTGCAACGCATGGCGCAGCAGGGTGAACGCTTCTATCCGCAGGGCACGTGAGCGGCGCGGTGATGTGATTTGTACTAGAGTAGGATCAAGGATGCATTGTGATCGTTATCACTCCTTGGAATACCGGCAATTCCGGACTCTATACAGGGAGATGAGGACGGGGTAACGTAGCCTGATGGCGGTGAAAAACTGGCCGCCATCAATAAAATTCATGCTAAGAAGGTTGAAATTTAACCTGTTGAATTGGTTGTTATGTGAGCGTCAAATCCGTATCAAGGCGCCATTGATGTAAAAAACAGCGTTTTCTTTACGTGAACTTTCAGGCAAAATGCCCGGCCGCCATAAAGAGACGGCGCGTTATCGTTTCAAAGCTTTTGCTTTAGGGTTGTAAAACTCGGCGATACAGCACGCTCGGCGTTTCTGTATAGCGTTATTTTGTCAACAACAGCGGTGCAATATGCAAGTTTTGATTATGCGTCACGGAGAGGCGGCACTCGATGCGGCCAGCGATTCGGTAAGACCTCTTACTGTTTGTGGCCGTGATGAGTCACGTCAGATGGCGGCCTGGTTAAACACCAAGTCTGTGGATATTGAACGCGTGCTGGTCAGCCCTTATCTGCGGGCAGAGCAGACGCTGGCTACGGTACGGGAAGCTTTAACGTTGCCGGCAAGCGAAGAAGTGTTGCCCGAGCTGACGCCGGGTGGGGATGCCAGCCTGGTGGGCAGTTATTTGCAGGTGCTGGCGCAGCAGGGGATCAACGCCGTGCTTATCGTCTCTCACTTACCGCTCGTGGGTTACCTGGTGGCTGAACTTTGCCCGGGAGAATGCCCGCCAATGTTCGCGACCTCTGCGATCGCCAACGTTGATCTGGCGGCAGATGGCAGCTACGGTAAGTTTGAATGGCAAGTCAGCCCATCGCAGGTGATGGCTAAAGTGTAGGGCGCCGCATGCCGGCTCCAAAACGAAAGGGCGATGTTACCATCGCCCTTTGTCATTTCTGCTGTTTACTCGGCCAGTTCGACCAGCAATAAAATCGCTGCGGTACCGCCCCATTCTTTGGGGGCCTGATGGAACACCAGCACGTCGGGATGCTGAGCCAACCACAGTGGGGTTTGTTGTTTCAGAATATGCTTGCCGTGGCCGTGCATGACGCAGGCACAGTGTACGTGTTCGCGCTTGCAAGCGGCGATCAGCGCCCCCAGTTCCTGCTTGGCTTGCATCTGGGTCAGCCCGTGCAGATCGAGAAACAGCTCTGGCGAATAATCGCCACGGCGGAGCTTCTTGAGTTCAAACGCACTGTATCCCGGACGCACGTAGCGTGTTGGGCCTTCCTCTTCCAACTGTGGTTGGTATTCATCCGAAAAATAGTAGCTGGCGTCGACTTGTTCCTGCAGCAGGCGCTGCGGCGCAATCTGTTTGGTTTTTGGTTTGGGTTTACGGTGGACAATGGTGTCCTGACGCAGCTTCTTTGCGTCTACTACTGACTCTCTGAAGAGCTGCAATTCATCTTTACTCAGAGGGTGCTTGTTCTTCATTTTTTATTCACCGGAAATCATTTATCGCGGTAGTTTACCGTGTCACGGGTATCTGTCGACGCAAAATTCGCGCCAAATTGAAAAGCGCAAGCGGTTAGCGTGATTTGTCGCGGGCTTCATGGCAAACTATGCGGCTAAATCATGAATCACAGTGCCTGCCGGAGGGCAAATTGGACAAAATTTTCGTCGAGGAAGCAGTGAGTGAACTGCACACCATTCAAGATATGCTGCGTTGGACGGTAAGCCGTTTTAATGCCGCCGATATCTACTATGGTCACGGAACCGACAATCCGTGGGACGAAGCGGTGCAATTGGTGCTGCCAAGCCTGTTCCTGCCACTGGATATTCCTGAGGACATGCACACCGCACGTTTAACCTCCAGCGAGCGCCACCGCATCGTTGAGCGCGTGATCCGCCGCGTCAACGAGCGTATCCCAGTCGCCTATCTGACTAACAAAGCCTGGTTCTGCGATCTGGAATTTTATGTCGATGAGCGCGTGCTGGTACCGCGTTCCCCGATTGGCGAACTGATCAACGATCGCTTTAGCGCACTGATCCCGCACCCGCCGAGCCATATTCTCGACATGTGTACCGGCAGCGGCTGTATCGCCATTGCCTGCGGCTACGCTTTCCCGGAAGCGGAAGTGGACGCAGTAGACATCTCCGCCGACGTGCTGGCAGTGACCGAACGCAATATTCAGGCGCTCGGTGTTGAACAGCAAGTGACCCCAATCCGTTCCGATCTGTTCCGCGACGTTCCCGCGATCCAGTACGATCTGATTGTCACCAACCCACCGTACGTCGATGCAGAAGACATGTCCGATCTGCCGCAGGAGTTCCGCTTTGAACCTGAGCTGGGTCTGGCGGCGGGCAGCGACGGCCTGAAGCTGGTGCGTCGTATTCTGGCCTGTGCACCGGATTACCTGAGCGACGACGGCGTGCTGATTTGTGAAGTGGGTAACAGCATGGTACATCTGATGGAACAGTATCCAGACATTCCGTTCACCTGGCTGGAGTTTGAAAACGGCGGTGACGGCGTGTTTATGCTGACCAAGCAGCAATTGGTGGATTGCAAAGAACATTTCAGCCTCTACCGCAGCTAAGCATTCTTCGGGCCTGCTTTGGCGGGCCCCACAAAGATAATAATTAAGGGTAAGGAGCCGCGATGGCAGGAAACAGTATTGGGCAGATTTTCCGCGTCACCACATTTGGTGAATCTCACGGCGTGGCGCTGGGATGTATCGTAGACGGTGTGCCGCCAGGCATTCCGCTTACCGAAGCTGATTTGCAGCACGATCTGGACCGTCGCCGTCCGGGCACCTCGCGTTATACCACCCAACGCCGCGAGCCGGATCAGGTGCGTATTCTTTCTGGCGTGTTTGAAGGCGTGACCACCGGTACCAGTATTGGGCTGATGATTGAAAACACCGACCAGCGTTCGCAGGACTACGGTGCAATCAAAGACGTGTTCCGCCCGGGACATGCAGACTACACCTACGAACAAAAATACGGCGTGCGCGACTATCGTGGCGGCGGCCGTTCTTCGGCGCGTGAAACCGCAATGCGCGTTGCGGCAGGGGCGATTGCCAAGAAATACCTGCAGCAGAAATTCGGCGTGCAGGTGCGCGGTTATTTAGCTCAAATCGGCGACGTAGTTTGCGAGCTGAAAGACTGGGAACAGGTCGAACAGAACCCGTTCTTCTGTCCGGATCCGGACAAGCTGGAAGCGTTGGACGAACTGATGCGTGCGCTGAAGAAAGAGGGCGATTCGATTGGCGCCAAGGTCAGCGTCATTGCCGAAAATGTGCCGGTTGGCCTCGGCGAGCCCGTTTTTGACCGCCTCGATGCAGATCTGGCGCATGCGCTAATGAGCATCAATGCGGTGAAAGGCGTAGAAATTGGTGACGGCTTTGCCGTCGTGACCAAGCGTGGCAGTGAAAACCGCGATGAAATCACCCCGGAAGGTTTCCAGAGCAACCATGCGGGCGGTATTCTCGGCGGTATCAGCAGCGGCCAGGCGGTGATTGCCCACCTGGCATTGAAACCGACTTCCAGCATCATGGTGCCGGGTAAAACCATCAATCGCCAGGGCGAAGCCGTGGAAATGGTTACCCGTGGCCGTCACGATCCTTGCGTAGGCATCCGTGCGGTACCGATCGCCGAAGCGATGATGGCGATTGTGCTGATGGATCACCTATTGCGCCAGCGTGCGCAGAACGGTGATGTGGTTTCTAACGTTCCTCGCTGGTAATCACCATGAAAAACTGGATGTTAGGTATCGTTGCCCTGATGGCATCGGGCTCTGCCATGGCGTTGACGCCTTGGCAGAAAATTGATCACCCGGTGGCCGGCGCACCACAGGCCGTGGGGGGTTTTGCCAACGGTTGTATCATCGGTGCCCAACCGTTGCCGTTGAATTCACCGGATTATCAGGTGATGCGCCCCGATCAACGTCGTTATTTCGGTCACCCTGATCTGCTGGCGTTTATTCAACGTCTGAGCAATAAGGCGAACCAAAAAAACCTCGGTACGGTGTTGATCGGTGATATGGCAATGCCGGCTGGCGGGCGCTTCAGTAGCGGCCATGCCAGTCATCAATCCGGCCTTGATGTCGATATCTGGTTACAGCTGCCGCGCCAGCGTTGGAGTGCACAACAACTGTTGAAACCGCAGCCCATCGATTTGGTTTCCAGCGACGGCAAGCAGGTGGTTGCACGCCAGTGGCAGCCGCAGATTGAATCACTGATCAAAATGGCGGCTCAAGATCAGGAAGTGACGCGGATCTTCGTCAACCCGGCGATCAAGCAGCGCCTGTGTTTGGATGCCGGTGCCGATCGCGATTGGTTGCACAAGGTGCGCCCGTGGTTCGGTCACCGTGCGCACATGCATGTGCGGCTGCGTTGCCCGGCAGGCAGCCTGGAGTGTAAAGAACAGGATACGCCGCCACCGGGTGACGGCTGTGGTGCAGAACTAGCAAGCTGGTTCGTCCCGCACCAGCCAAGCGCCAAACCGGGTAAACCGGTGCCGCCGCCATTACCGCCTACCTGTCAGGCCTTGCTGAATAACCATTTCGCTGCGGAATAATATATCCAAAGTCATTGGAGTTGCATCAAGGCAGTAAGGGAATGACAAATCGGTCGGGAACCGATTTGAACAGTGTTTACGCTGGCCCGAAGGGTGAGCCTCAGGGAAGAGGCTCATATATCCCGATGGTCTCACGTCAGTAAGTGATTCGGGTGAGTAAGTGCAATCAACACAGATGCGGCTTCAAGTCAGAGGGATATAAATGGAGTGGTTCGTCGTTGGCCCCGAGATGCTCGGGGTTTTGTTTGTGGTGGCATTGCTGGCAGGCTTTATCGATTCCATTGCCGGTGGTGGTGGGCTGTTGACCGTGCCGGCACTGCTGGCGGTGGGCGTTCCCCCGGCGCAGGCGCTGGCGACCAACAAGTTGCAGTCGGTGGGTGGTTCTTTATCCGCCAGCCTGTACTTCATCCGCCGACGAGCCGTTGATCTTAACGATCAAAAACTGACTATTCTGTTGGCGCTGATCGGCTCCGTCGCCGGGGCGATCCTGGTGCAGCACATGCGCGCCGATTTGCTGCGGCAAATGCTGCCGTTATTGGTGATCGGTATCGGTCTTTACTTCCTGCTGACTCCGCGTCTGGGGGAAAACGATCGGCAGCGCCGTTTGAGCGCCTTGCCGTTCGGCCTGGTGGCCGGTGGCTGCGTGGGTTTTTACGATGGCTTTTTTGGGCCCGGTGCCGGTTCATTTTACGCGTTGGCCTATGTGACGCTGTGTGGCTTTAACCTGGCCAAATCTACCGCACACGCCAAGGTACTGAACTTCACGTCCAACTTTGGCAGCCTGGTGTTGTTTATCATCGGTGGCAAAGTGCTGTGGGGGATAGGCCTGGTGATGTTGGTGGGGCAGGTGCTGGGCGCCCGTCTCGGGGCACATATGGTCATGACCCGTGGGCAAAAGCTGATCCGCCCGATGATCGTCATCGTTTCGCTGGTGATGAGCTGTAAGTTGCTGTACGACAATCACGGTACAGAAATTCACCAGTGGCTGGCGTTGCATATGTAGTATGCCAAAAGCGCGGTTAGGGTATAATTACCACTTTAAATTTGTGGTTATTTGAGTCTTTTATGTCTGATACACACCAATATTCCCAACTGATTGAGATTTTTAATCAGTGCTTCAGTGATGACTACAACACCCGGCTGGTTAAAGGTGACGATGAACCCATCTACCTGCCAGCCGATGACGAATTGCCGTACAACCGTATTGTCTTTGCTCACGGCTATTATGCCAGCGGCATGCATGAAATTTCACACTGGTGTATTGCCGGTGAACAGCGCCGCAAACAGGTCGATTTCGGTTACTGGTACTGCCCGGACGGGCGAGATGCGCAGACGCAAAGTGAATTCGAAGCGGTAGAAATTAAACCGCAGTCGCTGGAGTGGATGTTCTGCGTCGCGGCCGGTTTCCCGTTCAACGTCAGTTGTGACAACCTGAACGGCGACTGTGAACCGGATCGCATCGCCTTCCAGCGTAAGGTACGCGAGCGGGTGCTGCTGCTCTTAGAGCAGGGAATACCCACAAGACCTGCGCGCTTTATTCAGGCGTTACAATCGTTTTACAATACGCCACCGCTGACGGCTGAGCTTTTCCCCTATCCGGAAGATCTCAACTGACTGTATATTTAACTGGAAATAGATACCCAATAGCTTTCAAGCCGCAGCCGACAACGTGGCGGTTTGAAAGATGCAGGGTAATAGAGGAAATTTGATGATCGCAGAATTCGAAGCGCGCATTTTGGCGCTGATTGATGACATGGTAGAGCACGCCAGCGATGATGAACTGTTTGCCGGTGGCTACCTGCGCGGTCATCTGACGTTGGCGGTTGCCGAGGTGGAAGAACAGGGTGAACACACCGCCGAAGCGCTGAAGGCACAGGTGGAAGGCAGCCTGCATAAAGCCATCGCTGCCGGCGAGCTGTCCCCACCGGACCAGGCATTGGTGTATGGCATGTGGGAAAACCTGTACCAAACGGCATTGCCGACCGCCTGAGCCCGTTTGCAGGGCGCAGTTCACATAACAGCGCCCTGTAAAACTGCGATTAAACCGCACGTCCCTTCAGTAGTTTTCTTACCCACATCCGGTTCGGATTCAATGCTGCCAACATGTTTGCGCTGCCTGGCAAGGGTTCGTCGAACAGCTGCGCTGCCAAAATTTCAGCCGCCAGCGGCGCCGAGCACAGCCCACGTGAGCCTAATGCGCCAATCATAAACAGATTCGGATAAACCGGAGCATTGGCGATAACTTCGCCGCGTTGATGCTGGCGCTGGAGATCCTGATACTGCGCCAACGTGGCTTGATAATCCGGTACTGCACCGATCATCGGTAAATGATCGCGCGTGGCGCTACGTACGCCGCAACGGGCCTGACGACCGCTGACGTCTACCTCTCGTGGCCAGGCCTGGTCCGGCAGGCAGCGTAACAGACGAGCGCGATTGTCCTGCTGTTCTTCTTCGCGATATTCGGTGGCGGTTTCGCCACGCTGGTAGCTGGCGCCTATACAGTGCTGTTGGTTATTGGCGTTGACCGGGGTCAGGTAGCCGTCGTAACACAACACCTGCTTCAATTCGCTTAGCGCCGGGGTTGTGGGAATATGGGATACCTGACCGCGTACGGCATAAACCGGCAGGGCTTCACCTTGCGCCAGTTCAGAAAGGCGGTGGCCGTTGGCCAAAATCACTGTTGCATGCTGCCGGCTTTCACCGTTGCTGAAGCTGAGTTGCCAACCGGTCTCAGTGGCTGTCAGCGTCCTGAGCGTAAACCCATAATGGCAGCCCAGCCCCTGACGTTGTGCCAGCGCAAGGGCATTGCGTGTCAGTTCGGCAGGGCACAACCAACCGCCTTGCGGGTAGTTAATGCCGCCAAAACCGCTGTCGATACCACACAATGCGCTGAGCGTGGCGCGATCGGCGGGCATTGCCAGCGCCGGAGGCCATTCAACCGCCTGCATTTTTGCAATTTTCCCGGCACTCTTCTCGTCAAAGGCCAACTGACTGACGCCACACCATTGATGGTCAAACTCGACACCTTGTTGCACTAACGCATCGTACTGGCGGCGGGCAAAAGGGAAAGCCGCGCTGAAGAAGTTTTCCAACGCGTCCCCACGGCCATTCAGCAGGGGGTAAAGCGCGCCCTGTCGGTTGCCGGAAGCCCCCTCGGCGGGGTGAGGATCGGCACAATACAGCCTGACCTTCGCACCGCGGCGTAACAACGCAAGTGCGGTTAATGCGCTGGCGATACCACCACCGACGATCGCAATGTCGTCGGTACTGTCCGCCGCCGGGCGGAGTGACCAAGGGAAAGGATGCGTGATGGTGGTGGCATCTTCAGGCAGCGTGCCAATCAGCATTTCACGTTTTTGGCCGAAGCCTTTGCTCTTTATTACTTCAAATCCGGCCTGTTGCAATCCGCGTCGCACAAAGCCTGCGGCGGTGAAAGTGGCAAGGCTGCCGCCAGGCCTGGCGAAACGAGCCATCGCGGCGAACAGCTGTTCCGTCCACATGTCCGGATTTTTCGCCGGCGCAAAGCCGTCGAGGAACCAGGCATCGATTTGGCGGTTCATGCTGGGGTCGACGTGCGGTAATAACGCGTTAACGTCGCCGAACCACAGATCGAGCGTAATGCGGCCTTCCGCCAGCAATAGACGGTGGCAGCCCGGCAGCGGCAATGGCCATTGGGCGCGTAACTCATCGGCAAAGGGAGCCAGCTCCGGCCAGCGTGCGTGCGCAGCGGCGAGGTCGGCCTGCACGAGAGGGAATTTTTCAAAACTGATAAAGTGCAGCCGTTGCAACGTGGCGTTAGGCGTTGTCTCACGGAAGCTGGCAAAAGCCTGCCACAAGGTGAGAAAATTAAGCCCGGTGCCAAAGCCCGTTTCCGCCACAAGAAACAGGGGGCGGGGGTGGCAGCTAAAACGTTGAGGGAGTTGGTTGCCCTTGAGAAATACGTAGCGGGTTTCTTCCAGCCCATCCTGATTAGAAAAGTAGACGTCATCAAACTGTTTCGAAACAGGTGTACCCTGTTCATTCCAGGATAACGCTGCGGTTTGGATCGGGGCGTGGCTCACGGTTAGTTGCTCATAACTCAAGGGGTGACGGGATTCTAACGGCGCTGGCGCTATGGCGCAAACTGGATAAGAATAAAGCTGAAAAACGCTGATCGGACTTGTTCGGCGTACATCTGTACGCTAAAGTGCGATGCAAAATCCCGAATGTAAAATTGTGGAAGAGGTATTGAATGAAACGTGCAGTGATTACTGGCCTGGGAATCGTCTCCAGCATTGGTAACAACCAACAGGAGGTCCTGGCGAGCCTGCAGGAAGGTCGTTCTGGGATCACGTTCTCCCAGGAGCTGAAAGATTCCGGCATGCGTAGTCACGTATGGGGCGATGTTAAACTGGACACCACGGGTCTGATCGACCGTAAAGTCATGCGCTTTATGAGTGATGCGTCCGTTTATGCCTATCTTTCCATGGAAGAAGCCATTAAAGACTCCGGTCTGGCTGCCGATCAGGTTTCCAACGATCGCACCGGTCTGGTGGTTGGCTCAGGTGGCGGTTCACCGCGCAACCAGGTTGCTGGATCTGACGGTATGCGCGCCAAAGGCCTGCGTGGCGTTGGCCCTTATATGGTGACCAAGGCGATGGCTTCAGGCGTTTCTGCCTGCCTGGCAACCCCCTTCAAAATTCGTGGCGTTAACTACTCCATCAGCTCTGCCTGCGCAACCTCTGCACACTGCATTGGCCACGCGGTTGAACTGATCCAACTGGGTAAGCAGGACGTTGTCTTTGCCGGCGGCGGTGAAGAACTGTGCTGGGAAATGGCCTGTGAGTTTGATGCGATGGGCGCACTGTCCACCAGCTACAACGACACCCCAGAAAAAGCCTCCCGTACTTATGACGCAGCGCGCGATGGTTTCGTCATTGCAGGCGGCGGCGGTATGGTCGTGGTAGAAGAACTGGAACACGCTCTGGCACGTGGCGCGCACATTTATGCTGAAATCATCGGCTACGGTGCAACGTCCGACGGCGCAGACATGGTAGCTCCATCTGGCGAAGGCGCAGTGCGTTGCATGAAGATGGCGATGCAGGGCGTTGATACGCCAATCGACTACATGAACGTGCACGGCACTTCAACGCCGGTTGGCGACGTGAAAGAATTGGGCGCTATCCGCGAAGTGTTTGGCGATAACACCCCGGCAATTTCGTCCACCAAGGCCATGACCGGTCACTCACTGGGCGCCGCTGGCGTGCAGGAAGCGATCTACAGCCTGTTGATGGTTGAGCACGGCTTTATTGCGCCAAGTATCAATATCGAAAACCTGGATGAGAAAGCCGTAGGCATGAACATTGTGACTCAGCCGACTCAACGTGAGCTGACCACTGTTATGTCTAACAGCTTCGGTTTCGGTGGTACTAACGCCACGCTGGTGATGCGTAAACTGCAGAAGTAATTCCGGCTCAAGGTATTAGAATAAAGCCCGCGTATTCGCGGGCTTTTTGCTGTCCGCAGGCCTACGGGTTAGCCGTTCAGAGTTATCCCAAATTACATCTGCTGACGGATCATTAACGCTTTGTTCAGTCTTTTGGGCATACAATGGCTCAATAGCGCGATTGTCACTCGGCGTAGTTTTCAGAGTGATCGAACATTGAGGCAATAGTATGAAAAAGTTAATTGCAGTTGGGTTACTGTCGGTCATTTTGGCTGGGTGCGCGACTGATTCACCTTGCGTACCTGTCTATGATGATCAGGGGCGTTTGGTGCACACCAACACCTGTATGAAAGGCACGACACAAGATAACTGGGAAACCGCAGGCGCAATCGC
Source organism: Serratia sp. CoH_122_TC_1 (assembly GCF_058191755.1). NCBI lineage: Bacteria > Pseudomonadati > Pseudomonadota > Gammaproteobacteria > Enterobacterales > Yersiniaceae > Serratia > Serratia sp. CoH_122_TC_1. Next base: position 56,689 of record NZ_JBXWLA010000011.1, read on the forward strand.
CGGTGGTGCAGCAGCGGTTGCGGGTTTGACGCTGGGTATTATCGCGTTAACCAAATAACCTTCCCATCGGTGAATTTATCCGCATAAAGCCCAGTGACCCTGGGCTTTTTTTTGAGCTGATGCGATACCTGTTGATTAACATCAATGCATTTTGGTTTCCCTTACGTGGGCGCGCACCACTTTGTCAGCGGGTGTAAATTCCATTCCTGCACAAGCACTTGGTCGATATACTTCCGCTATCTCATCTTCTGGAATCACCTGATGTCGGCGTTGGCGTCCATCTCCTTATTCATGCACCGATTGCGTTTCGCTAAAAAGCGAGCCTGTGCAGGGCTATTGGTCGTCAGTTGGTTACTGCTAAATACCCAGATGGCGCTGGCCAGCCATAATTGCAACCTGCAGTTCAGTGGTGAAGCGCCGATGGCTCAGCATATGATGCACATGCAAAATAGCCAGCCGTCATCAGAGCAGATGCAGACACAAGAGCCGCTGTGTGAGAAACACTGCGTGCCGGAATCAGCCCAACAGGATCACGCTAATCTGGCATTAGCCGCTTTGCCAGTCAGCAGCGAACTGGCGGTGATCGCGCCCGCTCTGTCACTTTCTATCCCGTTTAACACCTGGCAAACGCCCCCGATAACAGGCCCACCGGCAGAGATCGTATTCTGTCGTTTCCGTGAATAGCCCTGACAACCGCTTTACCGTCTCCGACGGTCATTCGTGTTCGTTAACTATTTCATGGAGTACCCGTTATGCGTAATTTATTTGCCGCTGTATTAATCACCTTATTTTTCTCCTCTGTCGCCAGTGCCGCTGATAGGGCGATGCAACATTCCGCTGTCAAACCTACCGTCGAAATCCACAGCCAGGGCGTGATAAAGGCTTGGGATGAGCGGAAGGTGTCTATCAGACATCAAGCCATTCCAGCCCTTAATTGGCCTCCAATGACCATGAGTTTCCTGCTCCCTTCATCGCCTTCCCTCGCCGTATTGCCGGTGGGAACTGCGGTTGACTTCAGCTTCCTGCCGATTGACGGCGGTTATCAGTTGATTGCTATCGCCGCCACGCGGCAATAACGGAGGCGTCATGACCAGGATTATTTCTCACCCCTTGCGGGTGGGCTGGCTGCTGCTCGTTTGTTGGGTATCAGCCACCCAAGCGACGGAGCTGACGCTGCAACAGTCACTGACGGCAGCGGAACGTTATTCCGCCGAACTCTCGGCCAATAGACATCAGGTCAATGCCCTGGCGAACATGGCAGATTCGGCAATGCAATTGCCCGATCCCAAGCTGAAGTTCGGTATTGAGAACGTGCCGGTGCAGGGGGGAAATGCCCGGCGTTTCACTCGCGAAGGTATGACGATGGGGCGGGTTGGCATCATGCAGGACTATGTCAGCAGCACCAAACGCCAGCGCAAGGCTGATACCTTGCGCGCCGAAGCCAGCAAAACAGATGCAGGCAGCGCCACCATCCGTGCCCGTTTGCAGCAGCAAACCGCCCAAGCGTGGCTTGAGTTGGCATTGAGCCGGCAAAGCCTGCGTGATGCGACAGCCTTGGTCACGGAGAGCGAACGTCAAATCACCACTCAGCGCGCGGGTGTTGCCGGTGGTGGCACGCCGGCCAGTGCGGTGTTGGACGCCCGGCTGACGTTGCTGGCCATGCAAGATCGCATCAGCGAAGCACAGCGGGACGTTAGGGTGGCACAGGCGCGTTTGACGCAACTGACCGGCGTGGCGGCGACGGATACGTCAGGAACCTTGCCGCGCTTTGAACGTTTGCCGGCTGACAGTGACGTATTGCGACAGGGGATCAGACAGCACCCCGAAGTACTGCAAGCCAGCCGTGAGGCAGATGTTGCCAAGGCGCGTTCTGCACAGTCAGAAGTGGCGGCAATACCGGATGTCGGCGTCGAGGTGTATTACGGCAAGCGTGCTGATGATTACGAGGATCTGGCCGGGGTGATGTTTACCGTGGATCTGCCGCTTTTCCGCTCGCAACGCCAGGATAAGGACTATGCCGCCGATGTGTCTCGCAACATGGAGGCCAACGATCGACTGACGCTGCTGATTCGCGATCATCAGGCGCAACTCGATACGCTGTTGGCGCAGTACCAGGCGGCGCAGTTGCAGTGGCAACGTCAGCAGCAGCAGGCCATCCCCTTGCAGCAACAGCGGCTGACATTGGTGTTGGCGCAATATCGCACGGGTAAAAGTGACCTGTCCGCGGTGCTGGAAGCGCGGCGTGCGCTGCTCGACAGCCGCCTCAACGCCGGCAAAGCCGCTCGTGGGCTTGCACAAATCTGGGCCGCTATCCGCTACCTCACCCCACAGGAATCGATGCAATGAAAATACAATTCAAACTGGCGTTATTAGCCGCGTTGATCGGCAGTGGATTGGCCGGATATTGGTTTGGCTCGCAGGGTGAAACGGCACCGCAAGCGAGCAAGAGCGAACGACAGGTATTGTATTGGTATGATCCGATGATGCCAGCTCAGCGCTTTGATAAACCGGGTAAATCTCCCTTTATGGATATGCAACTGGTGCCACGCTATGCCGATGAAGCTGAATCGGAGGGCGGCGTGACCATCAGCACGCGCCAGCAACAGAACCTGGGGGTGCGTATCGAGGCTGCGCAGTTACGCCCATTGGAACCGCAATTTAGCGCCTTTGGCAGCGTAGCGACGGATGAGCGCGGCATTCAAATTATCGCTGCTCGTGCCAATGGACTGGTGGAGAAGCTCTATGTTCGTGCCAGCGAGCAACAGGTGAAGAAGGGGGAAGCGCTGGCGCAGTTGTGGATACCGGACTGGAGTGCGGCGCAGCAGGAGTATCTGGCGATACGCAAACTGGGTGATACCGAATTGACCGCGTCAGCACGCCAGCGGTTACAGCTGCTGTTTATGCCCGAGGCGGTAATTCGGCAAGTGGAGCGCACGGGCAAATCCGAGCCACGCGTTAAGATAGTGGCCCCGGAAAACGGTTTCGTTAACAAGCTAACCGTCCTTGAAGGTGCGCAGGTGACCGCGGCGCAGGGCCTGTTTGAGATAGCTCGCCTCGACCCAGTGTGGATCCTGGCTGATTATCCGCAGGCGCAGGCCGGCTTGCTGAAGGTGGGTGATAAGGTACAGGCCGCCTCCGCCAGTTGGCCGGGGGAGCGTTTTGAGGGAGAAGTAAGCGAACTGCTGGCCAATGTCGATCCGCTGACCCGTACTTTCAAGGCACGTATTTTATTGAAGAATCCGCAGCAAAAATTGCGGCCAGGCATGTACCTGCAATTGACGCTGTCGCAGAGCACGGTGGGTAAACCGGTGCTGGCGATACCGCAAGAGGCGCTGATCGGCAGCGGCGATCGTAATCGGGTATTGGTTGCTGAAGGGAGTGGGCATTTCACGCCGGTTGAGGTGGTCGCCGGGCGTACACAGGATGGCTGGGTGGAGATCAAACGCGGCCTGAGTGTAGGGCAACAGGTCGTGACTTCTGGCCAATTCCTGATCGACTCCGAGGCCAGTATGCGCAGTGCCTTGCCGCAGATGGCGGCAAAGTCAGAGGTTAAACAGTACCAGGCCGAAGGCGTGATTGAGGCGCTGAATGGCGACACGATTACGCTGTCCCATGGCCCTGTACCGGAATTGCAGTGGCCGGCAATGACCATGGACTTTGCCCTGCCTCCAGGAGGATTGCCGACCGGCATCACCTCGGGCGACAAAGTGCAGATCCGCTTTACTGTGGACGACAGGGGTTCGCATATCAGTCAGATAGTACCGATTCACGCTGAGCACGGGGGGCACTTATGATTGCTTTCGTGATCCGTTGGTCGTTGCGTAATCGACTGTTAGTGCTGTTGGCCTCGGCGCTGCTGGCTGGCTGGGGGATATGGGCCTTGCAGAAAGCGCCACTCGATGCGTTGCCTGACCTGTCCGATGTGCAAGTCATCGTCCGTGCCACCTATCCAGGCAAGGCACCGCAGGTGATTGAAGATCAGGTTACCTATCCGTTGACCACCACTTTATTAACGGTGCCGGGTGCCAAGACGGTGCGTGGTTTTTCCATGTTTGGCGACGCCTATGTTTACGTGCTGTTTGAAGACGGTACCGATCTGTACTGGGCACGTTCTCGGGTATTGGAATCGCTCAGTCAGGTGCAGTCTTCATTACCGGCGCAGGTCAAGGTGGCGCTGGGGCCAGATGCCACCGGGGTTGGCTGGGTTTATGAATATGCGTTGGTCGATAAAAGCGGGAAACACAGCCTGGCTGATCTACGGGCCCTGCAAGATTGGACGCTAAAATTTGAGCTTAAAACTGTCCCCAACGTGGCGGAAGTCGCCAGCGTAGGCGGTATGGTGCGCCAGTATCAAGTGGTGTTGGATCCGCAAAGCCTGCGTGCGTTGAATATCACCCATCAGCAGGTCGTGAGTGCCCTTCAGGACGCCAATCAAGAAGGTGGCGGCGCGCTGCTGGAGATGGGCGAGGCAGAATATATGGTGCGCACCTCGGGTTACCTGAAAAAACTGAGTGATTTCTCCAGCGTGGTAATCACCGTTCGTGATGGGGTACCCATCCTGCTTTCACAGGTGGCGACCTTGCGTGAGGGGCCGGAAATTCGCCGTGGTGTCGCGGAGCTTAACGGCGAGGGGGAAGTTGCAGGCGGCATTGTCGTGATGCGCTACGGCAAAAATGCGCTGGAAACCATTAATGCGTTGAAGGTGAAGTTGCAGGAGATCCAGCAGAGCTTGCCGCCTGGCGTGGAGATTGTGACGGTTTATGACCGTTCTCAGTTGATTGAGCATGCCATTGAAACCTTGTCCCATAAGCTGCTGGAAGAGTTTATCGTGGTGGCGCTGGTGTGCACCTTGTTCCTGTTCCATTTCCGTTCGGCGCTGGTGGCGATGATTACGCTGCCGCTCGGCATCCTCGGGGCCTTTGTGGTGATGCATTACCAAGGGGTGAACGCCAATATCATGTCACTGGGTGGGATAGCCATCGCGATAGGTGCCATGGTGGATGCCGCGATCGTCATGATCGAGAATATGCATAAGGTGCTGGAGCAGTGGCGACAGCGCCATCCGGGGCAGCAGCCGACATCGGCGGATTATTGGCGTATTTCAGAGCAGGCGGCGGTAGAGGTCGGGCCCGCACTCTTTTGCAGTTTGCTGATTATTACCCTGTCCTTTATCCCTGTCTTCACATTACAGGCACAGGAAGGGCGGATGTTTTCACCGCTGGCCTACACCAAAACCTATGCCATGGCGGTGGCCGCCGGGTTGGGGATTACGCTGGTGCCGGTGCTGATGGGGTATTTTATTCGTGGTCGCATTCCCGACGAGCATGCCAATCCGATCAACCGTTGGTTGATCCGCCTGTACCAACCGGTGTTGGCTGCGGTGCTGGCGAGGCCCAAAACCACGCTCGGGGTTTCACTATTACTGCTGCTGTTAACGCTGTATCCGCTCAGTCGTTTGGGCAGCGAATTTATGCCCCAGCTCGACGAAGGTGATCTGCTGTATATGCCATCGTCATTGCCGGGGATGTCGGCGCGCGAGGCGAGCCGGTTGCTGCAACTCACCGACCGGTTGATTAAAACCGTGCCCGAGGTCGCGACGGTATTTGGTAAAGCAGGACGGGCGGAGAGCGCCACCGATCCTGCCCCTCTGACCATGCTGGAAACCACCATTCGTTTCAAGCCGCGCGATCAGTGGCGGTCTGGCATGACCATGGACAAGCTGGTGGCTGAACTGGACGCTGTGGTCAAGGTGCCTGGCATTGCCAACGTTTGGGTTCCACCTATCCGCAACCGTCTGGATATGCTTGCCACCGGGATAAAAAGCCCGGTCGGTATCAAGGTGAACGGCAATAACATGGCCGATATTGAACGGATTTCCGGGCAAATTGAGCAGGTGGTGAAGCCTGTGCCGGGCGTCACCTCAGCGCTGGCGGAACGTATTACCGGCGGGCGCTACGTGGATATTGATATTGATCGCCAGCGGGCGGCACGTTATGGCGTCTCGGTAAAAGAGCTGCAATCTATGGTGGCAACGCTGGTGGGGGGCGAAAACATCGGTGAAACCATTGAGGGCCGAGCGCGTTATCCCATCAATGTGCGTTACCCGCGTGAGGTTCGCGACTCGGTGCAGCAACTGCAGGCGTTACCGGTGCTGACAGCCAGCGGAGGGCAGGTGCCGCTGTCTATGCTGGCTGACATTCGGGTTACTGAAGGACCGCCGATGCTGAAAAGTGAAAACGCCCGACTCTCCAATTGGATTTATGTTGACCTGCGTGGACGCGATCTTAAATCGGCGGTGGAAGAGATGCAGCAAGCGGTGTCACAGCAGGTTAAGTTGCCTGCGGGAGTATCCTTGAGCTGGTCAGGGCAGTTTGAATATCTGGAGCGCGCCAGCGCCCAGTTGAAGGTCGTGCTACCGGTCACGTTGGCGATCATTTTCGTGCTGCTGTTCGTCACCTTTAGCAGCGTGCGGGATGCATTACTGATCATGGCGACGTTACCATTTGCACTGATCGGCGGCGTGTGGTTGTTGTATTTGCTCAACTACAACCTGTCGGTGGCGGGGGCGGTGGGCTTTATCGCGTTGGCCGGGGTGGCGGCGGAATTTGGCGTAATCATGGTGCTGTATTTAAACCATGCGTTGGAGAAACACAGTCAGCCAGGGCAGCCGTTAACGCAACAACAGCTGATGGATGCAATTAGCGAAGGTGCCGTGTTGCGGGTTCGGCCAAAAGTGATGACGGTTGCCACCATTATGGCGGGATTATTGCCGATCATGTGGGGCAACGGCGCCGGCTCTGAAGTGATGCGACGTATTGCCGCACCGATGATTGGCGGGATGCTTAGTGCGCCCCTGTTGTCGATGTTGGTGATACCGGTGGCCTATTTGTTACTGCACCGCAAAGGATGACACCATGAGGGTGCAGTTTTACCTACTGCACCCTCGTTATCACTATCCCAGAAATTATTTCACCAGGAACGCTTTAAACTGCGGTGTCATCACCGCGCTGAAACCGTCATCGGTTTTGCTGATCAAATACACCGCCAGCCCTTTATCTTCCGCCAGTTTGAGCGCTTTTTCTGTGCCCAGAACCATCAGCCCAGTGTCCCAACCGTCGGCTTCCAATGCGGTGGGGGCGATCACGGTGGCAGATACCAGGCGATGGGTGATCGGCCGACCCGTCGTGGGATCGATCACGTGCGAATAGCGTTGCCCATCTTGTTCGAAGTAGTTGCGGTAACTGCCGGACGTACTGATGCCGTAGCCTTGCAGATCAACCAGCGCCTGCACGGCATTTTCACGATCGGTCGGTTTTTGGATCGCCACTCGCCAGGCGTTACCCTTGCCGTTAACACCGCGCGAGGAGACTGCACCACCGACGGACACCAAATAGTTGGTGATGCCATTGCGCGCCATCAGTTGTACCAGTTGGTCGACGCCATAGCCCTCGCCCATTGTCGAGAGATCGACATACATTTCTGGCAGGTCTTTCTGTAGCCATTCGCCGCGATTGTCGCTGATCAGTTTGAGGTGCTGCAGGCCAACATTTTTTTGCGCCGCCTCTATTTGTTGTTGGCTCGGTACTTTTACCGCGCGCTTATCCGGCCCAAAGCCCCACAGATTCACCAGAGGGCCAACGGTAATATTCATTGCGCCCTGAGTATCGTGGCCAATACGTTGAGCCATCAGGATGATGTCTGCCATGCCGCGTGGGATGGGCTGTGGATCAGCACTCTGCGTTTGATTAAAACGCGACAGTACCGAATCAGTACGGTAAGTAGAAATATCGTCATTAGCCCGTTCCAACACGGCATCGACCTGCTGCTGTAACTGCTGCTTATCGACGGCGATATCCCCGCTGACTTTGACGCTGTAGAAGGTCCCCATGGTTTTGCCCTCGAGATCAATCTGCGGGCGGGAGTCCTGGTCATTACAGGCGGTCAACAGGCTGAGCGTCACACTCAGCAAAAGCCATTTGGCAAAAATGTTAGCCATAAAAAATCCTTTGAAACAGAGGAGGGCGCTACAAATAAAGCAAAGTGCGACAAATGAAAAGCAGAGATAGCCAAAATAACGGGCGGTGCATCGAGGTGGCCACTGAGCGCACCCCGGTAGTATGCAGACAATACGTGACCGAGGGCGTGCCGGCAGCCCACAAAGAGGCGGTTTCAAGAATGGCGGTTAAAAGGTAACAAAGCATTTTTCTGGCGTTACTAGTGTGCTTGGGCTAACGTCTGCTTCCCGATCCTTGATTGTTTTTTGAAGCGCTCAACATGAGTTCAAACGCCGCTGTTCGGCTGATTCAGCCATTCCTGAAAGATCGTTTCTTACATATCCTGTTGCTGGCCGGTGTGCTGATGGCCGCCTTCAATCCACAACAGCTGCCAGAGCTTAACCGTTTTATTGACTGGCGTACCATCATCACGCTGCTGGGGTTGATGTTATTGACCAAAGGGGTTGAGGTCAGTGGCTATTTTGATTTTATCGGTCGCCAGATCGTCAACAGGCTGCACAGTGAACGACGGCTGGCGCTGTTTTTAGTGTTTTCTGCCGCGCTGCTGTCGTCGTTCCTGACCAACGACGTGGCGCTGTTTATTGTCATTCCACTGACCATCACGCTAAAAAAACTGTTTTCGTTGCCGATTAGCCGGTTGATTATCTTCCAGGCGCTGGCGGTTAATGCCGGCTCGTTGTTGACGCCAATCGGCAACCCGCAGAACATTTTGCTTTGGAGTAAATCCTCGCTGTCTTTCTTGGGTTTTATTGCCCAAATGTTGCCTTTTGGCGCGGTAATGCTGGCTAGCCTGTTGTTGTTGACCTGGTTCAGCTTCCCGCCGCGGGAGATCGTTAAGGTTCCGCACACCGAAGGCTACCCGTATCAACGGCATTTGTTGTTGAGCTGCGTGGTGCTGTATGTGATTTTTCTGCTGTCTCTGGATATGGGATTGCCGCTGTACGGTCTGTTGGCTGTTTTCGCCGGCTTTTTACTGCTGGCTCGCCGGGTATTGCTGCAGATTGACTGGAGCCTGATTTTTGTTTTTATCGCCATGTTTATCGACGTGGGGTTGTTCACCCGACTTGAGGCGATCCAATCCTGGTTCGCTGGCCTCTCTTCGTTGAGCAACGGCGGAATTTATGCGCTGGGAATTGGCCTGTCACAGATAATCAGCAATGTGCCTGCCACCATTCTATTGCTCAATTATGTGCCTTCAAGCCAACTGCTGGCTTATGCGGTGAATGCCGGTGGCTTTGGGCTGGCGATCGGCTCGTTGGCGAACCTGATTGCTTTGCGTATGGCGGGCGAGCGTAAAATCTGGCTGAAATTCCATTACTACTCATTGCCATTGTTGGCGTGGGGTGGGGTAGTGGGCTGGTTACTGGCCTAAGCGCGATATCTTTGCATGAAATATCGCGCTTGGAGGCGTGTGGCTGCTACCCGCGGGCAGCCAGTAAACAAATGCTGCGAGTCACCTGATATGACTTCACAAACGCACTGACCGGCAGGAACTCAAAGCGTGAATGGAAATTGTGTGCACCGGTGAAGTAATTGGGGGTTAGCAGCCCGCGGCTGGAGAGCGCTGCGCCGTCAGTGCCCCCTCGCATGGGGATAACCTTTGGTGGAATGCCGTGGGCGGCGAGGGCGCCGAATATCAGCTCAATGGCGCGTTTATCATCACCGATAGAGTTGCTGATGTTGCTGTAGATATCGGTAACAGTACAGCTCACTTTGGCGCGCGGGTAGTTTGCCGCCACCTGCTGTACCACTTCTTGTATCCGTGCTTTACGCGCATTGAACGCCGCCAGATCAAAATCACGGATCGACACTTTTAAGGTGGCGAGGTTGGCGTTGGCCACCATGTCGTTGAACCAGAAATAGCCCTCGCGCCCTTCGGTATGTTCTGGCGTGTCTCGACTGTCGAATTGGTTAATGATGTCATTGGCGATGCGAATCGGGTTGATCAGGATATTCTTCGCCGACATGGGGTGCGCAGTAACGCCCTCAATATGGATCTCCGCCGCTGCGGCGTTGAAGTTTTCATAGACCACTTCACCCAGCTCGCAACAGTCAATGGTATAGGCGAAATCTACGTCAAAGCGCGTCAAATCCAGCGCCTTGGCACCGCGCAGGCCAATCTCTTCGTCCGGTACAAAGGCCACCAGAATATCACCGTGGCGATCTGTAGCGCTCAGGTTAGCCAGCAAGGTCATCACGACCGTCACTGCCGCCTTGTTGTCCGCGCCGAGCACGCTGGTGCCGTCGCTGAAAATAATATCTTCATTTGGATAGGCGAGAATTTCCGGGTGCTCAGCGGTACGCAGCCAGATGTCATGTTCCGCGTTAAGGCAGAGATCTTGACCGCTAAAGTGCAGGCACTGTGGGTAGATATGCGCTGACAGGCCGACGTCAACGGTATCGATATGGGTGATAAAACCGATGCGCGGTGCGCCTGGTTGGTTACCGGGCTTGCGTGCGGTGACGGTCGCATGATCATCGATCTGTACGTCGTGCATCCCCAACTGGCGCAGTTCGGCCGCCAGCAGCTTGGCCATATCATGCTGCCCCGGCGTGCTGGGCAGGGCTGTGGCAGCGGCATCGCTCTGGCTGGTTACCGCCAGATAGCGGAAGAAACGTTCGGTGAGCTGTTCGGCTAAGGCGCGGGTCATTTGGGTTCCTCTCGATAAGCGGTCTATCGGTTTTAAAGCTAATTCAGCCGGTTGTCCAATGGTGCAATACTTTCACTGTCGGAATGCGAGATACGGCGCAGAATAAAAAAATAGCGAGATAACTAGGAAATAGTCGCGGGTAACTGCGGCAAAATCATTGTTAGCTGTGGGGTGCGGGTGCCCCAACAAAAATCTGAACGCTAAAGGAGAATTCATGCGCTCACGTCATGCTTTGCTTATTACTCTGTTATCCCTGGGAATATCTCATACTGCCTGGTCCTCTACCGACGGCGGCCATGCCAACAGCAATGCCAATAGCCGCGAAGTGGCCAGCGCACTGGGTGGCTTGAAGAACAAAACCTATAACCTGGAACAGGCCCCGAAGATCCGCGTAGCCAGCTTTAATATTGCTGCCGGCAAGGTCAGCGATATGACCGCCATCGCCAAGGCCATCAAGGCGATGAACGTTGACGTGGTGGCATTACAGGAAGTGGACAAACTGACGGGCCGCAGCGGTAAATTGGATCAGGCTGCGGAGCTGGCCAAGTTGACAGGTATGCACGTGGTCTTTGGTCGCGCGATTGACTTTGACGGCGGCGAATATGGCCTGGCGTTTCTGTCAAAATATCCGCTGCATGACAGCAAGATTTACCCACTGCCGTCCGGGCAGCGTGAACAGCGCATTGCTTTCAGCGCCCAGACCGACGTGCCCGAGTTCCCGGCACCCATCACCCTGATCAATACTCATCTGGATACCAAAGAAGATCCGGCCATGCGTTTGGATCAGGTGCGTGAGTTAAACGACCGTACCATCGAAATGCGCGGCATCAAGCTGTTGTTCGGCGACATGAACGATGTCCCGGGCAGCGTTACCTGGACTGAACTCAGCCGATACTGGAACGACATTATGCCTGCCGCACAAGATGGTCGCAGTTGGCCGGCGGAAAATGCCGAAATTAAAGTCGATTACATCTTTAGCGGCAATGCGCAGCGCTGGCATCTGGACAGCCTGACGGTGCCAAACGCCAGCGGTGACTGGAATGGCATCCACTGGCCGGCGGTTAGCGATCATCTGCCGATAGTGGCAGAACTGCGGCTGACCGAGCAGTAATGTCACCGAAAGCGATGTTGCAAATTTAGCGGGCAGTAATCCGTGCCAGCCGTTCGACGGCGGCACGGATCTCACCCGGTGTCAGGGCAGAAAAGCCCAATAGCCAACCGTCGCGCCGCAGGTTTGCTGTTTGATACAGCGCTGCCAGTCCGGGTGTTATCACACCTAAACGCTGTGCTTGCTGAGTGAGGGCGCTTTCTTGGCCCGGAGGTAGCCAAACGCTGAGCTGCAATCCCCCAGCGGCCGGTTGCGGGGTAGCGTAATGCCCTAGCTTTTCCTGCACTTGCGCCAGCAACTGGTCACGTCGGCTAGAATACAGCTGGCGCATATGGCGGATATGCGCGGCAAAATGCCCCTGCAGGATAAATTCGGCGGTGACTGCCTGCATCAGTTGGGCGCTGTGACCGTCATAGACTGTGCGTGCGGTGGTAAAGGATTCGACCAAGGCAGGCGGGACCACTAAATATGCCAGCCGCAACGAGGGAAATAGCGCCTTGGAAAACGTCCCCAGATAAAGCACGTTGCCGTGCCGATCCAGGCTTTGCATCGCCGGCATAGGCTGGCCGTCATAGTGAAACTCGCTGTCGTAATCATCTTCAACAATCCACGCCCGATGCCGTTGCGCCAAAGCCAGCAATTCGAGCCGCCGTGCCAGACTCAGTGCCACCCCCGTAGGGTATTGGTGCGAAGGCGTCAGGTAAATTAGCCGGGGGGCAGGGAGCTTGTCATCTGCCCGCATACCGGCTTCATCAACACTGACCGGTACCAATTCGCCGCCTGCACTGGTAAAGGCATTTTGGGCGCCGCGATAACCGGGTTCTTCCATCCAGACCTTGTCGCCATTATCCAACAGCAAAGTAGCAATCAACTGCAGAGCCTGTTGAGAGCTGGTCAGTACCAGGACCTGCTGCGCGTCACAATTGACGCCGCGAGTTTGGCTGACATAGCCGGCAATGGCCTCGCGTAGGGGGCGGTAACCCTGCGGATCACCATAGCGCAGCAGGGTTTCGCCACGTAAGCGTAACTGCTGGGCAGTGAGGTGCCTCCACAGTTTTAATGGGAAGACGCGCAGGTCCGGCGAACCGGCGGCAAAGGGCAAGGGGTGCTCGGGATCGCGGCAACCCCCGGTTTGTACGATCTGCCTGCCGCGGAGTGACAAATGCGGTTCACCGATCGCTTTGGCGACGGGCGGCGATTTAACAATGCATATTGCGACGAAGGTCCCTTGGCCCACTCGGCGTTGCAGATAGCCTTCGGCCTCGAGCTGGCTATAGGCTGCCTCCGTTGTCACGCGTGATACGCCCAAATCTTTGGCCAGTATTCGGGATGAGGGTAAACGTTGACCACGGATTAACGCCCCGTTATGAATCGCCCGGCGTAATGTGCTGCACACGCGCTCACGCAAGGTACCGCTTGTGTGTTCTGGCAGGTAAAAAAGGGTGAGCAGCGCATTTGCCATAATGGGACTTATCAACGTACAAAAATGGGTATCAATCATAAGACCAAAATCAGGCAATATTGTCATCAGTCTTTATCAACAGAGGTGAATTTCATGGCGGTATCTTCATTGGTTTTGGCATTCCCACCGGGAACAGCGGCGCAGAGTCTCGATTACCTGGCGGCGAAACTGAGTTATTACGCGGACGCATGGGACGTGGCGGAAGATCTGCGTAATGGCATCAGTGAAATCGTAGTGATCGATACCCGCACAGAGGCTTTGTATGCCGCCGGGCATATTCCCGGCGCGATCAGCTTGCCACATAGGCTTATGGACGAAGCGGGCACGGCGCATCTGGATCGCGGTAAAGTTTATGTGACCTACTGTGACGGCATTGGCTGTAACGGTTCAACCAAGGGGGCGTACAAGTTGGCGCAGCAGGGGTTCCAGGTGAAGGAGCTGATTGGCGGACTGGACTTCTGGAAACGCGATGGCCATCCATTGGCCACCGGTGAGCAGCCGGGTTCGCTGCTGGGAAAGACGATTGGAGAAGACTGCGGCTGTGGCTGATAGGTTAAAACACCAGCGCAAATACCAAGGCCAGTACCAGAATGAAAAGAATGAATACCGCAGCGGGTTTGCTCAGCGCTTTTTGCAGCGGTTGGGGCAGTGCGGCAATCAGTGGATTGAGCAACGGCTGCGGTTCGGCAGCGCTGCCGGTTATTGGCTGAGTAGGGCCCGCTTTTTCCAGACGACGAGCAAACAGTTGGTTGATCACATCGCTCATCTGCGGATGGGTTAGCGGCGCCGTTGCGTTGCAGTGAAAACGCGATTGGCAGTAGTCATTGAGCTGCTGCTGCTCCTGCGGATCTGCCGGTTGTTTGAGTACGGCCAGCAAGTTGTTTAGCGTTGGTGCTGTCTGTGGACTCAATGCCACCTTCACCTGCAAAAACTGGTTCAGCAGTTGGAAGTGACGAGCCGGAAGAGGATCATTGGTTTTTACCCCAGCCAGATCGAACAGGGTTTGCCAGATTTTAGCCGGTGATTCGCCGGTCGCGGCGCTGAGCTTGGTCACCTGCTGTTGCAAGCTCTGGTGTTCGGCAGGCAGCAGGGGACGATCGCTGGTCGTCGTCTGCTGCGGGTGAGGAATGGTCAGGCTACCGGTTTGCAACAGGTTGAGGACCTGTTGCAACTGTGGGTGGCTCAACTGGCTCAATACCGTGTGCCCAAACTGCTGGCGAATAAAATCGCTGACGGCCAGGCGATTATTGCCCTGCGGTAACAGTTCGGTGAGTTGTTGCAACAGTTGTCGGCTGGCGTGGCTCTGTTGTGCCTGAGCCAAGCGATTCTGCAACAGTTGTTCGGCCGGCTGAAAATGGCGAGCCAGCAGTTCGCTGTTGTTGTCTGTCTGCAGATCATGGCGCAACGTAACCCAGATCTCGGCGGACTTGGCTGGGCTGAGTGCCATGATCTTGACGACCAGCTTCTCCAGCGTCGTGCGTTGTGCCGGGGAGAGCGGGCTGCCGTCAGTGGTTGTGGTTTTATCCGGGCTTGGGGGGCGATCGCTGGCGATCGGGGTACCCGGTCCACTCAAAGGTTGCATATCACCTGTCCTTCGCTGTGTATCCCCAGCTTACTTGGCGTTACCGCTGTGTTGGCTGCGCAACTTCACCCGAATCCCGTACTGTCGTGCGTTCATCGAGCCCATGTGCTTGCCGCCTGGCCGTAACACCCCTTACTTTGGGGAGAAAATAATCGTCGTACCCGGCGAAAAGCACAGGTTTGCGCTTATGATACCTGTAAACGGCCATCATCAATACCGTCGACAGACATTTCTTTACAGGCAAAACATTGCTAAACGCGCCTGCGCCGCTAAGATAAGCGCAGACTTGGAATTGAGGACGGCATGGTTAAACAGCAGCGGATTGCAAAATGGTTTTTATGCTTGGCTTGCCTGGTGGTGCTGGTCTGTATGACTCAGCGCATGGCGAGCCTGCATGCATTGCAACAAGCGCTTGGCCTGCCTGTCGCTAGCGCGGTAGCCTCTTCTGCTGATGACGCTGCTGAAACCCAACCGACCCCTTGCGAACTGAGTGCTAAATCCTTATTGGCCTCACCGCCGGTGATGTTTGAAACGCTGCTGTTCGGTCTGGGGTTGTTATTGGTGCTGCTGGCACCTACCGTGGCTGCGTGCCTGCGTATTCCGCCTCCCAGAGTGATTTCCCCCACCACCCTTAGGGTGCACCTCCGATTATGTGTCTTCCGTGAATGAGTTAATCGCCCCTTCCCGTTGGTGATTGATTTATTTTATGGAGAAAGAACATGTTGAATATCATCAGGTCGGCGTTAGCCTGCCTGTTAATGCTATGGCTGCCTGCTTTGCAGGCGGCGGATAGCGGCTGGCTGCAAAGTCCGACGAATGATCACGCGAAGGTGCGACTGCGTGCCGATACCTCGCAAAATGGGGAAACCCGATTACTGCTGGCAATAGAGCTGCAAAAAGGTTGGAAAACCTATTGGCGTTCGCCCGGTGAGGGCGGTATAGCACCGGCCATAACCTGGCAGGGCAATCCGCCACCCGCCACCTGGTTTTGGCCGACGCCGCAGCGCTTTGATGTTGCCGGTATTTCTACCCAGGGTTATCACGATCGGGTTGAACTGCCTATGGTGATGAAGGGGGCAGCACCGCGCAAGTTGGCAGGGACCCTGACGCTGTCAACGTGCAGCAACGTCTGTATCCTGACCGACTATCCATTCAGCCTGGATCTTGGTACCCCCTCTGACGCGCAATTTACCCATGATTTTGCCCAGGCGATGGGGCAGGTGCCGATTGCCGATGGGTTGGTGGACAGTATTAAAGCCGGCTACCAGCGTGGCGAACTGCACATCAGCGCTGAGCGTGGCGCCGGTTGGCAGCAGCCTGAACTGTTCTTCGATACGCTGGAAGATGCTGATCTCGGTAAGCCAAAGGTGAGTCGCGAGGGTACGCACATGTTAGCGCGGGTGCCGGTCAGCGATGGTTGGGGGGACAGCGCACCGGATTTGCGCGGTAAAACCTTGACGTTGGTGATCAGCGATAACGGGTTGGCGCAGCAGGTGACGTTGCCGATTGGCGGGCCGCTGGCCTTGCCGGCTGCGGCGAGCTTCTCGCTGTGGCAAGCGGTGCTGATGGCGCTGGCGGGTGGGTTGATTCTCAATCTGATGCCCTGCGTCCTGCCGGTTCTGGGGATTAAACTCGGTTCAATTCTTCAGGTAGAGCATCGCGACCGTCAGAGCATCCGGTTACAGTTCCTCGCGTCGACCCTGGGTATTGTGGCCTCGTTCATGGCGTTAGCGTTGCTAATGACGCTGCTGCGGTGGAGCAATCAGGCGCTGGGTTGGGGTATCCAGTTCCAAAATCCGTGGTTCATTGGTTTTATGGTGCTGGTTACGCTGCTGTTCAGCGCTAACCTGTTTGGCCTGTTCCATCTGCAACTTTCCTCTTCATTAAATACCAAACTGGCAACCCACAACGGCCGTGGCTTGGGTGGGCATTTCTGGCAGGGCGCTTTTGCTACCTTGCTGGCAACGCCGTGTTCTGCACCTTTCCTGGGGACCGCAGTGGCCTTTGCTCTGGCAGCACCCTTGCCGGTGTTGTGGGGGATGTTTGTCGCACTGGGTATCGGCATGAGCCTGCCATGGCTACTCATTGCCGCCTGGCCGGCACTGGCGCTGCGCTTGCCAAGGCCGGGCCGTTGGATGAACAGCCTGCGGTTGGTGATGGGGCTGTTGATGCTTGCCTCTTCACTGTGGTTGCTGAGCCTGATGGTCAACCATATTGGCATGGTGCCAACGTTGGTGGTGGGCGGTGTCGCACTGCTGGCGTTGTTGTTGGCCGTTGGCTGGCAACATGGCGTGCGTCTGGCTGCTAAGTTGGCGGCTGGCACGCTGGTGTTGGTCGGTGTCGTGTTGTTGGCCGGTTCTCTCACTGCCGGGCTGTGGCGTCAGCCGCTGCACGACAACGTGGTTTGGCAACCGTTGAGCGAGCAGGCAATCACCCAGGCATTGGCCCAAAATAAACGGGTGTTTGTCGATGTGACCGCCGACTGGTGCGTAACCTGTAAAGCCAATAAATTCAACGTCCTGCTGCGTGACGATGTGCAAAAGGCACTGAGCGCCGATGATGTTGTTGCTCTGCGTGGCGATTGGAGCCGTCCATCGGCCGAGATTAGCGCCTTCCTGCAACAGCGCGGCAGCGTTGCCGTGCCTTTTAACCAGATTTATGGCCCCGGCAGCCCAGATGGCGTGGTGTTATCCCCGCTGTTGACCCGCGATGCCGTATTACAAACCCTGTCCGCCGCCAAAGGAAACGTACAATGAAAAAATTAATGATTTTACTGATGCTGATTGTTACCCCTGTTTGGGCCGCTGCGCCATTTACGTCTGAACAAGAGGCGCGCATTAAAGAGCTGATCCGTGAAACCTTGGTGTCTAATCCGGATATTCTGGCACAGGCGGTGGACGCCTGGCAGCAACAGACGGCGGGACAACAAATTAGCCAAGCGATCAAACAAAATGCCAACGTGCTGTACGACGATCCTGCCAGCCCACGCTTAGGGGCCGCCAACGCCAAACTGACCATGGTGACCTTTACCGATTACAATTGCCCGTACTGCAAGCGTTTTGATCCGATGCTGGAGAAGATCGTCAAACAATATCCAGATGTGGCGCTGGTAGTGAAATTGCTGCCTTTTAAGGGGGAAAGCTCGGTCAGTTCGGCGCGTGTGGCATTGACGACCTGGCAACAGCATCCGGACCAATTCTGGGCGTTGCACCAACGTCTGATGGCTAAAAAAGGCTTCCACGACAATGCCAGCATTGCCGCTGCACAGCAGAAAACCGGCGTAAAAGCGGTCTCGCCGAGTGAACTGAGCATGACCACCCTGCGCACAAATATGGCGTTGGCAGAGAAACTGGGTGTGCAAGGAACGCCAACGACGCTGATCGGCGATCAGATGCTGCCGGGTGCGGTCTCTTATGAAGACCTGGAGACGTTGGTGAAACAGCAATTGGCGAAAGTGAAAAATGGCTAGGCTGCGGCGCTGGGCGCGCGAACTGCTGGTCTTGCTGTTGATCCTGCTGGTGGTGGCGTTTGGCATGGACTGGTTACGCGCCCCGCAGGCACCGGCAGCGTTTGATTCGCACATGTTGACGACGCTAAGTGGCCAGCAGGTGTCACTGGCTCAGCTCAGCCAGGATAAGCCACTGCTGGTCTATTTCTGGGCCAGCTGGTGTGGCGTATGCCGTTTCACCACGCCGTATGTTGCCAAACTGGCTGACGAAGGGAGCAACGTGCTTACCGTGGCACTGCGCTCCGGCGACGATCGTCAGGTGGCGCAGTGGATGGCGGGCAAACGCGTGACGTTACCTGTGGTTAACGATCCGCAGGGGCAGTTGTCTGCGCAGTGGCAAATCGGCGTCACACCCACGCTGGTGGTGATTTCCAAAGGCAAGGTGGTACAGAGCACCACCGGCTGGACCAGCTATTGGGGGATGAAACTGCGGTTGTGGTGGGCCGGGGTGTAACCCGGCCTATGTGATATAACGCCCATGATTTAGGGGGGAGCGGCGTGTTCTGACGTCATCACCTGACGAATCGCCCGGCATAGTCGGGCGATTCCTTCTTCAATCAGCGGCGGCGTATTGGCCGCGAAATTTAATCGCATGCCATGGGCGCCACGTTGCTCCTCGGCATAAAAGCATTCTCCTCGCGCAAAGGTCACTCCTTCTTTCCAGGCTACCGGCATCAGTGCTTCGGTACTGACGCGGGTAGGTAGCGTCAACCAGATGAACAGCCCGCCTTCCGGCGTTTCAAACTGACAGCCATGCGGCAGGTGTTGCTGCAAGGCTGCCACCATGGTGTCGCGGTGCTGCCGGTAGATGCGTCCGGCGCGTCGCAGCTGCTTGTCGTAGCGCCCAATGGTAACGAATGCGTCCAGCGCTCGCTGGATCAGGTTCGAGCTGGTGAAACTGTCAACGTGCTTTAGTCGGGCGATCCGTTGGTAGTGTTCGCTGTCTGCCACCAGATAGCCGATGCGCATGCTGGGCAGCAGCATTTTGGAAAAAGTACTGACATAAATCACCGTGCCTGGCTGTGCCAGAGCCCGTAGCGAGGGCAGCTGTTTGCCGTTGTAGCGCAGATCACCGACAAAATCGTCTTCCAGTATCATCACGCCAGCCTGTTGGGCCAGCGCCAGCAATTGCCGACGGCGGGCCTCACTCAGACAACGGCCGGTGGGGTTTTGGAAGTTGGGAATGGTGTAAATCAACTTTGGGCGGTGCTTTTCCAGCAGGGCGGGCAGTTGTTCAACCCGCATACCGTGACGATCGCTGGGGAGGGTAACGATATTAATGCGATGCAGGCGCAGTAACCCCAGAATTTCGGCGTAAGTGGGTTGTTCGACGATCACCGTATCTCCCGGCTCCAGCAGGCTTTGTACAATCAGGCTGATGGCGTGCTGCGAGCCGTTGGTGATCAACAACTGTTCCGCATGAGTAGGAATGCCCTGGGCGGTGAGAATGCGCCCCAATGTATCGCGCAGAGGGTAATACCCGCAGTACTCGCCATAGCTGAAAGCGTCCTCTGCATGGCGGTTGAGCACCGACAGCAATATCTTGCGGAATTCCTCCTGAGGAAACACTTTTGGGCTGCCAACACCGGCGGCAAAGTTGATGACATTGTTCGGCAAAGGCGTATCGGGGTAGCCATCCAGCCGCGAGGTCAGGGTGGTGAAACGTTCTGCCGGGAACAGCACATCGGGCTTTGGGCGCGGCTGAGCGGGGTGTTGCAGCGGGTGTGATACATAGGCACCGCTGCCGCGCCGTTGATGCAGAAAACCTTTGGCGGCCAGTTCGGCATAGGCATTCTCTACCGTCAGCCGGCTGACAGCCAATTCGCCGGCGAGCGTACGGGTGGAGGGGAGTTTATCGCCATCGACAAAAATACCGCTTAGGATTGCCCGCCGCAGCGCCTCTTCAATTTGCAAATACAGCGGAACATCCTGCTGACGGTCTAACGGAATATGCATGCGCAATTGGCTCGGTTAACGGTGCGGATTTTTACTATACCCCATAGCAACTGGCCTTCAAGCGGATAAAAGTGGCCTGCATAACATCAGGGCAAAGTGGCTCTGGCGGCAAAGTTGTGTGGCGTTAGAATCTCTGCCCAGGTGTATTACCGCAGTTTTTTGAGGGTGTCATGTCATTACCATCAGGTATTTCAGCCAGGCCGGTTTTACCGGGCGCGCGTTTTTTACAGGGCAGCAGTCAGGGATATGCGATCGCGATTATCAGCGCCATGCTACTGGCTTTTACCGCCATCATTATTCGTGTACTTACGGAGTATTATCACCTGCCGACCTTTGTGCTGGCGTTTTGGCGAGCGGCGCTGGTTGCGTTGGTGTTATTGCCGATTCTGTTGTTATTCAAGCCTGAGTGGGCGCGCTTACAGCGTTCACAGGTGCCATTTTATGCTTGTTATGGCCTGTTACTGGCGGTGTTCAACAGTTTGTGGACATTGTCGGTGGCGCTTAACGGTGCGTCGGTGGCAACCATTCTGACCTATTGTTCGGTCGGTTTTACCGTGTTCCTGGGTTGGATGATGTACAGCGAGCGCCTGAGCCTGCGTCAATTGGTGGTGATTGTGGTCAGCCTGGGGGGCTGCTTCTTGGTCAGTAACGGCGACAGCATGGGCAACAGCCATTTCAATGTATTGGGATTGCTGGTGGGTATGTTGTCAGGCATTGGTTATACCCTTTACACGTTGGGGGGGCGGGTGGCGACAGAGCGCCATTACCCGGTGTGGAATACCATTTTGTATGTGTTCGGTTTCTCGGCGATCTATCAGTGGTTGTTCAATGCTGCGCTGACGTTATATCCGTTGGCGGCATTCCATGGCATGACCGGCTCGTTGTGGTTCTTGTCCCATGGCGTTGAGGGCATCGAGTGGCGTGGTTGGCTGTTGCTGCTGACTTTGGCGGCAGGCCCGACGCTGTTGGGATTCGGTTTGTACAACATCAGCTTGAAAACCTTGCCATTGGCGGTGGCTAATCTGATTTTGTCGCTGGAGTTGGTATTCACGGCGGTGATCGCCTATTTCCTGCTGGGGGAAAACATGAATCAGTTGCAGTTGCTGGGCAGCGCGCTGGTGATGGGCGGAGTATTGATGCTGAAGAGCAAGACGGCGGAGGCGTGATTTGTTACCCTTGGGGCGAAGTTTGGAGGCATCAATGACGAACAACCCAAGATTAAAACGGGCGTTAATCGCTTAATCAGGCAGTGTTTTGTGACCGAAAACACTGCCACAGACACTAGGCTGTGGCTCTTGTAACAGATTACAGAGAAAGCGCCATGACTGAAAAACACTGGTCAAAAACAGAGTTACTGCACCAAACGGTGACCAATCCCAACATTATCGTCAAGGGAACCCACAGCTATTACAGCGACTACCTGGATGACGGCTTTGAACGCTCCGTGGTGCGCTATTTACACGGGGATGCGGTGAGTCAACAGTGGCCCCCGCTAGGGGCGATAGACCAATTGCTGATTGGCGATTATGTCTGTATTGCCGCAGAAACCGTTATCCTGATGGGGGGGAACCATACCCACCGCATCGATTGGTTTTGCCTGTACCCGATGATGGAAAGCATCCAGGCTGCCTATAAACCGAAAGGCGATACCCGTTTGGGGGATGGCTGCTGGATAGGGATGCGGGCGATGCTGATGCCGGGAGTGACCATTGGTGAAGGGGCGATAGTTGCCGCAGGCAGTATTGTGACGTCGGACGTTGAGCCTTACACCATTGTGGGCGGTAATCCGGCGCGACCGATAAAGCTGCGATTTACCCCGCAGATCATTGCTCGGTTACTGGCTTTGCGCATTTATGATTTGTCAGCCGAGGATTTTGCCTGTGTGCAGCCCTTGCTGGCGGGCAATGATATTGCGGGCCTGGAGCGAGCGATAAGCGAAATTAAGCGTTAAATGAACAGGGCAGGGGCGTTATCCTGCCCTGTTGACTCACTCAGCCTTGGTTGTTTCAAACGCCAGGCGGCGTTTGTGAATATACCGCAACCCGGCTTGATTCAGAGTAAGGCTAAACAGTGTAATGTGGTGGTCAATATAGGTTGACTACCGGGGTTATGCAGCAGACACCTAGAGGAAGGCAATGTAAATAATAGCATTCCCCGAGAAAGGTCCGGGACTGATGATTTCATTGGCTGTCATTTTTGCTTTCAGGCTTATATTTTTGGGTGTTTTACCCATTAAATAGTAATCAACACCCGTCCATGCGGACTTCCCATCCAAAAATAGCGTAGAATAAAAATTCTTGTTGCCATTTAAATAAATTCTATCTTCGCCTAATGTCGACTGTGAATATATTTTTACAGTTCCTGTTAGGGAGCACTCAACTGTTCCCTGAATGTTTCTTTCCGCCCCGTAAATTTCATCTTGCGTAAGCGTACCAAAATCTATCACCGTTGGGATATTCACATTACAAGATTGGTTTGGTGGGGGTAATTTACCGCAAACAGAATTGGGCCATAAAAGTGCACCTCCGGATATTGAAGGTGTCCGTGTATAAAAAAGCCCAACGCAGCTGGCATCACTGCCATTTACTTTATAAGGCCTTGAGGTCCAGGGAATGCCAAAGGAAGCTTTCCACGCGATCTCTACTTCTTTTGCCGTTCTGTAATTTTCAATTCGGAGACAGTTGTTAGACTCTATACAGGAACCATATAGCCCCGGATATCGGGTACTGTATTTTACATCCGGACCAATAAAACAAGAGGCCCATCGATAGCAAGGGTTGAGATCGGATGTACTCTCATCCCATGCAACCAAAGATTGAACCACCGTCCAGTTAACAAAAGAGACAGGAAGCATATATGCGCCAGCGACAGCTTGCTGAGAGAATGAAAAAACAATAAAAAAAATGAAATTTTTATACATTGCAATCCCTGGTTTCATATTAATTCCCATTCCATTGTGAAGTTTTTCATGCAGATCCGTTTGTGTTTAAGATGAAAATGATATTCGATGTATGAAGCGGTTTCGTGCAGCGGTGAGGCGTGTCATTTATAATCCTGATTTATAAATGGTAATCATTAGATTGGCCGATTTAATAATTTTATTATAATGAACGCTGCAATTTATATATTGACTAATTTTTGTCGTGTGGCAAATCACTTATACCGATCGATAAAATTCAATCAATAGTCAGATTCTATCAAATTTGTTTTATGAATCGGTTATATCGATCGATTGGTTTCTTGCGTTTTTCCGGGGGCAGAGCAGATAAGATGATATCTGGATGAGGGACGCCCGCTATCCCGTGCATTGCCAAGTTTTAGGCTGTGTTTGGGTGGCAATGCGGGGACAAGGTAGGAAAAAAAGCATCAACAATGAAATCCATACCGTGTTCAAACAAAAAAATCCGGCGTCAGGGGGCTGACGCCGGATTTGTCTCTCGCTGGTCGGATCGTTCAAGCACGCTTAAACGATCGGTCTTAGGGTTATTACCCGCCCCCCTGACGACTTAGTCGGCGTTAGCCGCTTCCGCCGACACGCGGCGTTTGCGCAATTTACGCAGCAATGGCGGCAGCACCAATACAGACACTGCCAATACCAGCAGCGTTTGCGCGATGCTGCTGCTCCACAAGATGCCAAACTCTCCGTTGCTGATCGACAGCGCCCGGCGCAGGTTTTGTTCTAACATCTCTCCCAATACGAAACCCAAAATGAGCGGTGACATCGGGAAATGCATTTTCCTCAAAATGTAACCAAACACCCCAAGTCCGATCATCAACAGCAGGTCAAAGGTTGTGCTGTGTACGGCGTATACCCCTACCGCGGATACGGCGGCAATCGCAGGTACCAGGAACCACAGTGGTATGGTCAACATACGGGTAAACAGGCCCACCAACGGCAGGTTCATGATCAGCAAGATCACGTTGGCAATCAGCAGTGCGGCAATCAACCCCCAGACTATATCGGGCTGTTCAGTGAACATCGCCGGGCCTGGTGTGATGTTGTACAGCGTCAGCGCGCCCATCATGACTGCGGTGGTACCAGACCCAGGGACACCCAGCGTTAACATAGGGATGAATGAGCCACAGGCTGAAGCGTTGTTGGCCGCTTCTGGCGCGGCAACCCCGCGAATATCCCCTTTACCGAAGGTGTCGCTGTTGCCGCTGATTTTCTTTTCGGTCATGTAGGTGAGGGCGCTGGCAATCGTGGCGCCGGCACCCGGCAGGATGCCGACAAAGAACCCCACCACGGAAGAACGCAATGTAGGGCCCACGCACTGAGCGGCCTCTTTGCGGTTGAACAATAACCGACCGGTTTTGCGCACCAATTTTTGTCCGCCGCTGGTGCTTTCCAGCATCAACAGAATTTCACTGACCGAGAACAGACCGATAACGACCACAATGAACTGCACACCGTCGGAGAGGTGGATGCTGTCGAAGGTGAAGCGGTAAACACCCGTGTTAGCGTCCACCCCGACCGTTGCCAGTCCCAGACCAATCAGCGCCGCCAGCAACGATTTCAGTGGGTTTTGACTCATCATGCTACCCAGACAGGCAATAGCGAATACCATCAGAGCAAAATATTCGGCCGGCCCGAACGCCAGCGACCAACGCGCCAACAGCGGAGCGAACAGGATAATCCCGCCGATAGCAATGAGTGAACCGGTAAAGGAGCTGACCGCCGAGATCGACAGTGCCACGCCGGCACGGCCTTGCTGCGCCATGGGGTAGCCGTCCAATGCGGTCATGATTGCTGCGGCGTCACCCGGGACGTTAAGCAGTATTGAGGAGATGCGGCCACCGTATTCACAGCCGATATACACCGTTGCCAGCAGGATCAGTGCAGACTCGGCCGGCAGCTTAAGGGCAAACGCCAGTGGCAACAGGATTGCCACGCCGTTGATTGGCCCCAGCCCCGGCAGCAAGCCGACAATCGTGCCGACGAAGCAGCCGATCAGGGCGATAATCAGGTTCTGTGGCACCAGTGCCACCTCGAACCCTTGAGATAAGTACATCCAGGTATCCATCGTCGCCCCCGTTAGCTCAGCCAAACGCCGAGTGGCAGTGTTACATCAAGTAAGCGGTCAAAGGCGTAATACAAGGCTACGCCCATGAACGCGCCGGACACTAAAGCTGCCGGTAGACTGGCCTGGAACAACAGGCCAATGCTAAAGGTCAGCAGCGCGGTTGCCAGCGGAAAACCCAGCCATTCGAAGCCCCAGGCATACAGCACCAACGTAATGACCAGTACCAGCAGACGTTGCATCACCTTGTTATGTGGCCACTCAACGGCCTGCGGTTTGTTCAGCAGCAGCAGTGCAGCACACAGTGCCATCAGGCTGAGAATGGCCAGAGGGAAGGGACGTGGCCCCAGGGGTTCGTAGCTGTATTCGCTCTGGATCCCCCAACCGATAAACAACCCCCCAATGCACAACAGCAGCCAGAGACCGGCGAAAATGCGATCGCTCATGGTATCCCCCTGTTACTTGGCCAGGCCGAAAACTTTGGCTTGTTCGCGGTACTGATTGACCTGGTTTTTCACGTAGGCATCCAGTTCTTTGCCGGTCAGATTGAATTCGAACAGGCCACGCAGATCACGTTGCTTTTTGAACTCTTCGGTCGTCATCATTTTCTGGAAGGTATCGAGCCACCACTGGTATTCCTCTTCGCTGACCTTCGGGCCGACGTAGAAGCCGCGGATAATCGGCCAGACCAGATTGAAGCCCTGTTCTTTGGCTGTGGGGACATTCGCTAACTGGCCAGGCAGACGTTGGTCAGCATAGACCGCCAGTACGCGAATTTTGTCACCCTGCAAGTAGGGAACCATTTCACTCAGATCGCCTGATACCGCCTGAATGTGGTTGCCGAGCAGTGCGGTCACGGGCTCGCCGCCGCCTTCGAACGCGACGTAGCGCATTTTATGGGGATCAATACCCACTTCACGTGCCAGCAGGGCCGTTTTCATCCAGTCCTGGCTCCCGATAGAAGCACCGGCACCGAACACCACGCTGTTTGGATCTTTTTTGAAGGCATCCATCAGGTCTTTTAGCGTTTTATACGGCGAGTCGGCGCGGACGGCGATCATGCCGTAGTCGGTACCGACAGCGGCCAGCCATTTCACGTCATCCACGTTATAACGGCCGAATTTTCCTTGTGACAGATTCAGCAGTGATCCACCGGAAAAGGCAACCACCGTGCCGAATTCTGCCGGCCGCTGGGCGACGATGGCGTTATAGGCGACCGCGCCGACACCACCGGGCATATAGGTGACGCGCATCGGTTTATCGATAGCGTGGGTTTCCTGCAAGGACACCTGAATCAGCTTACAAGTGAGGTCAAATCCGCCGCCGGGCTTGGCGGGGGCGATACATTCGGTACGTTTCGGTGCTTCCACGGCAAAGGCTTGATTGGCTGCCAACAGCAGAGCGGTAGCGGTCAGAGTGCGGGTGATTATTTTTTTCATTGCTTTCCCCAAGGTATTTTTCTGTCGTTGCGGATCCCCGCCGATACGGGTTGCTGGATTGTTAAATCAACAACCTTTCATTTACCTTTCAACGGACGAAAAAGTTTTCGGGATGTGATATGCATCTCCTGTTGGGGGCAAAACACCTGTGCTGAAACAGCAGATTGCCTGTGCGCTAACACATGTCAGGGCGCAAGAACAGCCTGTAAACTTGGCTTAAAGGCTGCGTAATGTCAGTTTTACCCTTTTTGTCTTGAGATAAAATGATTAAAAATAAAATGATGATGGGGGGATTGATATGTTTTCATTAGGGAAATTATTCGGTGGCAGGGACAGCGCCAAAGTCAGTGCAATCAAGATGCTACCAACGGCCTATGATGAGATGACAGGGGCCTCGGGGCATTGCCGGTTGAAGCGCCTGCGCCCGGATATCGGTGTTTTTGAACTGCACTTCTCCAAAGATAATGGCGAAAAGTATGCTTGCCAGATGACCGCCTGTGTCACCGGCATTGATATTGTTTTTTCCACCAATAATCGCACTGTGCTGGTTTCACCCCCGTTCAGTCCTGCCAAATTACAGCCGGTATTTGATATTGCCCTCGCCGACAGCGAAAAATAATACCTCGACCACGACGTTAGCCGCCCTCGTCGACAGTTCAGGGTTTATTCAGTGCCGCAATTGTGTTCCAGCTCCCAAAACTGGTCCGGCATAACCCTTCTATCACAGCGGCTTCCATGCCATCCTTCTGTTATAAACATGTTAATTCGTATGACGCCGGATCCTGATGCGATAGCGCAGCATTCGGCCTGCGAGCATAGATAAATCAATGGAATGGAAGCATGCGTCTGTTATTGGTTGAGGACCACCCTGAGTTATCCCATTGGTTGCAAAAGGCGCTGACCGGTGTCGGCTTTGCCGTCGATATTGCGCCAGACGGGTTGGCAGCCGACCATTTGCTGTTAAATGAAACCTACGCGTTGGTGGTGTTAGACGTGGCATTGCCGCGCCTGAATGGTCTGGAACTGCTGGCCCGATTGCGCAAACGTGGGCAGGACTTGCCGGTATTGCTGTTGACGGCCAGAACCGACGTGGCCGATCGGGTGAAGGGACTGAATCTGGGTGCCGACGACTATCTGACGAAACCCTTCGAACTCGATGAGCTGGAAGCCCGCATTCGGGCGTTGCTGCGCCGCAGCGTCGGTGTCACTCAGCAAGCGCTGCAATACGGTGCGCTGACTTATCACGATGAGGGCTATTTCCAACTGGACGACAAGCCGCTGCAACTGACACCGCGTGAACTGGCGGTGCTGACGGCATTGATTCACCGCCGTGGGCGTCCGGTTGCCAAACAGCAGTTGTTCGAACAGGTATTTACCTTGGCCGATGAGGCTAACCCGGAGAGCATTGAACTCTATGTTCACCGGTTGCGGAAAAAGCTGCAGGGCAGCAATGTGGCAATTATCACTCTGCGCGGTCTGGGCTACAGCCTGGAGCTTTGCAATGAGGTGGTTTAACGCGCCGCAATCGTTGTTTTACCAACTGTTATTGTTCTTTGGCTTACCCCTGCTGGTGTTAGGCAGTATCTCGATTTATACCCACTATTTCAGTGCAATGAACGCCGCCACGCTGGCTTACGATCGTACGCTGCTGGCATCGGCGCGCACCGTGGCGGAGCGGCTGGTGGTGCGTAATGGGCGTTTGGAAGCGGACGTCCCCTATGTCGTGCTCGACAGTTTCGAGCGCAACATGAACGATCAACTTTACTACGAGGTGATCTCGCCAGAAGGCCGAAGCATTTCTGGCTATGACGATTTGCCGCCGATGCCGCCCCATATTCTGCGTTCAAGCTTGTATCCCGCATTGGTGCATTTTTATGATGCCGAGTATCGCGGACGCCCGATTCGCGTTGCCGCCTTGTACCAACCCATCAACGAATCTGGCGTGATGGGCATGGCAACCATATTGGTGGCTGAAACGCTGGAGTCACGCCGCTATCTGGCGCGGCAGATGATGCTCTCTGCGCTACTCAGTCAGGGGACCGTGGTCGTGTTGACCATGATCCTGGCCTTTGGGCTTCTCAAGCGGGTGCTCAAACCGATGCGCAAGCTTTCAGGCATCATGTTGCGACGTGATCCGGGGGAATTAACGCCGCTGCCAATGGTGTTGCCCTGGTCGGAAATGCAGCCGCTACTGCTGGCGTTTAACCGTTATATCGAGCGGTTGCGAGTGATGGTGGCACGTCAGGAGCGCTTTAGCGCCGATGCTTCACATCAATTGCGGACGCCGTTAACCGTGCTGAAAACGCAGGTAGGGGTTGCGCTGGCAAGCGATCAGCCGGAGCAGTGGCGGGAAAGTCTGGTCGCGATGAGCGCCACATTGGATAACACCGTGGCGTTGACCGATCGTCTGCTTTATCTCTCAAGGCTCAAAGCCCATGAACACGATGCCGATCGCAAGTTGCAGCCGGTGAACCTGGCGCAGGTGCTGCGAGATGCGTGTTTTTCGCGTCTGCCACAGGCGCGCAGTAAACGTATCGATCTTGGCTATGAGGGAGAGTCGGTATGCTGGGTGGGGGGAGAAGCGCTGCTGCTGACGGAACTGTGCGCCAACCTGTTGGATAACGCACTGAAGTATACGCCGCATCAGGGCATGGTAACGGCAAGGCTCATCATGGACAGATTGGGCGGGGAGGGGGTACTGGAAATTGAAGACAGCGGCCCAGGCATTGCCCAACAGGACACTGCGCAGGCGCTCCAGCCGTTCCATCGGCTGGATAACGTGGGCGATCAACCCGGCGCAGGGCTGGGGTTGGCGCTGGTGAGCGATATCACCCGTTACCATGGCACCCGCCCAGAGTTGTTAACCTCGGCCACTCTGGGTGGCTTACTGGTGCGGGTGCGTTTTCAACTGTTACCTTAGCTTTCGCACTCTGCGGCTTGTTTCGCTTTACGCGCCAACGGAGTACGTAGGCGCTGTGACAGGATTACGCCGAGCAGAGTAATGCCGCCGCCGATCAGGTGGTAACTGTGCAGGTGTTCATGCAGGAACAACACTGCAATGATGGCGGTAAATACCGGTGCCAGATTCATAAAGATAGATGCCGTATTGGCCCCCAAGCGCATAACCCCGTGGATCCACAAGTATGGCGCGATAATCGACGCAGGGATGCCGGCGAACAAGACCAGGGGGATATTCTGACGGGTTAACGCGACGTCTTGCGCCATCAGGAAATTCGGCAACAACAACACCACGCCGAACAGTATCTGTACATACAATGACTGCCAGTTTGGCAGAGCAATCGCCCAGCGTTTGGTCAGCACGCCGTACAGCGCATAAGAGGCGGTAGCCGCAAACATCATCAATTCACCTTTGCCGATACCGTGGTGCAACAATTCCGCCGGGTTACCGGCGCTGACCAGCCAGATCAGGCCCCCCAAAGACAACAGGCTGCCGATAGCAATACCCACCGTTGGCGCGACGCGCAACAGCACAATGCTGATCAGAATGGTCAGTAATGGGATCAGCGAGACAATGATACCCATAAACAGTGCGCTCACGCTGTGTGCTGCGTAGTACGCCAGGCTCTGATACAGCACCATGCCAAGCATGCCAAGAATCATCAATTTCCACCAGTTGGCACGTATTGCCGACCAGTGACGAACTACGCCAGGCAACACGAAGGGGGTCAGGGTGACGAGCGCCAGGAGCCAGCGATAGAAGGAAATGGCGGCCGGATCGATTGCGGTGGCCGAGAGCTTGCTGACCACGGCATTGATTGACCAAATCAAGACCGCCAGCAAAGGGAAGAGCATATTCATGATAATTATTCTCATTAACGACTGACATGCTGGCTAGTTTACGCGTGTCCGGTTTATTATATATAGTGATATCCAGACAATATTTATCCTAAACAAGACAAGTAACGGGACGAAACCATGCCAGAAATCCGTCATTTCCCCGAAGCGCTGATCCCTGCACCGCGTCCGGTGCAATTCCGCTGCGAGGAATTCAATGCGCGTACGGAGTTCCAGCCCCACCGTCATAGCTGGGGGCAATTGATGTGGGTAAAGGCTGGGGTCATGGTGTTACGCATCGGCGGCCAGCGTTTTCTGGCTCCGCCGGAGTTTGTGCTGTGGGCACCGGCGGAAATTGAACACTCCTGTTATAACCAACGTTTGGCACAGTGCCGCATGGTGGATATTGCCTTGCCGCTGTGCGCCGGGCTGCCGGAGGCGCCTTGTCTGGTGAGTGTCACCCCGATTTTTCGGGCCATTGCCGAAGACTTCTACGCCCGCAAACAATACATTCCGCAAAGCAAACAGGATCTGCGCCTGTGTCGTGCGCTGATCGACCAATTGCATGTTTCGCCGGTGCAACAAACGTATTTACCCACATCCGAAGACAAGTTCCTGGCACCGGTACTGGAAGCCCTGGAGCACTGCCCATCGGACAATACCTCACTTGCCGCCTGGGCTGCCCGCGTCTATACCACCGAGCGCACGCTATCGCGACGTTGCCAGCAGGATCTGGGCATGTCGTTCAGCGAATGGCGCCAGCGGCTGCGCTTCTTGCACGCCGTTTCGCTGTTGGAACAGGGGAAAACCGTGCAGGAGGTCGCGCTGGACGTGGGGTATAGCTCGGCATCGGCGTTTATCGTCATGTTTCAGCAAATCGCCGGCACGACACCCGAGCGCTTTCGCCGGGCCTGATTCAGTGGCACACTATTTCCCAGATAACCCTTCATACTTGACGTTGCCTCTGTTTGGCTGCGAGCACACCCCCGTCACTTACTTGAGTAAGCCCCAGGGGATTGCTGCGCTTGCCACCTCGATGCAACGCCAATTATTTTGGGTATAAATAGCCGTAAACCGTCGGAGCAATAAGTGAAAATCCTGGTCGATGAAAATATGCCGTATGCGACTGAATTGTTCAGTCGTTTAGGGAATGTGCAGGCCGTGCCTGGGCGCCCGATCCCGAGCGATGCGCTGGCAGATGCCGATGCGCTGATGGTGCGTTCGGTCACTAAAGTGAATGAAGCGCTGCTGGCCGGCACCCGCGTTGGTTTTGTCGGTACCGCAACCGCGGGCACTGACCATGTCGATGACGCCTGGTTGCAACAGCAAGGTATCGGTTTCTCTGCGGCTCCGGGCTGTAATGCGATTGCCGTGGTGGAATATGTGTTCTCTGCACTGATGCTGCTGGCAGAACGCGACGGTTTTCAATTGCGCGATAAAACCGTCGGCATTATCGGTGTCGGCAATGTAGGGTCGCGTCTGGACGCCCGCTTGAAAGCCTTGGGTGTGCGTACGTTATTGTGCGATCCACCGCGTGCTGAACGGGGCGATAGCGAGGAATTCTGGCCGCTGGAGAAACTGGTGGCAGAAGCCGATGTCCTGACCTTCCACACGCCACTGAATAAATCCGGCCCTTATCACTCGCTGCATTTGGTGGACGCGGAGCTGTTGGCGGCGTTGCCGGATAACCGCATTTTGATTAACGCTTGCCGCGGCCCGGTGGTGGACAATGCTGCGCTGTTGCAGGTGCTGGAAAAAGGTAAAAAACTCAGCACGGTACTGGACGTTTGGGAGCCGGAACCGGAACTGTCTCTGCCGCTGCTGGCGCGGGTGGACATAGGTACTGCACATATCGCTGGCTATACGCTGGAAGGCAAAGCACGCGGCACGACGCAGGTGTTTGAAGCCTTCAGCCGCCACCTGGGGCAGCCTCAGCAGATCGCGCTGGCCTCGCTGTTGCCGGTGCCCGAATTCAGCCAGATCCAACTCAATGGGCCGCTGGACGAAGGCAAATTAAAACGATTGATGCACTTGGTGTATGATGTGCGCCGCGACGATGCGCCGCTGCGTAAAGTGGCCGGGCAACCGGGTGAATTCGATCGTCTGCGCAAGCATTATCAGGAGCGCCGCGAGTGGTCTTCATTGCGCGTCCAGTGCAATGACAGCGCCAGTGCGGAGCTGCTGAACGCGCTGGGCTTTTTGATAGCGTAAGGCTTTCTTAAGCCACAGCGACTAATTTTGTTATCAGGGCGGTGCATTAGCCGCCCATTTGCATTTGAATAAATACTCTGGAGAAACCCAATGTCTGACGGCTGGAATATCGCTCTACTTGGTGCCACTGGCGCGGTAGGTGAAGCGTTGCTGGAATTGTTACAGGAACGCCAGTTCCCGGTGGGCGAACTCTATCCTTTGGCCAGCGAACGTGGTGCAGGTGCGACCGTGCGCTTCAATGGCAAGTCAGTGCTGGTGCAAAAAGCGGAAGAGTTCGACTGGTCGCAAGCTCAGTTAGCATTCTTTGTTGCCGGTACTGAGGCCTCGGCTCGCTATGCGGAAGAAGCAGGCAATATGGGGTGCCTGGTGATCGACACCAGCGGCCTGTTTGCGCTGGAGCCGGATGTTCCACTGGTGGTGCCTGGGGTTAACCCGCAGGTGCTGGCCGATTACCGTAACCGCAATATTGTTGCCGTGGCGGACAGCATGGTCAGCCAACTGCTGACCGCAATCAAACCGCTGACCGAACAGGCCGGGCTTTCTCGCCTGCACGTGACGACCCTGATGTCGGTATCGTCACGCGGCAAAGTGGCTGTCGACGATCTGGCGGGCCAAAGTGCACGCCTGTTGAATGGTATTCCCGCTGAGCCTGGCGTTTTCGCCAAGCAGTTGGCATTCAACCTGTTGCCGTTGCTGACCGACGAGCAGGGCAGCGTGCGTGAAGAACGTTTGATTGTCGATCAGGTGCGTAAAGTGCTGCAGGACGAAGGGTTACCGATTTCCGTGAGCTGCGTGCAGTCGCCGGTGTTCTATGGCCATGCACAGGTCGTTCATCTGGAAGCCCTGCGCCCGATGTCTGCGGAAGAAGCACGTAGCGAACTGGAACAGGTGGATGATATCCAATTGAGCGAAGAAGACGATTACCCGACTCAGGTGACGGAAGCTTCCGGCAGCGACGCGCTGAGCGTTGGCTGCTTGCGTAATGACTACGGCATTCCTGAAATCCTGCAGTTCTGGTCGGTAGCTGACAACGTACGCTTTGGTGGCGCATTGATGGCGATCGAAACCGCAGAACGTCTGGTGCAGGAGCAGATGTACTGATGTCCGAGGTTGTCTTGCCCACCCAGCCGACCTTGAAAATCGCGCTGGGGATTGAATATGACGGTAGCCGTTATTACGGCTGGCAGCGTCAGCAGGAAGTGGCCAGTGTACAGGCCTGTCTGGAACAGGCGTTGAGTAAAGTGGCCAATGCGCCGATCAACGTGCTGTGTGCCGGACGTACCGATGCCGGGGTGCATGCTACCGGCCAGGTGGTGCATTTTGAAACCACCGCGCAGCGTAAGGATGCCGCCTGGACGATGGGGGTAAATACCCATCTGCCGCCGGATATTGCTGTGCGTTGGGTGACCGGCGTTGCTGAAGATTTCCATGCACGCTTCAGCGCTACGGCACGCCGTTACCGCTACATTATTTATAACCACCGTTATCGTCCGGCGGTATTGCAGCAGGGGATGACGCATTTTTATCACCCGCTGGATGCCGAGCGCATGGAGAGGGCGGCGCAGGCGTTGTTGGGCGAAAACGACTTTACGTCGTTTCGCGCCGTGCAATGTCAGTCACGCACGCCATGGCGTAACGTAAAACACGTTAAGGTTACGCGCTATGGTGAGTATATTGTGGTAGATATCAAGGCGAATGCCTTTGTGCATCATATGGT
Source organism: Serratia sp. CoH_122_TC_1 (assembly GCF_058191755.1). NCBI lineage: Bacteria > Pseudomonadati > Pseudomonadota > Gammaproteobacteria > Enterobacterales > Yersiniaceae > Serratia > Serratia sp. CoH_122_TC_1. The sequence goes on from NZ_JBXWLA010000011.1 coordinate 91,154, forward strand.
TCGCAATATTGTCGGTAGCCTGATGGAAATTGGCTGCGGCAATCAGGATGAGAATTGGATGGCCGAATTACTGGCACTGAAAGATCGTAATCTGGCTGCGGCGACGGCGCGGGCCGAAGGGTTATACCTGGTTAGCGTTGATTACCCTGAGCACTTTGCCCTACCCCGGCCCCCAATGGGGCCACTGTTTTTACCCGACGATTAAACGCCGGCGCGCCTGACGCGTTGTTCCCTTGTGTACCTGCCGAGTGGGTGAGACACCCGGTAAAAGAGAGAACCTATGGACATCATCAAGTTTGTGATTGATTTTATTCTGCATATTGACGTGCATCTGGCTGAGCTGGTGGCGCAATACGGTATGTGGGTGTACGGTATTTTGTTCCTGATTCTGTTTTGCGAAACCGGGCTGGTGGTTACGCCGTTCTTGCCAGGGGATTCTCTGTTGTTCGTTGCGGGGGCGTTGGCGGCGTTGCCGACCAATGATCTGAATGTACACACTATGGTCGCGCTGATGATAGGTGCGGCGATACTTGGGGATGCGGTGAACTACACTATTGGACGGCTATTCGGAGAAAAGCTTTTCAGCAACCCGAATTCGAAAATCTTCCGTCGCAGTTACCTGGATAAAACGCATCAGTTTTATGAGAAGCATGGCGGGAAGACGATTATTTTGGCGCGTTTTGTACCGATCGTGCGCACATTTGCGCCGTTCGTTGCCGGAATGGGGCATATGTCCTATCGCCATTTTGCGGCTTACAACGTGATTGGTGCGCTGGTTTGGGTGTTGCTGTTCACCTATGCTGGTTATCTCTTCGGCGATTTGCCGATCGTGCAGGAAAACCTGAAACTGTTGATCGTGGCTATCATCATTGTTTCAATTCTGCCGGGCATCATTGAAATTTGGCGCCATAAGCGCGCGGCTGCCCGCCAGCAAAAACAGTAAAAACATCGCTTAACCTGTCGGTTCGACCAGTTTTTTGTCCACAGTGCCGGGCCGATATGGTTTAATGAGCGACATTTATGGTCTGTTCCTGTGAACAACCTTGAAATCAGTGCCTCTGTCGCGCGCTTGTCGCGTTTTACTCGGGCACTTTTTCATTGGGTCTGTTTACGGGGGGATTGTTAAAGCATGAACTGCGGACTGGCGTCTGCCAGGTTCAAACAGAAAGGTCATCGATGAGCTGGATTGAACGAATTCTTAACAAGAGCAATATTACCCAAACCCGTAAGGCGAGCATTCCTGAAGGGGTTTGGACCAAATGCGATAGCTGCGGTCAGGTTCTCTACCGCGCCGAGCTGGAGCGTAATCTGGAAGTGTGCCCAAAATGCGACCACCACATGCGCATGACTGCGCGTATGCGTCTGCATACTCTGCTGGATGAAGGCAGTGAAGTGGAGCTGGGTAGCGAACTGGAACCGAAAGATGTTCTGAAGTTCAAGGATTCCAAGAAATACAAAGATCGTCTGGTTGCCGCACAGAAAGCAACCGGTGAAAAAGACGCGTTGGTCGTGATGAAAGGCACGTTATATGGCATGCCTATTGTCGCCGCGTCGTTTGAATTTGCCTTTATCGGCGGTTCCATGTCGTCTGTAGTCGGTGCACGCTTTGTGCGAGCTGTTGAGCAGGCGCTGGAAGATAACTGTCCGCTGGTGTGTTTCTCAGCCAGTGGCGGTGCCCGTATGCAGGAAGCGCTGATGTCGCTGATGCAGATGGCGAAGACCAGCGCTGCGCTGGCGAAACTGCAGGAGCGTGGTCTGCCGTACATTTCAGTACTGACTGACCCGACCATGGGTGGCGTTTCCGCCAGTCTGGCAATGCTGGGCGATATCAACATCGCTGAGCCGAAGGCGCTGATCGGCTTTGCCGGCCCACGCGTTATCGAACAGACCGTACGTGAAAAGCTGCCGCCGGGCTTCCAGCGCAGTGAGTTCCTGATTGAGAAAGGCGCGATCGACATGATCGTGCGTCGCCCGGAAATGCGCCAGACCTTGGCGAGTATCCTTTCCAAACTGACCAACCAGCCACAGCCACATTTCGATGAAGCTGCGCCGGTGTCTGCACAGGAAAATCAGGCCGACGCCTGAGGCAAGTCAGTCACCCGTGTTGGCGCAAGCCAACGCGGGGTTCAGCCGCCATTTTGTGGCTAAGTGGCGGCTGGAAATACCCGATGGATCTCGAGCAACAGCGAGTCACGCTGCGGCTTGAAAACATGGGGTATCATGCAGAGCATCGCCTTTACCGCGGTGAGGGTGGTGCCCTGATGGATTAATGAACCCAAGTTCAGTGACGGGACTCATGCAAAACCACCAAATTCCCCAAGCCACGTCGCCATTGAGCTCGTGGCTTTTTTATCTGGAACGTCTGCACAGCCAGGCGATCGAACTCGGCCTGGAACGCGTACAACGCGTTGCGGAGCACCTTGATTTACTCACTCCTGCACCGACGGTGTTCACCGTTGCCGGCACTAACGGCAAGGGCACCACGTGCCGCACTCTGGAAGCGATTTTGATGGAGGCGGGGTTGCGCGTTGGCGTCTACAGCTCACCACATCTGGTACGTTATTCCGAAAGGGTGCGCATTCAAGGTGATGAGCTGAGCGAAGCCGAACACAGCCGTTCATTCGCCGTCATTGAAGCGGGCAGGGGTGAAACGTCACTGACCTATTTCGAATTTGGCACTCTGTCGGCCTTGCAACTGTTCAAACAAGCTAAGCTTGACGTGGTGATCCTGGAAGTTGGTCTTGGTGGGCGTCTGGACGCGACCAACATCGTCGACCCGAGCGTGGCAGTGGTGACCAGCATTGCACTGGATCACACCGACTGGCTGGGCAGCGACCGCGAAAGCATTGGCCGCGAAAAAGCCGGGATTTTCCGTGGCGGTAAGCCGGCCGTCGTGGGGGAACCGGATATGCCGGCAACCATTGGGCAAGTGGCGGACACTCTGGGTGCGCAACTGTATCGCCGCGGCGAGGCCTGGACCTTTAGCGAACAGGGTGAGCGCTGGCAGTGGGAAGGCGGCGGTACCTTGCTGACTGACTTACCGATGCCAAACGTGCCCTTAGCCAATGCGGCGACCGCACTGGCTGCATTGCATTATTCTGCGTTGGAAATTGATGAGCGGGCGATTTTCGCCGGTCTGCAGCAGGCGACCTTACCGGGACGTTTCCAGATTGTGCGGCGTGAACCGACATTGATCCTCGACGTGGCGCATAACCCGCACGCGGCAAGTTATTTGGCTGGTCGCCTGGCGACGTTGCCGCGTAATGGTGGCAAAGTACGTGCCGTGGTGGGGATGCTTTCGGACAAAGATATTGCCGGTACGCTGGCCTGTCTGAGTGAGCAGGTCGATGAATGGTACTGTGCGCCGCTTGAAGGGCCGCGCGGTGCCAGTGTTGAGCTGTTGGCGCAATATTTAACGGAACCGCGGCAGTTTACCGATGTCGAAACTGCCTGGCGTCAGGCTATGCAGGACGCTGAAAAACAGGATATTGTGATCGTCTGTGGATCGTTCCACACCGTTGCACACGTGATGGCGGCGTTAGACGAGATGCGGGGAGTGTGAGTGGCAAGTAAATTTCAAAACCGATTGGTGGGTACCGTGATTCTGGTTGCGCTGGGGGTGATTATCCTGCCAGGGCTGTTGGACGGTAAAAAGAAACATTACGAGGATGAATTCGCAGCCATTCCATTGGTGCCGAAGGCCGGTGATGTGGAAGAGAACGACGTGGTGCCACCGGTAAGTCAGCCATTGCCGGCACAACCGCCGGAAGGCGCAGGTGCATTGGTTGAACAGCAGGCGGCTAATGAGGCGGCGACGCAGCAGGCCGCGCAGAAGCCGGCTCAGGTCACGCAGGCACCGGTCGAGACGCGTCCGCAACCGACGCCGACGCCAACGCCACAGCCGAAACCTAAACCGGTAGAAACCAAGCCGGTGGAAGTGAAACCAAAACCGGTGCAGCAGCCGAAACCGGTGGAAGTGAAGCCGGTAGCCAAACCTGAGCCGAAGCCAGAACCGACACCGAAGCCTGAACCTGCACCTGTGCAGAAACCGGCGGAAGAGAAAGCACCGGCAGGGCAAGCGTATGTGGTGCAACTGGGGGCGTTGAAGAATGCTGCCAAGGTGAACGAAGTGGTCGCGTCGCTCAGGCTGTCCGGCTATCGTGCTTTCACCGTGCCATCCACACCGGTACAGGGGCAGATTACTCGGATTTACGTCGGTCCAGACGCCTCGAAACAGAAACTGCAGTCTTCATTGCCTGCGCTGAACTCCCTCAGCGGTTTGAGCGGCCAGGTGAAGCCATACGGCGTACGTTAAGAGAAAGGGGCACAGCATGCTGTGCCCCTAAACCTATGCGTGCCAGTATAATCATTAAATAAACTGTGCCTTTCGTAGCTGAAATGGCCTATGTAGGCGCGGCGGTTGGGAATTTTTTTATCGCCGCTTTTTATTTGTAACGTGGTAGGAAAACCCCTACGCAAACGTTTTCTTTTTCTGTTAGAATTCGCCGCGAATTGGATCACCCGTTAGATTTCATGTCGTATCAAGGCAGCCAACGCAGATGCGGTATGAAAGATGAAGGGGGCAGGGGCGATTCATTATTGGAATAGTTCATGGTCTGGATTGATTACGTCATTATAGCGGTGATTGGATTTTCGGCTCTGGTGAGCCTGATCCGAGGGTTTGTTCGCGAAGCATTGTCACTTGTGACATGGGGATGTGCGTTTTTTGTTGCCAGCCATTTCTACTCTTACCTTGCGGTCTACTTCACTCGTTTTGAAGATGAACTGGTGCGAAACGGTATCGCGATTGCAATCTTGTTTATTGCGACCCTGATCGTAGGAGCTATTGTTAACTATGTGATTAGCTCACTGGTAGAGAAAACCGGGTTATCAGGCACCGACCGGGTGCTGGGCGTCTGTTTCGGCGCACTGCGCGGCGTGTTGATCGTTTCGGCGATACTGTTTTTCCTGGATACCTTTACTGGTTTTTCACAAAGTGCCGATTGGAAACAGTCGCAGCTTATTCCCCAGTTCAGTTACATCATCAGGTGGTTCTTTGACTACCTGCAGAGCACGTCGAGTTTCTTACCGACCCATTTACCAGGGCGGTAGCGCTGATGAGGAAAAGACAACATGTGCGGTATTGTCGGTATCGCCGGTTTTATGCCGGTAAACCAGTCGATTTATGATGCGCTGACGGTGCTTCAGCACCGTGGCCAGGATGCCGCAGGCATCGTCACCATTGATGCCCATAACGGGTTCCGCCTGCGTAAAGCAAACGGTCTGGTGAAGGATGTGTTTGAGGCACGCCATATGCAGCGTTTGCAGGGCAACATGGGTATTGGCCATGTGCGTTACCCGACGGCTGGCAGCTCCAGTGCTTCAGAGGCTCAACCTTTCTATGTAAACTCACCGTTCGGCATTACGCTGGCACATAACGGCAATCTGACCAATGCCCATGAACTGCGCCAGACGTTGTTCGAAAGCGGTCGCCGCCATATCAACACCACATCCGACTCTGAGATTCTGCTGAACGTGTTGGCCAGTGAGCTGGACCGCTTCCAACACTATCCGCTGGAGTCCGACAACGTCTTCACTGCCGTTGCCGCCATGCATCAGCAGCTGCGTGGTGCTTACGCTTGTGTCGCGATGATCATCGGCCATGGCCTGTTGGCATTCCGTGACCCGCACGGCATCCGCCCGTTAGTCATCGGCAAACGCACGCTGGAAGATGGCCGTAATGAATATATGGTGGCTTCCGAAAGCGTGGCGCTGGATACGCTGGGCTTTGAGTTCTTGCGCGACGTGGCGCCGGGCGAAGCGGTGTATATCACCAATAAGGGCCAATTGTTCACGCGCCAGTGTGCAGAGAATCCGAAAACCAACCCATGCCTGTTCGAGTACGTTTATTTCGCTCGTCCTGACTCCTTTATGGACAAGATTTCGGTCTACAGCGCCCGTGTGCGTATGGGGCAGAAGCTGGGGGAGAAGATTGCTCGCGAGTGGGAAGATCTGGATATTGATGTCGTGATTCCGATCCCGGAAACCTCCTGCGATATCGCACTGGAGATCGCACGCATCCTGGATAAGCCGTACCGTCAAGGTTTCGTGAAGAATCGCTATGTCGGCCGTACCTTCATCATGCCGGGCCAACAGGCACGCCGTAAGTCGGTACGTCGTAAGCTGAACGCCAACCGTGCTGAATTCCGCGACAAGAATGTGCTGCTGGTGGATGACTCCATTGTGCGCGGCACGACCTCAGAGCAGATCGTCGAGATGGCGCGCGACGCTGGCGCCAAGCGGGTTTATCTGGCTTCCGCGGCACCGGAGGTTCGTTTCCCTAACGTCTATGGCATCGATATGCCGAGTGCCAATGAGCTGATTGCACATGGGCGTGAAGTGGATGAAATCCGCCAGATCATCGGTGCTGATGGCCTGATTTTCCAAGACCTGGACGATCTGATCGAAGCCGTGCGTGAAGAGAACCCGGATATCGTTCAGTTCGAATGCTCGGTATTTAACGGTATTTACGTCACCAAAGACGTCGATCAAAGCTATCTCGAGTATCTGGAATCGCTGCGTAACGACGACGCAAAAGAAATACGTGGTCAAACCGAAGCAGAAAATCTGGAAATGCATAACGAAGGTTAAACGCCTGCGTTGTGCTACCAAGGTGCACTGCGGCGTCTGTCGCAGTGCATTATCCCTCCCTGACTTGCTTATCCCTCGCCATTGCGGCAAAGTCTGCCTGATCTTATCTTTTTCGTGGCAGAGGCCAGTTTTATGAAACGACTCATCATCGGTATTTCCGGCGCCAGTGGCGCAATCTATGGCGTGCGCTTGCTGCAGGTATTACGCGACGTTGCAGAGGTGGAAACCCATTTGGTGATGAGCAACGCCGCGCGGCAAACGCTGTCGCTGGAAACACCGCTCAGCCTGCGTGAAGTGCAGGCGCTGGCCGATGTAGTGCATGATTCTCGCGATATTGGCGCCAGCATTTCGTCCGGTTCGTTCAAAACGGCAGGTATGGTGATTTTACCTTGTTCGATCAAAACGTTATCGGGTATCGCCAATAGCTATAGCGACGGTTTACTGACACGTGCTGCGGATGTGGTGCTGAAAGAGCGCCGCCGGTTAGTGTTGTGCGTGCGTGAAACGCCATTGCATATTGGCCACCTGCGGCTGATGACCCAGGCTGCGGAAATGGGGGCAGTCATTATGCCGCCAGTGCCGGCGTTTTATCACCGCCCTGAGAGTGTCGAAGACATTATCGATCAAACCGTAAACCGGGTGGTTGACCAATTTGACATTGAATTACCGAAGGATTTATTTGTCCGCTGGCAAGGCTCTAATTAACAAATTTCTCCCCAATTTGGTACATTTGTGCAACACCGCACTGATTTAGGGCGGCGCATGCACCATAATGATCCCACTTCATCACGTTCACTGTTTCAAGGCTTTGGTATTTATCCACTGCCCGTGGCGCGGCCAAGACTGGCCGATTTAATTTTGCAGTTATCGTCCCAGGAAACAGTTTTGTGAAGGCCGGAGCCGTTCCCTCCGCCTACAGCAACAAATGTGGCACGATTACTGCAAATTGATTTGGTGGAAAAGTAATGCCCGCAGTGGCATCAAAAAATCAATTTGAGGGTAATTTATGAAAAAGCTGGTTAAGGTTCTTCCTTTAGTCTTGGCTTTGAGCGCGGTAAGCAGCGCATTTGCCGCCGTACCATCGACGCTGAAGATAGGTACCGATCCGACCTATGCCCCCTTTGAGTCTAAAAATGCCAAAGGTGAGCTGGTCGGTTTTGATATCGATTTGGCCAAAGAGCTGTGCAAACGCATAAATACCCAATGTACCTTTGTGGAAAGCGATTTTGACGCGCTGATCCCTTCCCTGAAGGCGAAGAAAATTGACGCCATTATCTCTTCTCTGTCGATCACCGAAAAACGCCAGCAGGAAATTGCCTTCACCGACAAGCTGTATGCCGCTAACGCCCGTCTGATCGCGCCGAAAGGCTCGAAGCTGCTGCCTACCGTGGATGCGCTGAAAGGCAAAAGTATCGGCGTGCTGCAAGGTACCACTCAGGAAGCCTATGCCAACGCTATGTGGCAGCCTAAGGGCATTACCGTTGTGCCTTATCAGAACCAGGATCTGGTTTACGCCGACCTGGCATCTGGCCGTATTGATGCCGCTTTCCAGGACGAAGTGGCAGGCAGCGATGGCTTCCTGAAGCAGCCTCCAGGCAAAAACTACGCGTTTGCCGGTGAGTCGGTGAAGGATGACAAATTCTTTGGTGTCGGCACCGGTATGGGCTTGCGTAAGACAGATACCGAACTGAAGGCCGCATTAGATAAAGCCTTTGCCGACATGCGCAAAGACGGTACTTACGACAAGTTTGCGAAGAAATACTTCAACTTTGACGTCTACGGCGGGTAATTCCGCGCACCGTTCCATGTTGTGACTTCGGGGCCGGTCCACCGGCCCCGATGGTTCGGGATCCAATGACGACAGGGTGAAGTAAATGCTGCAAGGCTATTCCCAATTGATATTTGAGGGCGCTTTGGTGACGCTGGAGCTGGCCCTCAGTTCCGTAGTGCTGGCGGTGGTGATTGGTCTGATCGGCGCTGGCGGTAAACTTTCACATAACCCACTGATATCGATGATTTTCGGTGCTTACACTACGCTGATCCGCGGTGTACCCGATCTGGTGCTGATGCTGCTGATTTTCTACGGCCTTCAAATTGCGCTCAACAACCTCACCGAACTGCTTGGCTTCTCACAAATTGATATCGATCCGCTCAGCGCGGGGATCATTACCCTCGGGTTTATCTACGGTGCCTACTTCACTGAAACTTTCCGTGGTGCCTATATGGCCGTCCCGAAAGGGCAGATCGAAGCAGCAACCGCCTATGGTTTTTCCGGTTCGCAGATTTTCCGTCGCATTCTGTTCCCTGCGATGATGCGCTTCGCCCTGCCGGGCATCGGCAACAACTGGCAGGTGATCCTGAAGGCAACGGCACTGGTGTCTATTCTTGGTCTTAATGATGTGGTGAAAGCCACTCAGTTGGCCGGTAAAGGTACCTACCAACCGTTCTTCTTCGCGATTGTGGCTGGCGTGGTTTATCTGGTTTTCACCACGGTTTCCAACGGGGTGTTGCTGTGGCTTGAACGGCGTTACTCACTGGGCGTGAAGAGGGCCGAGCTATGATCGATATTTTGCACCAATACTGGCAATCGCTGCTCTGGAGCGACGGCTATCGTTTCACCGGTGTGGCGGTCACGCTGTGGCTGCTCATTGCGTCGGTGGTGATGGGCGGTCTGCTGGCCATTCCGATGGCGGTGGCGCGTGTCTCCTCCATCAAATGGGTCCGCTTCCCGGTATGGCTTTATACCTACGTATTCCGTGGTACACCGCTGTATGTGCAGTTACTGGTGTTCTATTCCGGTATGTACAGCCTGGAGATTGTGCGTGGCAGCGAGTTCCTCAATGCGTTCTTCCGCAGTGGGTTGAACTGCACCATTTTGGCGCTGACTCTCAACACCTGCGCGTACACCACCGAGATCTTCGCCGGGGCTATCCGTTCGGTGCCGCACGGTGAGATCGAGGCGGCCAACGCCTACGGTTTTTCCCGCTTTAAGATGTATCGCTGCATTATTTTGCCTTCGGCGTTACGGACCGCGTTGCCGGCCTACAGCAACGAAGTGATCTTGATGTTGCACTCCACCGCGCTGGCGTTTACCGCCACCGTACCGGACCTGCTGAAAATCGCACGCGACATTAATGCGGCGACCTATCAGCCGTTCTATGCCTTCGGGATCGCGGCGGTGCTGTATCTGATTATCTCTTACGTGTTAATCAGCCTGTTCCGCAAAGCGGAGAAGCGCTGGATGGCGCATGTTAGCCACTGATAAATGACGGGAAGAAACTATGTCTGAAAATAAATTAGCCGTCACTGAACTGCACAAGCGCTACGGTGACCATGAAGTGTTGAAAGGCGTATCTTTGGCGGCCAACGCCGGGGATGTGATTAGCATCATCGGATCTTCCGGCTCCGGTAAAAGTACCTTTTTGCGCTGCATTAACTTCCTGGAGAAACCGAGCGAAGGTTCTATCAGCCTGAACAACGAAGACATTCGTATGGTGCGTGACAAAGATGGCCAGTTGAAGGTGTTTGATAAGAAACAGCTGCAACTGCTGCGTACCCGCCTGACGATGGTGTTCCAGCACTTCAACCTGTGGAGCCACATGACGGTGTTGGAGAACGTGATGGAAGCACCGGTGCAAGTGTTGGGGCTGAGCAAGACGGAGGCGCGTGAGCGCGCTGTCCGCTATCTGGATAAAGTGGGCATCGACGAGCGTGCCCGCGGCAAATATCCTGTGCACTTGTCCGGCGGTCAACAGCAACGCGTGTCGATCGCCCGGGCATTGGCGATGGAACCAGAAGTCTTGCTGTTTGATGAACCGACGTCAGCCCTGGATCCTGAATTGGTTGGCGAAGTGCTGCGAATCATGCAGAAGCTGGCTGAAGAGGGTAAAACCATGGTGGTAGTGACACATGAAATGGAGTTTGCACGCCATGTGTCCAACCACGTGATTTTCCTGCATAAGGGGCTGATTGAAGAACAAGGTCCGCCGGCCGAGCTGTTTGGTAATCCGAAGAGTACCCGGTTGCAGCAGTTTCTTTCCGGCGCATTGAAATAGCCGTTTGGCGGGGCCGGATCTTTCTGGCCCCGTTCCGATCTTCAGCGATCGTCTTGCCGCTGATTGATAACATCATCCAAGGCTTGTTCCAATTCCAAAAAACGGAAGCTGAAACCGGCCTCTTCCAGACGTTTCGGCACTGCCCGTTGCCCGCCCAGCACCAATACCGCGGCTTCTCCCATCAATAAACGCAGGGCGAATGCCGGCACGCGTAAAAATGCCGGCCGATCGAGGACGTTAGCGAGTTGCGCGGTAAACTGCTCGTTGTGAACGGGATAAGGGGCGACCATATTGAACGGCCCTTGCAGGGTCTGGTGATCCAGTAAATAAATAATGCCGTTAATCATGTCATCCAGATGGATCCACGGCAGATATTGGCGACCCGTACCCATTGGCCCACCGAGCCCGATACGGAAGGGGGGCAGCATTTTCGCCAGTGCGCCGCCTTTGGCTGCCAAGACGACGCCGGTGCGCAGCAGACAGACGCGGGTGGCATTGCTTTGCGCTTGGAGCGCCAATGACTCCCAGCGTTGACACAGCATATGGGTGAATTCGTCGTGCGGAACTTCGTCTTCGGTAACGACGGCCTGGTCTTGATCGCCATAGTAGCCGGTTGCTGAGCCGGAAATTAGCACGCTGGGCGGCGTGCTGCTGGCGTTAATCAGCTTTGCCAACTGCTCGGTCAGATCCCAACGGCTGTGACACAGGCGTTCTTTCTGCGCCTTGCTCCAGCGCTTGTCGGCGATCGGCTCACCGGCCAGGTTAATCACGGCATCAAAGCCCTCCAGCGAGGACTTATCTTGCAGCGTTGACCAATAATCTACCTGTTCGCCAAACCGTTCACGCGCGTGCTGCACGTTGCGGCTTAACACCGTAATTTGGTGAGAAAGGCCCAGCAGCCGCTGCGTCAGGCTGCTCCCTATCAATCCTGTGGCGCCGGTGATCAGGATCCGCATGGTCGATTCTCCCTGAAGCTGTAGTTTCAGGCCCGGCGATAGCTCATGGTCATCGAAACCGAGTCGGCGTAGCGCAGAGCCAATAATTTATCTATTTCTACTTCAGCATAGGTTACCCAGGCGTGTTGTTTCACGATATCGAGCACATCCTGAGTTAATTTTTCCAGCAGAGCAAAGCGGTTATCTTCCACATGACGGATGATGGCTTTAGTGATGGTTCGGTAGTTAAGAGCATCGTCAATGTTTTCGCTGTCGCGCGCTTTATCCGCCGGGTAATGGATCACGACGTTAATCAGGATGTCCTGACGGTTGTTGATTTCTTCTTCCTTGATACCGATGAAAGTACGCAACCGCAGGTTTTTTATACGAATAATGGCGTCGGGTTGACTGAATGACATCAGAGAATCTCCACAGGTCTGATTATTTGCGCCCAGAATACACGGAAAGTAAGGAAAAGATAACGAGCCGGGGGAAACTCCCCGGAGGCCGGGGAGTTGGACATTTAGCCCTGCTCAGCCAGTTTGTAAGCCCGCTCGGTTGCTGGGCGGTTACTGATACGCTCGAACCAGTTACGCACTGCCGGGTAATCCGCCAGATCGATACGTTGACGGGGGTGTGACACGACCCAAGGGTAAGTCGCAATATCGGCGATGCTGTAGTTGTCACCGCCCAGGTACGGGTGCTTTTGCAGCTCGGCTTCCAGAACGGCATACAGGCGCTTGGTTTCCAGATGGTAACGTTCAATGGCGTAAGGGACGGGTTGTGGGGCGTAATGGTTGAAATGGTGATTCTGTCCAAGCATCGGCCCAAATCCGGCGACCTGCCAGAACAACCACTGCAGCGTAGCGGCGCGTTCACGTAGCCCTTTGCTTAATAGCTTGCCGGTTTTCTCAGCCAGATACAGCAGAATCTCACCGGACTCGAACAGGCTGATAGGGGCTCCGCCATCAACCGGCTGCTGGTCGACGATAGCAGGGATTTTGTTGTTGGGGGAAATGCTCAGAAATTCCGGCTTGAACTGATCGCCGGCGCTGATGTTTACGCGGTGGATACGGTAGGGTAAGCCAACCTCCTCCAGAAACAGGGTAATCTTGTGACCATTTGGAGTAGGCGCGTAATACAGGTCAATCATGTTGCCTCCTGCGGTAAGGTGATCTGTAAATCATTACACGGTGTTGCGGTCTTCGCCGCGCACAAAGGTATATCAAAGATCTTTCTATAGGATTACCTACAATAGCAGCTAAGAATAGCAGGCTATGTGAGATTCGTCTGATGCTATCTCCACAAGATGCCTCACAATTCTCCGCAGGTAAATCTGCGGTTTGCCGTGCACTGGCGGCGCGCTAAAATAGCGCTTATTTCCTTATTAAGGACAAGGTTATGAAGCTGATATTTGCCTCGGATATTCACGGTTCGCTCCCCGCCACCGAAAGCGTGCTGGATCGTTTTGAACAAAGCGGTGCTGACTGGCTGATTCTGCTGGGTGATTTGCTGAATCATGGGCCACGAAACGCGTTACCCGCGGGATATCAGCCGGCGCAGGTTGCTGAACATTTGAATCGCTATAGCGACAAGATCATCGCCGTTCGCGGCAACTGTGATAGCGAAGTTGATCAGATGTTACTGTCATTTCCTATCACAGCGTCTTGGCAGCAGGTGCTATTGCAAAAAAGACGATTGTTTTTAACCCACGGTCACCTTTATCATCCTTCCGCACTGCCGCCGTTATCTGCCGGAGATGTGCTGGTCTATGGACACAGCCATTTGCCGCAGGCGGAACGGCAGGGGGATATTTACTGCTTTAATCCAGGGTCGGTCAGCATTCCGAAAGGGGGCTTTCCCGCCAGCTATGGCATACTGGAGGACGGCATTTTAAGTGTGGTCACGTTGGACAGCGGCAAGGCTGTTGCAGAGGTGGCATTAACGCACTAATTTATACACACACAATAAAAATCTTTGAAAAACACTCATTGATTAACCAGTGCGCGGGATGCATCGCGCCAAAATAGAAGGTTTTAGAGGATGGCGGAACAGGGTCAGGCTGCAGATACCGAGTGGGTTGATATCGTCGACGAGCAAAACGAAGTGATTGCTCAATCCAGTCGCCAACAGATGCGTGCTCAACGGCTACGTCATCGTGCTACCTATATTGTGGTGCATGATGGAATGGGAAAAATTCTGGTGCAACGTCGCACCGACATCAAAGACTTCTATCCGGGCTGGCTGGATGCCACTGCGGGTGGCGTAGTGCAAAGCGGGGAGAATGTGCTGGATTCCGCGCGCCGCGAGGCAGAAGAAGAGCTGGGTATTGCTGGCGTGCCTTTTGCCGAACATGGGCTGTTCTACTTCGAAGAAGAGCAGTGCAGGGTGTGGGGTGCACTGTTTAGCTGTGTTTCCCATGGCCCGTTTGCTTTGCAAGAAGAAGAAGTGGCCGAGGTGAGCTGGCTGACGCCGGAAGAAATCACCGCACGCTGTGACGAATTCACGCCCGACTCACTCAAAGCACTGTCGCTGTGGCTGACACGCAACAATGAGCAGGCCTATGGCAAGCCGCTACGCGATAGCGACGAAAATGCCTGATGGGCTTTTGCAATGAATAAGCCGGTCAGTCGACCGGCTTTTGTTTAACCTTGTTTATGCCAGCCGTGCAAAACCCGCTTCCAGATCGGCAATTAAATCTTCGATATTTTCAAGGCCAATGTGCACACGCACGAGTGTCCCGGTGAAATCTACTTTGCCGGCAGGGCGAATTTCGTTGAGTTCCTCAGGCTGGTTGGCCAAGATCAGTGATTCAAACCCGCCCCACGAATACGCCATGCTGAAGTGCTCAAAATTATCCAGATAATGGGCAACCTGTTCATCGGTTAACCGCTGTTTAAGCACAAAAGAAAACAATCCGCAGCTGCCGGTGAAATCCCGCTGATAGTATTCGTGCCCTTTACAGGAAGGGAGTGCCGGATGATTGACTTGCGCCACCTCGGGGCGATTAGCCAGCCATTTTGCGACGGCGATACTGCTTACCTCGTGTTGCTTTAATCGTACGCCCAACGTTCTCAATCCCCGGCTGCCAACATAGGCTGTATCGGCATCGGCCATTTGCCCCATGAGATAAGAATTCTCGCGCAGTTGATCCCAACAGCGTGCATTTGATACCGCAGTGCCTAACATGGCATCGGAATGACCAATGATATATTTGGTCCCGGCCTGAATAGAAATATCCACGCCGAAATCCAGCGCTTTAAATAAGATGCCTGCAGCCCAGGTATTATCAATCATGATTACAATATCAGGATTAACCGCGCGGATAGCCTTTACCATGCCGGGGACATCTTGAACCTCCATGGTGATGGAGCTCGGTGACTCAAGAAATACCACTTTGGTATTTGGCTGAATAAGGTCGACAATGCCAGCGCTTATCAGTGGATCATAATATGTCGTCGCCACACCCAAGCGTGCTAATACCTTATTACAGAAATCCTGTGTGGGCTCATAAGCTGCCCCAGTCATCAGAATATGATCGCCATTGGCGACAAAGGCCAAAATGGCATTGGTCACTGCGGCAGCCCCGCAGGGGTAAAGAGAGCATCCTGCGCCACCCTCTAACTCCGTCATGGCGTCCTGGAATGAAAAATGTGTCAGGGTACCTCGGCGACCATAGAATAACTCACCTTTGGCACGGTTTGCCGTGGCCTGTTTTTTCGCTTTAACTGAGCTGAAAATTAATGAGGATGCGCGCTGTATTACCGAGTTTACCGAACCCTGGGTAAATTTCGGTTTGCGACCCGCAGTGACCAAGGCAGTTTCTATTTTTTTAGACGTCATAATTTACCTGCTTATTATCGATTATTAATCCAATGGGTAACGAAGGGGGTTCTATAAAGCGCTTTCTTCTTTTATTAGGGGAACATTTGTCTGATGCGCGGTAACTGCCGATTTCTTGCCAGAAAAACGTTCAACAATCTGCGCGGCATTTAAATCATGGATGACGTTGATTAAGGTGGCGGGGGCATCGGTAATGGTACCGAGAACCACCAACATCGGAATGGTTTCCAACGGGAGCCCCAGTGTCGTCACAATGAAAATTTCGCCAAGGAATGCTCCGCCAGGTACGCCGCCAACAATAATCGCCGAAAGTACAGAGATAAGCATGGTCAGTAAGAAGGTCTCCATCGTGAAGTCCAACCCCAACACGGCAAAGATGAAGACGATTTTCAATGCGGCAATCATCGCCACACCGCCTTTATTCAGGTTTACCAACAGGGGCAAGGCAATATCGACGATTTCCGGATCGATACCCATGGCTTTACCGGCGCGAATACTGACGGGCAACGTTCCTAGAGAAGAGCAGGTTCCCAATGCCGTTGCTGAAGGCTCGATGGCATTTTTCCAGAATGCGCGTACCGCAGGGACGCCGCCGCCAATCCAGGAGTAAAAAATGGAACCGAACACGAAATACAGCAGTGTTGCCAGGAAAAACAGGCCAATAGCGCGGGCAAAGGTGATCAGTAGTTGTGAGTCCTGGCTTGCCATGGTTGAAGCAAAATAACAGCCTAAACCGACGGGGGCCGCTTTCATGATGATGGACACAATCTTCATGATTACTGCATTCAGATCGTTTAACGAGTTGGAAATCCGTTTGCCTTGCTCACCGGATTGCCCAATGGCGATCCCGGCGATAACCGACATGATAATCAACGCCAGAATGTTGGATTTGGACAATAACCCAACAAAGTCATTGGCGGTAACCATGCTGACAAAATCCATCTCACCGCCCCCGGCGTTGAACTTTTCCGTCAGCTCAATCACCACGCCCTGTGCCGGATCAAACAGCGTTGCCAAACCCACAATACCTGCCGCCGGTATCAGCGCCATCATAATGGAAACGGCGAAGATAATTCCCATGATGCGGCCGAGTTTCTTCAGGTCCGTCATACCTGCAATTGATGACATAACGCTAACGCTGACCAAAGGGACAATTATCATAAATAATAAATTCAGGAATATTTTGCCTATAGCCTGTAATTTCAACGCTATCTCAGGTGCATAGATACCTAATGCTCCCCCCAGTGTTAATGCGAGCAATAGAATAAGTGAGGATCGGTAAGGCTCTAAATGTTTCCACATATTGATTCCTTTTTCATCATTTTTTCACGTGTGACTGAAGTCACTTTTTTATTGGCTATTTTTATTGATTATTTATTTTGTGATTGCGATCACCCTTTGGTGCTGTATTTAAAATTAAAAACGGATAATGTTTCTGTTGTTAATAATTACATTTTATTTCAATCAATGTAATGCGCCATTCGTACCATTTAATGAAATCACTCGTGAACGAAAGGAAAAAATGAGCAATCCGGCTTCGTTAAAACAACTAGAGATCCTGGTCAAGATCGTCGAGTGTGGTGGGTTATCGGAAGCCGCAGTTCAGCTGAATGTCTCGCCGTCTGCGGTGAGCAAAAGCCTATCGCAGCTGGAAAATCAATTAGGGACAACGTTACTGAAAAGAACAACGCGGAGTTTTACCCTTACCGAGCCCGGGCAGTATTTATACAATAGAGCAACGCAACTGTTGTTGGATTTTGATGAATCAATAAATACAACGGCAGGTTACTATAATCACCCTCAAGGGGAATTAAGGATAACCTGTTCTATAGCCTTTGGTTATACACACTTAGTGACACTGGTTAATCATTTTCGCAAGAATTGTCCTGATGTTGATTTTCATATCGATCTTAATGATAACTTTGTTAATCTTAATGAAGTCAATGTTGATATTGCATTGCGGGTGTCTTCGTCCCCTCCTGATAATTATGCCATGCGTAAATTGGCGACTATTAACTGGGCCTATTGCGCCAGTCCTAATTACCTCAGAAAATATGGGAAACCCAAATCCGTTCAAGAGTTAACTCGGCATCATTGCCTTATTTATCCGGGTTTAACCCCGAGAGAAAGGTGTATCGATGAGCAGGGCGTGACGCACCAGTTAAAAAAACGAACGCCTATTCAAGCAAACAGCAGCCTGGTGCTACTCAAGTCAGCTATTGAAGATCAGGGAATTGCCTATCTCCCGACCTATTTGTTAAGTGATTCTATACAACAGGGAGCCCTGGTCCCTTTGGCACTGGATGGCGAATTGACTCACGACACCCATGCTCTCTATGCCCTCTATTTTCCCAGCAGATATAGCAATCCGAAGGTGCGTTCATTTATCGACTATCTGTTGGATGAGCTCCAGCCGATCCCCGTCTGGGATAGCTGGATGAGCGAGTTCTCGACGCATTAAAACCGGACGCCGCAATGAGAAGCATGTTTTGGCGCACAGGAGAGGGACTTTATGAAGAGGGGGGAAACTGCAGTAAGCGGTGTGGAAAAGAAAAAGCCGGTCAATTGACCGGCTTTTTATCTGATAATTCAGGAATTATCAGGCTTTGGCTGCTGCCGCATCAGCCTGGGAAGACTGGATGGCGGTCAGTGCGACGGTGTAAACGATGTCGTCTACCAGCGCGCCACGGGACAGGTCGTTCACCGGTTTGCGCATGCCTTGCAGCATTGGCCCGATGGACACCAGATCCGCAGAACGTTGTACTGCCTTGTAAGTGGTATTACCGGTGTTCAGGTCTGGGAAGATGAACACGGTAGCCTGGCCTGCAACCGGTGAGTTAGGGGCTTTGGACTTGGCTACGTCGGCCATGATGGCTGCGTCGTACTGCAGTGGGCCATCGATGATCAGGTCAGGACGTTTTTCCTGTGCCAGACGCGTCGCTTCACGCACTTTCTCAACGTCGCTACCCGCACCGGAGTTACCGGTAGAGTAGGAGATCATGGCGACGCGTGGTTCGATACCGAAGGCGGCAGCGGAGTCTGCTGACTGAATAGCGATCTCAGACAGTTGCTCTGCCGTTGGATCCGGGTTGATCGCGCAGTCGCCGTAAACCAGAACCTGGTCAGGCAGCAGCATGAAGAACACGGAAGACACCAGTGAACTGCCCGGTGCGGTTTTGATCAACTGCAACGGTGGACGGATGGTGTTGGCGGTGGTGTGAACCGCGCCAGAAACCAGGCCGTCGACTTCGCCTTTCTCCAGCATCAGCGTACCGAGAACGACGTTGTCTTCCAGTTGCTCACGAGCAACCACTTCGGTCATACCTTTGCTTTTACGCAGTTCAACCAGACGTGGCACGTATTGTTCGCGAACGGCGACGGGATCAACAATCTCGATACCTTTGCCCAATTCAACGCCTTGAGCGGCTGCGACACGCTGGATCTCTTCTGGGTTACCCAAAAGCACGCATTCTGCGATACCGCGTTCGGCACAGATGGCTGCTGCTTTCACGGTACGAGGCTCGTCGCCTTCAGGCAGCACGATGCGTTTGCCGGCTTTACGCGCCAGTTCGGTCAGCTCGTAACGGAATGCTGGCGGAGACAGGCGGCGTGAACGTTCGGAGGTTGCCGTCAGTGATTCGATCCACTCGGCGTTGATGTGGCTGGCCACGTAGTTCTGCACTTTCTCGATGCGCTGATGGTCATCTGCCGGCACTTCGAGGTTGAAGCTTTGCAGGCTCAGCGAGGTCTGCCAGGTGTTGGTGTCGACCATAAATACCGGCAGGCCGGTTTGGAAAGCACGTTCACACAGTTTTCTGATCGGTTCGTCGATGGCATAGCCACCGGTCAGCAGAATGGCGCCGATTTCTACGCCGTTCATGGCTGCCAGACAGGCGGAAACCAATACGTCAGGGCGGTCCGCTGAGGTGACCAGCAGTGAGCCTGGACGGAAGTGTTCCAGCATGTGCGGGATACTGCGCGCGCAGAAGGTCACAGACTTCACGCGGCGGGTCATGATGTCGCCTTCATTGACCACGGTGGCCTTCAGGTGACGAGCCATATCGATAGCACGGGTCGCAATCAGATCGAAGCTCCACGGCACGCAGCCCAATACTGGCAGCGGGCTGTTGGCAAACAGTTGCGCCGGCTCAACATGAGTGATGCTGGCCTTGGTGGAATCGTCGAAGATCTCGGACAGGTCAGGGCGGGTACGGCCTTGCTCATCAACAGGGGCGTTAAGCTTATTGATGATCACGCCGGTGATGTTTTTATTTTTGCTGCCGCCGAAGCTGCTGCGAGCCAGCTCAATGCGCTCTTTCAGCTGTGCTGGGGAATCGTTGCCCAGCGCCAGCACGAAGACGATTTCCGCATTCAGCGTTTTGGCAATTTCATAGTTCAGCGCATTGGCGAACTGGTGCTTACGGGTCGGTACCAGGCCCTCGATCAACACCACTTCTGCATCTTTGGTGTTTTCGTGGTAGCGAGCCACGATTTCTTCCATCAGCACGTCTTGCTGGTTGGAGCTCAGCAGGCCTTCAACGTAGCTCATACGCAGCGGTTCAGCGGCTGTAATCGTGGAGTTGCTGCTACGGATGATGGTGGTGGTCTGGTCAAGCGAGTCGCCGCCAGTGCGTGGCTGAGCGATAGGTTTGAACACGCTCAGGCTAACGCCTTTTTGTTCCATGGAGCGGATGACACCCAGGCTGACGCTGGTCAGGCCGACGCTGGTGCCAGTGGGGATCAACATAATTGTACGTGACACAGAATAGTCCTCTTCACGATTTGACATGAGGCTATAGCCAAAATAGTTGAAGTTGCAGCCAGACGGCAAACGCGTGCAGTCAATGTGGCTGCGGCTTCAAGTATGAAGGCTAAAACAGCACCGCCAGCCTGGGCTGACGGTGTCGGAAAGCATTACGCGGTCAGACGGGATGCGTCTTGCGCGATGACCAATTCTTCGTTGGTCGGGATAACCAGCGCCAGGCGGCTGCCGTCTTTGGTGATGGCACCGGATTTACCGAAACGCGCAGCCATGTTGCGCTCGTGGTCAATCTCGAAGCCCAGCAGGCCCAGTTTGTCCAGGGTCAGCTCACGCACCATGCCGGCGTTTTCACCGATACCGCCAGTGAAGATCACCGCGTCCAGACGGCCATCCATCAATGCGCTGTATGCGCCGATGTACTTGGCCAGACGGTGGCAGAATACGTCCATTGCACGCTTGGCGTCGGCTTTGGTTTCGTAGTTGTCTTCGACATAACGGCAGTCGCTGGTGACTTCGGTCAGGCCCAGCAGGCCGGATTCTTTGGTCAGCATTTTGTTGATTTGATCAACGCTCATGCCCAGTGCGTCATGCAGGTGGAAGATGATAGCTGGATCGATGTCACCGCTACGGGTGCCCATGACCAGGCCTTCCAGCGGGGTCAGACCCATGGAGGTATCAACACATTTACCGTTGCGCACTGCAGTTACAGAACCGCCGTTGCCCAGGTGGCAAGTGATCAGGTTAACTTCTTCAACGGGCTTGTTCAGCGCTTTTGCCGCTTCTTGAGTGACATAGAAGTGGCTGGTGCCGTGTGCGCCATAGCGACGAACGCTGTGGTCACGGTACAGGCTGTACGGCAGGGCGTACAGGTAGGATTCTTCCGGCATGGTCTGGTGGAATGCCGTGTCGAACACTGCCACGTTTTTATCAGCCAGTTTAGGGAAGGATTTCAAGGCTTCAGCGATACCGATCAGGTGTGCTGGGTTATGCAGTGGTGCAAAAGGTACTGCATCTTTGATACCCTGCAGGACATCGTCATTGATTACAGCAGAAGCGGTAAACTTCTCGCCGCCGTGCACAATACGGTGGCCGATAGCGGTCAGCTGTGCTGAAAGCTCCGGTTTTTGTGCCAGAATAGTATTAACAATGTAGTTCAGTGCTTCGCTGTGCGCAGCGCCGGCACCCAGAGCAGCTTCATGTTTGGCGCCGTCCATCTTCCACTTGAGGCGAGCCTCAGGCAGGTGGAAACATTCGGCTAAGCCGGAGAGGTGTTCTTCACCGTTGACAGAATCGATGATAGCGAATTTCAGGGAAGAACTGCCGCAGTTAAGGACCAGTACTAGCTTACTCGACATGGAAGTACCTACTTAAATAGTTCGTGTTGTTAAAGGAAATACCAAAACACGTGGTGAATTAATCGTCAATCAGACAACAAGCGTAGCGCATAATGCCGTTGACATTTATGATTAACATCATGTGAATTGCACAAACCACATGACGATGAAAAAACCGATGATTTCTCTGCGGTTTAAGTAATCTTGATTTTTATAGGGCTAAAAGTTGACAGAATTCTTGTCATCTTCTACCGGCCAAAAGGCCGGCTTAGGATACCGATAGCCTGAGGCAAACACAAAATAAATTTAAAGCTTCAAATTTTTTAGTATTGTGTTTGCCGTGCCCTTATTTTTCTTTGTGACGTTGAGGTACGCGATGACGAGCAAACCGTCCGGTTCCGTAAGCTGGTTTCAGGTATTCCAGCGCGGGCAGCATTACATGAAAACCTGGCCGTCAGACAAACGTCTGGCTCCGGTCTTTCCGGAGAATCGCGTTGCGAGTGCCACCCGTTTTGCCGTCCGCTTCATGCCGCCGCTGGCGGTGTTTACCCTGACCTGGCAGATTGCCCTTGGGGGGCAGTTGGGGCCGGCCATTGCCACGGCGTTGTTCGCCTGTAGCATGCCGATGCAAGGCTTGTGGTGGTTGGGGCGTCGTTCGATCACGCCATTGCCGCCAACGTTGTTGCAGTGGTACCACGAGGTACGCAATAAGTTAACGGAGGCTGGCCAGGCTGTGGCGCCGGTAGAAGGCACACCAACGTACCAGGCTCTGGCCGACCTGTTGAAGCGCGCCTTCAAGCAGTTGGATAAAACCTTCCTGGATGACCTGTAACATCAAAAAGGGCCGCATTCTTCAGCGGCCTTTTTACTGCGGTGACGAATAACCCCCGTTCAAATCAAAGAACCGGCGAGTTGTGATTTCCTGTGATATTGCGCTGTGCGATGCTTCCGTCATAAGCAATTTATCGAGGAAATTACGATGGAAATGACCCACGCCCAACGGCTAATCCTGTCCAACCAATACAAGATGATGACTCTGCTCGATCCGGATAACGCCGAACGTTACCGTCGCCTGCAGACCATCATTGAACGGGGGTTCGGTCTGCAGATGCGCGAGCTGGACCGCGATTTTGGTGAGATGAGCGAAGACGTGTGCCGCACCATTATTAATGTGATGGAAATGCACCATGCATTGCAGGTTTCCTGGGATAACCTGAAGGAAAAGCAGGGGATTGAAGCACGTCGGCTGGCGTTTCTCGGTTTTGACGCTGCCACCGAGGCTCGTCATTTGAGCTACGTGCGTTTCCTTGTTAATACCGAAGGACGTTATACTCATTTCGATTCCGGCAGCCACGGCTTTAACGCCCAAACCAAAATGTGGGAAAAGTACCAGCGTATGCTGGCGATCTGGCTGTCATGCCCACGTCAGTATCATTTGAGCGCCGTTGAGATAGCGCAAATTATTAATGCCTGAATAAAGAGGTTTCCTGTGGAGTGTAAGGGTTTTCTGTTCGATCTTGATGGGACGTTGGTGGATTCGCTGCCGGCGGTAGAGCGCGCCTGGATCAATTGGGCCACACGCCGTGGCATTAATCCGCAGGACGTACTGGATTTTATTCACGGTAAACAGGCCATTACCTCGTTGCGTCACTTTATGCCGGGTGAAAGTGAGGCTGCCATTCAGCAAGAGTTCCTGCTGTTGGAACAAGTAGAAGCGCAGGACACCGATGGTGTGACTGCCTTGCCAGGGGCCGCGGCGTTGCTGGCGCGGTTGGATCAACTCGATATCCCGTGGGCGATCGTTACCTCCGGCTCGATCCCGGTGGCGACCGCTCGCCGCCGCGCGGGTGGTTTGCCGGAACCTGACGTTTTCATTACTGCCGAACAGGTAAAACATGGCAAACCGCAGCCGGATGCGTATCTGCTGGGTGCCGAACGTCTCGGGTTGGCGCCGCAGGATTGCGTCGTGGTTGAAGACGCCGCCGCCGGTATTCTTTCTGGCTTGGCCGCGGGCTGCCAGGTGATTGCAGTCAATGCACCTGCCGATGCGCCAAAGCGGGACCAGGTCGATCTGTTGCTGACTTCGCTTGAGCAGATTGCCGTAGACAAAACGGAACAGGGTGCAGAGATTCGTCAGGTAGCCTAACGCGACGTTCCCTATCTTCACCCTAATTGATTAGACCCCGCATCGGCGGGGTTTTTTTATGCTACTTTTTAAGCCCTTGGATATCTCTGCCGGATGAGGCCGTTTTGAACAGCGAATTACTGTGGGTGCTGAGTTTACTGTTGATTGCCATTGTGCTGTTTACCACCAATAAGCTGCGTATGGACGTTGTGGCGTTGTTGGTCATCATCGCCTTTGTGCTGAGCGGCACACTGTCCTTGTCTGAGGCGACGGTGGGGTTTAGCGACCCCAACGTGATTCTGATCGCTGCGCTGTTTGTGATCGGGGAGGGGTTGGTACGCACCGGTGTGGCTTATCAGGTGGGCGACTGGTTGGTGAAAGTTGCCGGTAGCAGTGAAACCAAGATGTTGATGTTGCTGATGGTCACCGTGGCGGGCCTGGGTGCGTTCATGAGCTCGACAGGCGTGGTGGCAATCTTTATTCCGGTGGTGCTGAGCGTCGCGGCACGGATGAAAATTGCCCCGGGCAGGTTGATGATGCCGCTGAGTTTTGCCGGTCTGATTAGCGGTATGATGACGCTGGTGGCGACGCCGCCTAACATGGTGGTGAACAGCGAATTGGTGCGTGAAGGCATTAGCGGCTTTGGCTTTTTCGGCGTGACGCCCGTCGGCTTGGCGGTATTGGTGCTGGGCGTGGGTTACATGCTGGTGGCCCGCCGCTGGCTGAGCAATGACGACGGTGATAAAACCCGGGAAACCTGGCACCGGCGTACTTTTCGCGATCTGATCCGTGACTACAAGCTGACGGGCAGGGCGCGCCGGCTGGCTATCCGTAACGGGTCTCCGCTGGTGGGGCGTTCGCTCGACGAAGTGCACCTGCGAGCCCGTTACGGTGCAAACGTGGTGGGGATTGAACGCTGGAAGCGCTTCCGGCGTGTGATGGTAAGCGCATCCGGCAGCACTGAACTGCGCGAAGGGGATGTGCTTTTGCTCGACATGTCGGACAGCCAGGTGGATCTCCGCGAGTTTTGCAGCGAGCAGCAACTGGAGCCGATGGTACTACGCGGCGATTATTTCTCCGAACAATCGCGCAACGTGGGTATGGCGGAAGTGTCGTTAATCCCCGATTCAACGCTATTGGGCAAAAGTTTGCGCGAATCTGCCTTTCGAAGCCGTTACGATCTGAACGTGGTCGGGATCCGTCGCAATGGTGTAACCCTGTCTGGCAAACTGGTGGATGAGCCCTTGGCATTGGGCGACATTTTGTTGGTGATCGGCGACTGGAAAGCGATTCGTCAACTGCAGGCGAAAACCCACGATTTTATCGTGCTCAATCTACCGGCCGAGGTCGACGAGGTCGCACCGGCGATCACCCAGGCTCCACACGCATTATTCTGTTTGGCGTTGATGGTGGCAATGATGCTGACTGACGAGATCCCAAACCCGATCGCCGCATTGATTGCCTGTTTACTGATGGGCAAGTTCCGCTGCATCGACATGGAAAGTGCCTATAAGTCGATCCACTGGCCGAGCATTATCTTGATTGTCGGCATGATGCCCTTTGCTCAGGCACTCCAGAAAACCGGTGGGGTGGATTTGATCGTCCGCGGATTGATGGACGTTGCCGGTGGTGCGGGGCCGCGGGTGATGCTGCTGTGCCTGTTTGCACTGTGCGCCACTATCGGGCTGTTTATCTCCAACACGGCGACTGCGGTACTGATGGCGCCGATAGCCATCGCGGCTGCGCGCGAAATGGGTGTTTCGCCGTATCCGTTCGCCATGATTATCGCCATTGCCGCGTCGGCTGCGTTTATGACGCCAGTTTCTTCGCCGGTAAATACGTTGGTGCTGGGGCCAGGGAACTATAAGTTTGGTGATTTTGTCCGCATGGGCGTGCCATTCACACTGCTGGTGATGTTGGTCAGCGTGATCATTGTGCCGTGGCTGTATGCCTTTTAATTAACGGCGCAGCGTGCTGCGCCATGAAGATTACAGAGAGGAGTCCAGGCTGATTTCATCCAGGGATAGGCTGAAGCTGGGAATAAACACGTTCATAAAATAATCCATCTCCGGGCTGCTGCGCTGCTGCAGGGTCTTTTCCAATCGGGCTTTCGCCAGCTTGAATTCGTTATTACCGGCAGACAATTCCTCCAGACATTTCAGGTAGGCACAGAGCGCATCTGCCTGCTTGACCACCAATTTTTCGTCTTCGGTATAATAGTGCTCGTCAAGAATAGAGCGGAAATCGTTGCGTAATTCGGCAGGAATCATATCCAGCAACTTCTGCTGAGCGATTTTTTCTATCTTCTTATATTCGTGGGCGATCTGCGGATTGTAATACTTGATAGGCGTCGGCATGTCACCCGTGATCACTTCGCTGGCATCATGATACATCGCCAGCAGGGCGACGCGATCGGCGCTCAGGTTGCCATTGAACTTTCTATTTTTAATCACGGCCAACGCATGGGCGACAAACGCCACCTGCAGACTGTGTTCGGAAACATTCTCGGTACGGACATTGCGCATCAGCGGCCAGCGATTAATCAGTTTCAAGCGGGACAGATGGGCAAAAAAGTGGCTCTGGCTCATGGTGCTCTCTTTTACAACGGCAAGTGAGGATTCCATTGTGAGCAGTGACGGCGGCTTATGCAAATATCCTTCATGCTTCACGTTGCCTCTTTGTTGGCTGCCTTCGCCCACTCCGGTCACATAGCTCTCTATGCTCCCGGACATGTGCTCAGTTGCCGCCTTGATACAACGCGAAGCATTTCGGCTATTACGAGAGTGCCGTTAATTTTTACTGGCGGTAGCCTTCGAGGAAGCGGCCCAGTTTACCCACTGCCATTTCCAACTCGTCGACACGCGGCAAGGTAACGATTCGTACATGATCCGGGTATGGCCAGTTGAAGGCGCTGCCTTGTACCAGCAGCACTTTTTCCTGCAGCAGCAGATCCAGGACCAATTTCTGGTCGTCGCGAATATTAAACCGCTTGGCGTCGATGCGAGGGAACATATACAGCGCACCCTGAGGCTTCACGCAGGAAACGCCGGGGATCTCGTTCAACAGTTCCCAGGTGCGGTTGCGCTGTTCATACAGGCGTCCGCCGGGCTGAATGAATTCGCTGATGCTCTGATAGCCACCCAGTGCCGTTTGGATCGCATGCTGCATTGGAACGTTGGCGCACAGGCGCATTGACGCCAGCATTTCCAACCCTTCGATGTAGCCCTTGGCGTGTTTCTTCGGCCCGTTCAGTACCATCCAACCCTGACGGAAACCGGCCACGCGATAGGTTTTAGACAGCCCGTTGAAGGTGACTGTCAGCAAATCCGGCGCCAGCGCGGCGATAGAGTGGTGCTCGGCTTCGTCATACAGGATTTTGTCGTAAATCTCATCGGAGAAGATAATCAGGTTGTGTTGACGGGCGATCTCAACAATCTGCTCCAGCAGTGCTTTGCTGTATACCGCGCCGGTCGGGTTATTCGGGTTGATGATCACGATACCGCGGGTGCGGGGGGTGATCTTGCTGATGATATCATCCAGATCTGGGAACCAGCCGGCTTCTTCATCACACAGATAATGCACGGCTTTACCACCGGACAGCGAGACGGCAGCAGTCCATAACGGATAATCCGGTGCCGGCACCAGCATTTCGTCGCCGCTGTTCAGCAACGCCTGCATCGATTGCACGATGAGCTCGGAAACCCCATTGCCGATGTAGATATCCTCAACGGTCATGTCACGTATGTTACGCGCCTGGTAGTGCTGCATGATCGCTTTACGTGCCGAGAAGAGCCCTTTGGAGTCAGAATAGCCTTGCGCCGTGGGCAGATTGCGGATCACGTCGACCAGGATTTCGTCAGGGGCGTCGAAACCAAACGGGGCAGGGTTGCCGATGTTCAGTTTCAGGACTTTATTGCCTTCTTCTTCAAGACGTTTAGCTTCTTTGAGCACCGGGCCGCGAATGTCATAGCAGACGTTGTCCAGTTTGTTGGATTTCTCAATGGGGGACATAAAAAGTTGAGCCTTTTGCTGGGATGGGGGCGTTCCTACCGTGGAACACCGCAACCTGCACAATGTACTCCTGGCGTTAGCGCTTTTGAAGGGTTGTGCACGCCTTTGGTGCAAACGAAGGGGGCTGAGGGCAATTTCAGGGGGTATAAACAACGCTAAAGTAATTTGATGGGTTTTAACTCTGGTTTTTGTTTTTTTTCTGGTTTTTTGCTCTGTCATGGCGGGTGCGTACAGGTATAATTGCTCAAGGCCATCGGCGTATCAGCGCTGAGGTGTCAACGATTGTTAAGCTGGACCGAGGATTAAAACAGATAAAATGTAAAGAAATGATAATGCCAGAGTTGTCTGATGGCGAGTTGTCAATCGGCGATCCAAACTCAATGTTAAGGCCAAATTACATTAGCAATATTACAGTTTTTAACTTAAGCCGAATTTAAGTAGTTATTCCGGGATTATTTAAAGAATAAATGTTACTGGTTGAATTTATTAAATTCGTTAAAAAATGAACCGAAAGATACGGGAAAAAAAATTTACGTTTTACCGTATCGATGGACGCCGAGGCCAGTCTGGGTGCGGAAGTTGTGCAGCACAATTGGAGTGGAAATCAGGCGCGGTGAATGAGTAAAATATTTACGCTGGTAAAAATTAAACACTTTAACCACGAATAAAGTACGGTGTTCTATAAGCATCTGCGATAGATCACATTTTAAAAGGCGATAGAGGTAACGAATTAAAAGTAATTTTTTTGCCCTCCACTAATGAGTGGGGTACTGTCATGTCTGGCATCGTCCCTTTTAAACGATGTCTTAGAAACACACCAGGGTAGTTTGTAAATTAGAATTCAAAAAGTGAAGAAAACACTATGACAACTGCAAATCGTCCGATACTTAATCTCGACCTCGATCTGCTTAGAACCTTTGTTGCTGTTGCTGATTTGAATACTTTTGCGGCGGCGGCAGTTGCCGTTTGTCGTACCCAATCAGCCGTCAGTCAACAAATGCAGCGGTTAGAGCAACTGGTTGGCAAAGAGTTGTTTGCCCGTCATGGGCGCAATAAATTACTGACCGAACACGGTATTCAGCTTCTCGGCTACGCCAGGAAAATCCTGCGCTTCAACGACGAAGCCTGTACTTCACTGATGTACAACAATATAAAAGGTGTTCTGACTATCGGTGCTTCTGACGATACCGCCGATACCATCTTGCCTTTCCTGCTCAACCGCGTCACGTCAGTGTATCCAAAGCTGGCAATTGATGTTCGGGTGAAACCTAGCTCGTTTATGAACGACATGCTGGAAAACGGTGAAGTCGATCTGGCGATTACCACAACGGCGACCGAAGACCGCCCGCATATTGTGCTGCGGACTTCGCCAACCCTGTGGTATTGCTCGGCAGATTACCATTTCCAGGCGGGGGAACCTATCCCGTTGGTGGTGATGGACGAACCGAGTCCGTTCCGCGCCATGGCGATCAAGCACCTGGATGACGCCGGGATCCCATGGCGAATCGCCTATGTTGCCTCGACACTCTCTGCCGTTCGTGCTGCATGCAAGGCAGGGCTGGGGATCACCGTTCGGCCAATCGAAATGATGAGCCCGGACTTGCGGGTGTTAGGCGCGGTAGAAGGTTTGCCACCGTTGCCGGATACCCAATATGCCTTGTGCAAGGATCCAAAGTGCGCCAACGAGCTGGCAATGGCAATTTTCAGCGCCATGCAGAACGGTACGAGCAACTACAGCTTCAGTGGGCCAGGTGCTTCGCTGCAAGATGATGCTTGTCTGGTTGATGATGAGGAATAACGCCAAAACGCGTTAAACCGGATGAAAAACCTCCACCTCGGTGGAGGTTTTTTTTGGCCTAAAATCACAGAGAGTTCTATTTATAAGCAGTTAACATGATTTGTTATCTGAAAAGGTTATTTCTTCTGTTTTTATTTATGGGTGAGAACCTTTATCAGTCGAAATAAAACGCTTTCGATGATTTTTTGAACGATTAATTGCGCCAGCTAAAGGCCTGGAATCAATATGGTTATTTTGGTAGTTTGTCACGGACGTGTTTGACCGCCGAAATTGACAAAATTTATTAAAGGGCCACACTTTTTTTGAGGATTTATGCTGGAAACGTGTCCTGGATCAAAAAAATACCCCTAGGTAGTGAGTGGAAGAACAGGAGATTCCTGAGACAATGGTATAGTAAAACTGAAATGAGCATGTTGGTTTATATCTATCTGTTTCTACACAGCAATTAACTGACACGATTTAGCCTAAGCCAGGCGCATGAAATGTTAATTAAATGATATGTATGTAAACTAGTGTGTAGATACTTTTGTCAAAGTTGACAAAAGGTTATAGAAAGGAGTAAAAAGCCCACAGTAAAACGCTGCCTAACTCGCTGTAAAAGCAGTTTGTTTGTGTGGTTAATTTATCCTTCCCTTAAATCGATGTGGTGCACTAACTGCCAGATACAAGAGCAGAGCGATCGACGCCACTTTTGATGAGTAAGCATAGAGTATGTCAACAACCACTGAAGTTATCGCTCATCACTGGGCGTTCGCCGTATTTCTTGTCGTGGCTATCGGGCTTTGCGGCTTAATGCTGCTGGGTGCGTTCTTCTTGGGCGGGAGAGCCCGCGCGCGCGCCAAACACACCCCATTTGAATCAGGCATCGACTCCGTCGGCACGGCGCGTATGCGTCTGTCCGCCAAGTTCTACCTGGTCGCCATGTTCTTCGTTATTTTCGATGTTGAAGCCTTATACCTGTACGCCTGGTCGGTCTCCATTCGTGAGAGCGGTTGGGTTGGCTTTATCGAAGCCGCCATTTTCATTTTGGTGCTATTGGCTGGTCTGGTTTACCTGGTGCGCATTGGCGCATTGGACTGGACTCCGGCGCGTTCCAAGCGTCAGAGCAAACCGGGCACAATCAAGAACGCCACCAACAGTCATCCGCAGTAGTCGGTTAAAAACGAGGCATTAAGATGGACTATACGCTCACCCGCATAGACCCGAACGGTGAGAACGACCGTTACCCCCTGCAAAAACAGGAGATCGTCGCTGATCCTCTGGACCAACAGGTTCACCGCACGGTTTACATGGGTAAACTCGAGCATGCATTGCATGACATGGTGAACTGGGGGCGTAAAAACTCTATATGGCCATATAACTTCGGCCTTTCGTGCTGTTATGTGGAGATGGTGACGTCGTTTACCGCCGTTCACGACGTGGCCCGTTTTGGTGCTGAAGTATTGCGTGCTTCACCGCGTCAGGCTGACTTGATGGTTGTGGCCGGTACTTGCTTCACCAAAATGGCCCCGGTCATTCAGCGCCTGTACGAACAGATGCTGGAGCCTAAATGGGTGATCTCCATGGGCGCCTGCGCCAACTCCGGCGGCATGTACGACATCTACTCCGTTGTGCAGGGCGTGGACAAGTTCCTTCCGGTCGACGTGTATATCCCTGGCTGCCCACCGCGCCCAGAAGCGTACATGCAAGCACTGATGCTGCTGCAGGAATCCATTGGTAAAGAACGCCGCCCACTGTCTTGGGTTGTCGGCGATCAGGGCGTTTATCGCGCCAATATGCAGTCTGAAAGAGAGCGTAAACACGGCGAGCGTATCGCGGTGACCAACCTTCGGACGCCTGACGAGATTTAAGACGTTCATTTAACGTCCATCTTAGTGCGCTATTGGTTAACACAGCGAAAAGTGAACTTGCGGCGAAATAACCCTTTAGTGTGGTGAAAAAAAATTATGACAGATTCAACGACGCACGACGCCTTGCCTTCTTGGCAAACCCGGGATCACCTTGACGATCCGGTTATTGGCGAACTGCGCAACCGTTTTGGGCCGGAAGCCTTTACTGTTCAGCCCTCCCGTACCGGAATGCCCGTGGTATGGGTCAAGCCTGACCAGTTACTGGAAGTAATGACGTTTTTGAGAAAACAGCCGAAGCCTTATGTCATGCTGTTCGATCTGCATGGCGTAGACGAGCGTCTGCGTACCCACCGCGACGGCCTGCCTGCTGCGGATTTCTCTGTTTTCTATCATCTGATTTCTATCGAACGTAACCGCGATATCATGCTGAAAGTGGCACTGTCTGAAAAAGACTTGCACGTGCCCACAGCGACGAAGGTATTCCCGAATGCCAACTGGTATGAGCGTGAAACCTGGGAAATGTTCGGTATTACCTTCGACGGCCACCCGCACCTGACGCGCATCATGATGCCGCAAACCTGGGAAGGCCACCCGCTGCGTAAAGACTACCCGGCGCGTGCCACCGAATTCGATCCTTTCGTGTTGACCAAACAGAAAGAAGATCTGGAAATGGAAGCGCTGACCTTCAAGCCAGAAGATTGGGGCATGAAGCGTGGTACAGAGAACGAGGACTTCATGTTCCTTAACCTCGGTCCGAACCACCCCTCTGCGCACGGCGCATTCCGCATTATTTTGCAGTTGGATGGTGAAGAGATCGTCGACTGCGTGCCGGATATCGGTTACCACCACCGCGGTGCCGAGAAAATGGGCGAGCGCCAGTCCTGGCACAGCTACATCCCGTACACCGACCGTATCGAGTACCTCGGCGGTTGTGTGAACGAAATGCCTTATGTGCTGGCCGTTGAGAAACTGGCCGGGATCAAAGTGCCGGATCGCGTAGACACGATTCGCGTGATGCTGTCAGAGCTGTTCCGCATCAACAGTCACTTGCTGTACATCAGTACCTTTATTCAGGACGTCGGTGCAATGACCCCGGTGTTCTTCGCCTTTACCGACCGTCAGAAAATCTACGATTTGGTTGAAGCGATTACCGGTTTCCGTATGCACCCGGCCTGGTTCCGTATTGGCGGTGTTGCACACGACCTGCCACGCGGTTGGGATCGTCTGCTGCGTGAGTTCCTTGAGTGGATGCCAAAACGTCTGGACTCTTACGTCAAGGCTGCGCTGAAGAACAGTATCCTGAAAGGCCGTTCCGTTGGGGTAGCCTCCTACAACGCTAAAGAAGCATTGGAGTGGGGCGTCACTGGCGCCGGTCTGCGCGCCACCGGTATCGAGTTCGACGTGCGTAAATGGCGTCCTTATTCTGGCTACGAGAACTTCGATTTCGAAATTCCTGTCGGCGACGGCAACAGCGACTGCTATACCCGCGTGATGTTAAAGGTGGAAGAGCTGCGCCAGAGTCTGCGCATCCTTGAACAGTGCCTGAACAACATGCCGGAAGGTCCGTTCAAGGCCGATCACCCGCTGACCACGCCGCCGCCGAAAGAGCGTACGCTGCAGCACATTGAAACGCTGATCACCCACTTCCTGCAGGTTTCCTGGGGCCCGGTGATGCCAGCCAACGAATCATTCCAGATGATTGAAGCCACTAAAGGGATCAACAGCTACTACCTGACCAGCGACGGCAGCACCATGAGCTACCGCACCCGGGTACGTACGCCAAGCTTTGCGCACTTGCAGCAAATCCCAGCGGTAATCCGTGGCAGCCTGGTCTCCGACCTGATCGTCTATCTGGGTAGTATCGATTTTGTAATGTCAGATGTGGACCGCTAACTATGCATGATCAAAAAGACAATCACGCGAATAACGAAGCGCTTGAACCCATCAATGCGGCCGCTCCACAGAGCGGCGTTAATGCATTTGAGCTGAGCGCGGAAGAACGTGATGCGATCGAGCACGAAAAGCACCATTACGAGGACCCACGCGCTGCCTCCATCGAAGCACTGAAAATTGTGCAGAAGCAGCGTGGCTGGGTTCCGGACGGTGCGATTTATGCCATCGCGGAAGTGCTGGGCATTCCTGCCAGCGACGTAGAAGGCGTGGCCACGTTCTACAGCCAGATTTTCCGTCAGCCAGTAGGACGTCACGTGATCCGCTATTGTGACAGCGTTGTTTGTCATATCACCGGTTATCAGGGCATTCAGGCTGCCATTGAGAAGAAGCTGAGCATCAAACCAGGTCAAACGACCTTTGATGGTCGCTTCACTCTGCTGCCAACCTGCTGCCTGGGCAACTGCGATAAAGGGCCAACCATGATGATTGATGAGGACACTCACAGTCAGCTGAAGCCTGAAGATATCGAGACGCTACTGGAGCAGTATCAATGATTAAAGACATTGTACGCACTCCCGAAATGCACCCGCTGACCTGGCGGCTGCGCGACGACAAACAGCCTGTTTGGCTGGATGAATACCGCAGCAAGAACGGTTACGCAGGCGCTGAAAAAGCCATTAAGGGCCTGGCCCCGGACGAGATCGTCACCCTGGTAAAAGACGCCGGGTTGAAAGGTCGCGGTGGCGCCGGTTTCTCCACCGGTCTGAAGTGGAGCCTGATGCCGAAAGACGAATCCATGAACATCCGTTACCTGCTGTGTAACGCCGATGAAATGGAGCCGGGCACCTATAAAGACCGCCTGCTGATGGAGCAACTGCCGCACCTGTTGGTTGAAGGCATGTTGATCTCTGCGTTCGCGTTGAAGGCTTACCGTGGCTATATCTTCTTGCGTGGTGAGTACATCGAAGCGGCGGTGCATCTGCGCCGTGCGATCGCTGAAGCCACCGAAGCCGGTTATTTGGGCAAGAATATTATGGGCAGCGGCTTTGACTTTGAGCTGATTGTTCATACCGGTGCGGGTCGTTATATCTGTGGCGAAGAAACCGCATTGATCAACTCGCTGGAAGGCCGCCGTGCCAACCCGCGTTCCAAGCCACCTTTCCCGGCTTCTTCCGGTGTTTGGGGCAAACCGACTTGCGTGAATAACGTAGAAACCCTGTGTAACGTTCCGGCGATCCTGGCGAACGGTATTGACTGGTACAAGGGGATCTCCGCCGGTAAGAGTAACGACGCCGGGACCAAACTGATGGGCTTCTCCGGCCGGGTGAAAAACCCAGGCGTTTGGGAACTGCCGTTTGGCACCACCGCGCGTGAAATTCTGGAAGATTACGCCGGCGGCATGCGTGACGGATTGCGTTTTAAAGCCTGGCAGCCCGGCGGCGCAGGGACAGACTTCCTGACTGCCGATCACCTTGATCTGCCGATGGACTTCGAGAACATCGGTAAAGCCGGCAGCCGTCTTGGCACTGCGCTGGCGATGGCGGTGGACCACGAAATCGGCATGGTTCCGTTGGTGCGCAACCTGGAAGAGTTCTTCGCTCGCGAGTCCTGCGGTTGGTGTACGCCATGTCGCGACGGCTTGCCGTGGAGCGTGAAGATCCTGCGTGCGTTGGAAAATGGCCAAGGGCAGCCGGGGGATATCGAAACCCTCGAGCAGCTGTGCCGTTCCCTCGGCCCGGGCAAAACCTTCTGCGCCCATGCGCCAGGTGCCGTAGAGCCACTGCAAAGCGCAATTAAATATTTCCGTGAAGAGTTCGAAGCGGGTATCGCCGTGAAGCATTTCAGTAACGCGCATGCGATTGGCGGCATTCAGCCGAACAACCTGCTGAAGCAGCGCTGGTAAGCCGAACTCGCCCGAACACGGCCAGAATTTTTGATTAACGCCTGCCGTAAGGCAGGCCACTTGGAAGCATGCTGACTATGGCTACGATTCATGTAGACGGCAAAGAATACGATGTAGATGGAGCTGACAACCTGTTGCAGGCTTGTCTCTCTCTCGGCCTCGATATTCCTTACTTTTGCTGGCATCCGGCGCTGGGAAGCGTCGGCGCTTGCCGCCAATGTGCGGTAAAGCAATACCAAAACGCGGAAGATACGCGTGGCCGTTTGGTGATGTCTTGTATGACACCGGCATCCGATGGAACCTTTATTTCCATCGACGATGGCGAAGCCAAACAGTTCCGTGAAAGCGTGGTTGAGTGGTTGATGACCAACCACCCGCACGACTGTCCGGTATGTGAAGAAGGCGGTAACTGTCACCTGCAGGATATGACAGTAATGACCGGCCACAGCTTCCGTAAATACCGCTTCAGTAAGCGTACCCATAACAACCAGGAACTGGGGCCGTTTATCTCGCATGAGATGAACCGCTGCATCGCCTGCTACCGTTGTGTGCGCTACTACAAGGATTATGCGGACGGTACCGATTTCGGTGTGTACGGTGCTCACGACAACGTCTACTTTGGCCGCGTCGAGAGCGGTACGCTGGAAAGCGAGTTCTCCGGTAACCTGGTAGAAGTGTGCCCGACCGGCGTGTTCACCGACAAAACGCACTCCGAGCGTTATAACCGTAAATGGGACATGCAGTTTGCGCCAAGCATCTGCCAGCAGTGCAGCATCGGCTGTAACACCAGCCCGGGTGAGCGCTATGGCGAACTGCGTCGCATCGAAAACCGTTATAACGGCAGCGTGAACCACTATTTCCTGTGTGACCGTGGCCGCTTTGGTTATGGCTACGTGAACCAGAAAGATCGTCCGCGCCAGCCACAACAGCTGCGCGGTGACGACTGGATCACCCTGAATGCCGAACAAGCCATGCAGGGCGCGGCGGACATTCTGCGTCAGGCAAAGAAAACCATCGGTATTGGTTCACCACGCGCCAGCCTGGAAAGCAACTTCGCACTGCGCGAATTGGTGGGTGCCGAGAACTTCTACACCGGTATCTCGCAGGCCGAACAGGGTCGTTTGAACCTGATGCTGAACGTGCTGCAAAACAGCGGCGTTTACACGCCGGCACTGCGTGAAATCGAAGGCTACGACGCGGTATTGGTGTTGGGTGAAGATCTCACCCAGACCGGTGCGCGTATCGCGCTGTCAGTACGTCAGGCGGTGAAAGGCAAGGCCCGTGCCATGGCGGCGGCCCAGCGTGTTGCCGACTGGCAGATCGCTGCGATCCAAAACATTGGTCAGCATGCCAAATACCCGCTGTTCGTGACCAACGTGGACGACACGCGTCTGGATGACATTGCGGCATGGAACTACCGTGCACCGGTGGATGAGCAGGCGCGCTTCGGCTTCGCTATTGCCCATGCGCTGGACAATGCGGCACCTGCGGTTAGCGATCTGGCTGGCGGTCTGAACAAGAAAGTCGACATCATCGTGCAGGCGCTGACCGACGCGCGCAAACCGTTGATCATCACCGGCAGCAACGCCGGTAGCGAAGCTATCATCGAAGCGGCGGCCAACATCGCCAAAGCGCTGAAGGATCGCGGTTCTGACGTGGGTATCACCTTCGTAGCCAGCGCTGCCAACAGCATCGGTTTGTCGATGATCGGCGGCGGTTCACTTGATCAGGCTTTGACGCAGTTGGAAAACGGCGAAGCCGACACCGCTATCGTCATGGAAAACGATCTCTACCGGCATGCGTCGGCGGCGAAAGTGGACGCGGCGCTGGCCAAGGTCAGCAACCTGATTGTCGCGGACCATCAACGCACTGCTGTGATGGAAAAGGCTAACCTGATCCTGTCGGCGGCAAGTTTTGCCGAGAGTGACGGTACGTTGGTCAACCAGGAAGGCCGCGCACAGCGCTTCTTCCAGGTCTACGATCCTGCCTACTACGACGATGCCAAAAAGAATCAGTTTACCGTGATGCTGGAAAGCTGGCGCTGGATGCACTCGCTGCACTCTACCTACACCAGTCGCCACGTGGATTGGACGCAGCTCGACGACGTGATCGCCGCCTGTGTTAATGCACTGCCGCAACTGCAGGGTATCGTCGATGCAGCACCGGACGCGAGCTTCCGTATTCGTGGTCAGAAACTGGCGCGTTCTCCAATTCGTTCCAGCGGCCGTACGGCCATGCGCGCCAATATTAGCGTGCATGAACCGCGTCAACCGCAGGATAAAGACACCATGTTTGCCTTCTCAATGGAAGGGAACAACAGCCCGCTGGCCGATCGTCAGCAGATCCCATTCGCCTGGGCGCCAGGTTGGAACTCACCGCAGGCATGGAACAAGTTCCAGGCCGAAGTGGGTGGCAAGTTGCGTCATGGCGATCCGGGTGTACGCCTGATCGAAGCAGGGGAGGGCAAGCTGGGTTACTTTACCAACGTGCCTGCCGCCTTTGGTCATGAGCAAGGCTGGCGTGTTGCGCCGTATTACCATTTGTTCGGCAGTGACGAAATGTCACAGCGTTCTGGTGTAATTCAGCAACGTATGCCAGAGGCTTATGTCATGGTGAACCCGGCGGATGCGGCTGCGCTTGGCGTCAATGCCGGTGCGCTGGTGGAGTTCAGCTGTGCGGGCCAGACATTGCGTCTGCCAGTACGCCTGAGTGAAGCCCTGACCCAGGGACAGGTGGGGTTACCGCTTGGCTTACCTGGGATCCCGCCAGTACTGGTGGGTGCGACGGTTGAAAATCTGCGGGAGGCGACACGATGAGCTGGTTTACCCCTGAGGTGATCGACATTCTGATTGCCATTCTTAAAGCGGTAGTGATCCTGCTGGTCGTAGTGAGCTGTGGGGCATTCATGAGCTTCGGCGAACGTCGTTTGCTCGGTTTGTTCCAGAACCGTTATGGACCAAACCGTGTCGGCTGGGGCGGCTCGCTGCAGCTGGTCGCCGACATGATCAAAATGTTCTTCAAGGAAGACTGGGTACCGAAATTCTCCGACCGGGTGATCTTTACCCTGGCGCCGATGATCGCCTTTACTTCCCTGTTGCTGGCATTTGCCATTGTTCCGGTCAGCCCGACCTGGGCAGTGTCCGACCTCAATATCGGTATTTTGTTCTTCCTGATGATGGCTGGCCTGGCGGTATATGCCGTGCTGTTCGCGGGTTGGTCGAGCAACAACAAATACTCGCTGTTGGGGGCGATGCGTGCTTCCGCACAAACCCTGAGCTATGAAGTGTTCATCGGCCTGTCGCTGATGGGCGTGGTCGCGCAGGCGGACTCCTTCAACATGCAAACCATCGTTGAATCTCAGGCGCATCTGTGGAACGTCATCCCGCAATTCTTCGGCTTCGTGACCTTTGCGATTGCCGGCGTTGCGGTGTGCCACCGCCATCCGTTTGACCAACCGGAAGCTGAGCAGGAACTGGCTGACGGTTACCACATTGAATATTCCGGCATGAAGTTCGGTCTGTTCTTTGTGGGTGAGTACATCGGTATCGTCACCGTTTCTGCCCTGATTGTGACGTTGTTCTTCGGTGGCTGGCAGGGTCCATTCCTGCCGCCATTCATCTGGTTCGCGCTGAAAACGGCTTTCTTCATGATGATGTTTATTCTGATTCGTGCTGCTCTGCCGCGTCCGCGCTATGACCAGGTGATGGCCTTCGGCTGGAAAGTGTGCCTGCCGCTGACGCTGCTGAACCTGCTGGCGACCGCCGCAGTCATTTTGTACAACGCTCAATAAGGGGTGAATAAACCATGACATTGAAAGAGTTATTGGTTGGTTTCGGCACCCAGGTGCGCAGCATTTGGATGATAGGCTTGCACGCCTTCGCCAAGCGCGAAACCCAGATGTATCCGGAAGAACCGGTTTACCTGCCACCGCGCTACCGTGGCCGTATTGTGCTGACGCGCGATCCGGACGGTGAAGAACGCTGTGTGGCATGTAACCTGTGTGCGGTTGCCTGCCCGGTGGGCTGTATCTCGCTGCAAAAAGCAGAACAGAAAGACGGCCGCTGGTACCCGGAATTCTTCCGCATCAACTTCTCGCGCTGCATTTTCTGCGGCCTGTGCGAAGAGGCTTGCCCGACTACCGCGATCCAGCTGACGCCGGATTTCGAAATGGGTGAGTTCAAGCGCCAGGATCTGGTGTACGAAAAAGAAGATCTGTTGATCTCGGGGCCGGGTAAATATCCGGAATATAACTTCTACCGGATGGCCGGTATGGCGATTGACGGCAAAGCCAAGGGCGAAGCCGAAAACGAAGCCAAACCGATCGACGTCAAAGGTCTGTTGCCTTAAGGAGCCAGCAAGCATGGAAATTGCCTTTTATCTGGCAGGTTTGATTGCGGTGGTCGCGACAATTCGCGTGATCTCGCATACCAACCCTGTGCATGCGTTGCTGTATCTGATCGTCTCGCTATTGGCGATCTCTGCAGTCTTTTTCTCACTCGGCGCGTACTTCGCCGCAGCGCTGGAAATCATCGTTTACGCGGGCGCCATCATGGTGTTGTTCGTGTTCGTGGTGATGATGCTGAACCTTGGCAACGCGGTGCAGCAGCAAGAGCGTGATTGGCTGAAGCCGTCTGTGTGGATTGGCCCGGGCCTGTTGTCGCTGGCGCTATTAGCGGTACTGATTGTCGCTATCCGTAGCGTGTCTGATCAGGGCATCAGCGGTGACATGGTCGACGCGAAAGCGGTAGGGATCAGCCTGTTTGGTCCTTACGTTCTGGCGGTCGAGCTGGCTTCAATGCTGTTGTTGGCAGGTCTGGTTGTTGCCTTCCACATTGGCCGTGAGCACAAACCGGGTGAAGTGTTGAGTAACGCCCCGGCCAGTAGCGAAATGGCGAGAAGAAAATCGGAGGAGCAAGCATGATCCCTCTTCAACATGGTTTGATCCTGGCGGCGATCCTGTTCGTCCTTGGTCTGACCGGGTTACTGGTTCGTCGCAATCTGCTGTTTATGCTGATCAGTCTGGAAGTGATGATCAATGCTGCGGCATTGGCGTTTATCGTCGCGGGTAGCTACTGGGGCCAACCGGATGGGCAGGTGATGTACATCCTGGCGATCAGTTTGGCGGCAGCCGAGGCCAGTATTGGTCTGGCGTTGCTGCTGCAGCTCTACCGTCGTCGTCATACCCTGAATATTGATACTGTCAGTGAGATGCGCGGATGAACCTATTATATTTAACTATTCTGCTACCGCTGATCGGGTTCCTGCTGTTGGCCTTTTCCCGTGGCCGCTGGTCTGAAAACGTTTCGGCGACCGTTGGCGTAGGCTCTATCGGCCTTGCTGCGTTGGTTACTGTGCATGTGGCGATGGACTTTTTCGCCCAGAAAGCCACCGGCGTACAGCTGTTTGAGCAAAGCCTGTGGAACTGGATGACCGTCGGCAACTTCAACATCGGCGTGACGCTGACGTTGGACGGGCTGTCGTTGACCATGCTGTCAGTGGTCACCGGTGTGGGTTTCTTCATCCACATGTTCGCGTCCTGGTACATGCGCGGTGAAGAAGGCTACTCACGCTTCTTCGCTTACACCAACCTGTTTATCGCCAGCATGGTGGTATTGGTTCTGGCAGACAACCTGTTGCTGCTGTACCTGGGTTGGGAAGGCGTGGGCCTGTGCAGCTACCTGTTGATCGGTTTCTACTATAAAGATCCGGCCAACGGTGCGGCGGCGATGAAAGCCTTCATCGTGACCCGCGTTGGTGACGTGTTCCTGGCGTTTGCGTTGTTCATTCTCTACAACGAACTGGGCACGCTGAACATCCGTGAACTGATGATCCTGGCACCGCAAAAACTGGCGGTCGGCGATACGGCGATCACCTGGGCTACCTTGATGTTGCTGGGCGGCGCGGTCGGTAAGTCGGCGCAGCTGCCGTTGCAGACCTGGTTGGCGGACGCAATGGCGGGTCCAACCCCGGTTTCAGCATTGATCCACGCTGCAACCATGGTAACCGCGGGTGTCTACCTGATTGCACGTACTCACGGCCTGTTCCTGATGGCACCGGAAGTCCTGCATCTGGTGGGTATTATCGGGGCAGTGACCCTGGTACTGGCGGGCTTTGCCGCACTGGTCCAAACGGATATCAAGCGCGTACTTGCCTACTCCACCATGAGCCAGATTGGTTACATGTTCCTGGCGTTGGGCGTACAGGCGTGGGATGCGGCTATCTTCCACCTGATGACCCATGCCTTCTTCAAGGCGCTGTTGTTCCTGTCCTCCGGTTCGGTGATTTTGGCCTGCCATCACGAGCAGAACATCTTCAAGATGGGTGGCCTGCGCAAGAGCATTCCGCTGGTCTACGTCTGCTTCCTGGTGGGGGGCGCTGCGCTGTCGGCATTGCCGCTGATCACCGCGGGCTTCTTCAGTAAGGATGAGATCCTGGCCGGCGCGATGGCCAACGGACACATTAACCTGATGATTGCCGGTTTGGTCGGTGCATTCATGACCTCACTGTATACCTTCCGTATGATTTTCATCGTGTTCCATGGCGAGGAGAAAATCAAAGCGCATGCCGGTAAAGGCATCACTCACCACCTGCCACTGTTGGTTCTGCTGGTGCTGTCCACCTTCGTCGGCGCGATGATTGTGCCGCCGTTGCAGGGTGTACTGCCAGATACCACCGAGTTGGCGCACGGTAGCGTGCTGCAGCTGGAGATCACCTCCGGCGTAGTGGCTATCGTCGGCATTCTGCTGGCGGCGGCGCTGTGGCTGGGCAAACGTAGCCTGGTTACCCGTATCGCCAAAAGCGCACCAGGGCGTTTCTTCTCGACCTGGTGGTTCCATGCCTGGGGCTTCGACTGGCTGTACGACAAAGTGTTCGTCAAGCCGTACCTGGGTATTGCGAAGTTGCTGCAACGCGATCCGCTGAACTCGATGATGAACCTGCCGGCCATCTTCTCCCGCTGGGGGAACCGAGGTCTGACAGTCAGCGAGAACGGTCAGGTGCGTTGGTATATAGCGTCTATGGGTGTGGGTGCAGTGGTGGTGCTAGCTCTGTTGATTTTGGTTTAACAGAGAGTAGACACAATTATCGGGCGTAGCGTCCGTTAACACGGCGCTATGCGGAATGTTTTATACCGTATGAATTTCGCGTTGTGGCTAGGCGGCAAGTGTGCAAATCCCCAGGGGCTTACTGAAGTATGTGACCGGGGTGAACAGACGTAGCCAACAACGCCACAGCGTGAAAGACAACGGTAGAATAGGGACACAAAACGCCATGCTATTACCTTGGCTAATTCTTATCCCCTTTATTGGCGGTCTGCTGTGCTGGCAGTTTGAGCGCTTCGGTA
Organism: Serratia sp. CoH_122_TC_1; assembly: GCF_058191755.1. Classification (NCBI taxonomy): domain Bacteria; kingdom Pseudomonadati; phylum Pseudomonadota; class Gammaproteobacteria; order Enterobacterales; family Yersiniaceae; genus Serratia; species Serratia sp. CoH_122_TC_1. The sequence continues at coordinate 133,656 of NZ_JBXWLA010000011.1, forward strand.
CTAAGGTGCCGCGCTGGATTGCGTTGATCGCAATGGGGCTGACATTGGCGCTTTCTCTGCATCTGTGGATGCAGGGTGGCTACACGTTGACTACGCCGAAAGGCATTCCGCAGTGGCAGTCTGAATTCCTGCTGCCGTGGATCCCGCGTTTTGGTATTTCTATCCACCTGGCGCTGGATGGCCTTTCACTGCTGATGGTGGTGCTGACCGGCCTGCTGGGCGTGTTGGCTATCCTCTGTTCCTGGCGTGAAATCCAGAAATACCAGGGCTTCTTCCACCTGAACCTGCTGTGGATCCTGGGTGGGGTAATCGGCGTGTTCCTCGCCATCGACATGTTCCTGTTCTTCTTCTTCTGGGAAATGATGTTGGTGCCGATGTACTTCCTGATTGCACTCTGGGGTCACAAGGCGTCGGACGGGAAAACCCGCATCACTGCGGCCACCAAGTTCTTCATCTACACCCAGGCCAGCGGTCTGGTGATGCTGATTGCCATTTTGGGCCTGGTGTTCGTGCACTACAACGCGACCGGCGTGTGGACCTTTGATTACGAAGACCTGCTGCAAACGCCAATGTCACATAACGTGCAATACCTGCTGATGCTGGGCTTCTTCATCGCCTTTGCGGTGAAAATGCCGGTAGTGCCATTGCACGGCTGGTTGCCGGATGCGCATAGCCAGGCACCAACCGCGGGTTCTGTGGACCTGGCGGGGATCTTGCTGAAAACCGCGGCCTACGGTCTGTTGCGTTTCAGCTTGCCATTGTTCCCGGAAGCTTCACATGAGTTTGCGCCAATTGCGATGTGGTTGGGCGTGGTCGGTATCTTCTACGGTGCCTGGATGGCGTTTGCACAGACCGATATCAAGCGTCTGATTGCTTATACCTCCGTTTCCCATATGGGCTTCGTACTGATTGCCATCTACACGGGCAGCCAACTGGCTTACCAGGGCGCGGTGATCCAGATGATTGCGCACGGGCTGTCAGCGGCCGGTATGTTCATCATCTGCGGGCAATTGTATGAACGTCTGCATACCCGTGACATGCGTGAGATGGGTGGCTTGTGGGGACGTATTAAATACATTCCTGCGCTGTCGCTGTTCTTTGCAGTGGCGACGTTGGGGATGCCGGGTACCGGTAACTTCGTCGGTGAATTCATGATCCTGTTCGGCAGCTACCAGGTTGTACCGGTGATCACCGTGATTTCTACCTTCGGTCTGGTGTTTGCTTCGGTTTACTCGTTGATCATGATGCAGCGCGCCTACTACGGCAAAGCCAAGTCTGACCAACCGTTGCCGGGCATGACCGCGCGTGAGCTGTTCATCATTCTGCTACTGGTGGTGTTGCTGGTTCTGCTCGGGGTTTACCCGCAGCCGATTCTGGACACTTCTCATGCGGCGATGAGCAACGTGCAACACTGGTTTGGTTCATCAGTTTCAGCAATTTCAACAACAAGGCCGTAATTCGCCATGACAATAACTCCTCAACAACTGATCGCATTGCTACCACTGTTGATCGTCGGATTGACGGTGGTGGTTGTGATGCTTGGCATTGCGTGGCGACGCGACCACTTTATCAACGCCACTCTCACCGTGATCGGTCTCAACCTGGCGCTGCTTTCGCTGTACTTTGTCGGCCAGGCTGGCCCAATGGACGTCACCCCGCTGCTGCGGGTTGACGGCTACTCGATGTTCTATACCGGGCTGGTGATACTGGCGAGTCTGGCGACCTGTACCTTTGCCTATCCTTGGCTGGTCGGTTACCCGGACAACCGCGAAGAGTTCTACCTGCTGGTGCTGATTGCTACCCTGGGTGGCATTCTGCTGGCGAGCGCCAACCATCTGGCGTCGCTGTTCCTCGGTATTGAACTGATCTCGCTGCCGCTGTTTGGCCTGGTGGGTTATGCCTACCGCCAAAAGCGCCCATTGGAAGCGGCCATCAAGTACATGCTGTTGTCCGCTGCGGCATCATCATTCCTGCTGTTCGGTATGGCGCTCCTGTATGCAGAGTCTGGTGACCTGTCACTGGCTGGCCTGGGCAAGAGCCTGCAGGAAAACATGATGCACCAGCCGCTGATCCTGGCGGGTATGGGCATGATGATTGTCGGTTTGGGCTTCAAACTGTCTCTGGTGCCGTTCCAACTGTGGACACCTGATGTGTATCAAGGGGCGCCTGCGCCGGTTTCAACCTTCCTGGCCACCGCCAGCAAGATTGCAATCTTCGCGGTAGTGATGCGTCTGTTCCTGTATGCCCCGGCCGCCGATAGCGAAGCGTTGCGTATGGTACTGGCAATCATTGCGGTTTGTTCGATTCTGTTCGGCAACCTGATGGCCATCAGCCAGACCAACATCAAGCGTCTGTTGGGTTACTCGTCGATTGCCCATCTGGGTTATCTGCTGGTGGCGTTGATTGCGGTGCAAACCCATCAACTGTCGCTGGAAACCGCCGGTGTTTATCTGGCAGGTTACCTGTTCAGCAGCCTGGGTGCGTTCGGTGTGGTCAGCTTGATGTCCAGTCCGTACCGTGGTCCAGATGCTGATTCACTGTTCTCTTACCGTGGTCTGTTCTGGCATAAGCCAATCCTGTCTGCGGTGATGACGGTGATGATGTTATCACTGGCCGGTATTCCGATGACGCTGGGCTTTATCGGTAAGTTCTTTGTTATCGCGATGGGTGTCAGTGCTCACCTGTGGTGGTTGACCGGCGCAGTGGTGCTGGGCAGTGCCATTGGTTTGTACTACTACCTGCGTGTCACCGTCAGCCTGTTCCTCAGCGCACCGGAAGCATTGCAGCGTGATACCCCGAATAACTGGGCGTTGACCGCCGGCGGTGTCGTAGTGCTGATTTCTGCCGCGTTGGTGTTGCTGTTGGGTGTTTATCCGCAGCCGCTGATTACGCTGGTGCAGATGGCACAGCCGATGTTCTGATAGGCATCACGGCAGTAAGAAAGGTCGCTTCGGCGACCTTTTTTTTATGGTGAGTGGGGAAGTCGGGGCCAATGATCAGCCGGGATTATTTTTAAACGATTCTTCCAGAACCTGTACGACAGCACGCACGCGCGCCGCACGTTGCAGGTCAGGGTGCAGCACCAACCAAATATCGACCCAGTCTTTATTCTCCGGGAAGATGCGTACCAGGTCTGGGTCTTTATCCGCCAGGAAGGAAGACAGCAGGCCAATTCCCAATCCGTTGCGTGTCGCCGAACGCAGAAGCAGCTGCGAATTGCATTGAAGCACCACGTTAGGGTCGATCAGCGCTTCTCCACAGAAGTCGTTCCAGTGGCGGGGTACCAGTTCGCGTGGGAACATCAACAGATCGTGACCGCGCAGATGGTCGCCTTTGGTCGGCATCCCGTGCTTGTCGAGGTAGTCCTGCGTTGCATACAACCCCATCTCAATGGTGGCCATGCGCTTGATAATGAGTTCGTCGGACTCTGGCCGTGCCCCCCTGATCGCTAAATCGGCACCGCGATAAGAGATATCAGAGATATTAACCGCCGTCAGCATCGTGACCGTAATTAGCGGGTGTTGCTCCCGCAGCACCTTCAGCGCCGGGATGACAAAGGCTTCAGCCATGGTATCTGTCGTGGCGATGCGTACATTACCGCACAGGCTGTCGTCACCGCTGGTGGCTTTGCGGCCAATCGCTTGTACGGCGTTTTCCATATTCATCACGTCGGCCAGCATCTCTTCACCCAATGGACTGAGGGAAAAGGATTTTGGCGTGCGGATAAACAGCTTGGAGCCCAGGCTCTCTTCAAATGCAGTAATGCGCCGCCCGACGGTGGCCTGATCGACGTGTAGTTCATTGGCGGCTTTTCGTAAAGTGCCGCAGCGCGCGACCGCCAGGAAGAAGCGTGCATCATCCCAATTCATCATGCCATTTCCTTTGTACAGGCTTATCGGTCTTGTCAGTGTTCATTCTTGCGCAACCGTACTGGCTCTGGTTTAGGCTGCAAATGAGGCCCACGTATCATAATTATTTATTATGTTTCAGGATATGAATAAATGCATCAACGTGAAGCACTTTTGCATCTTTATTTTTACCCGACAATCTTTATGCTTATCAACGTTTATGCTGTGATCTGGCGCACATTTTGTGCCAATGTTACCTTAAACGCGTAAGCAGATACGCATGAGAGCCTGTCTCTGTGGCTAATCGCCTGGTGGGATCGACTCTATATCAGGTTGACCCACCACGACTGGACATTAAAAATGGAGTCTCACGCAGAGAAGTTATACACCCCCGTTGCGCTGGCAACGGCGGATGGCGTTAGGGTAATTGCAGCACCCGGCGCGAAAGCGGCAACGCAAAGTAATGCTGATGTGATCATCCAGGGTATTGAAGCTCGCGGCATTCAGCACATCTTCCTGGTACCCGGTAAACTGGTGTACCCACTGATTAAATCCATTGAACATTCAGGCATCACCGGTATCGTCGGTGCCCACGAGACCGCCTGTGGTTTTATGGCGGACGGTTATGCCCGTGCTAACCGCAAATTTGGCGTTTGCCTGGGGATCTCCGGCCCCGGCACAATGAATTTTTTGCCCGCGATGGCCGCTGCACAGGCTGATAAAATCCCGGTGCTGTATCTGGCTGGCGGTATCGCCACTTATCATGAAGCACAGGGTGCTTTCCAGGATGGCAGCAATAGCGGCATCGATGAGCTGACCATCGTCAAGCCATTGCTTTCCGCCGCGATAGAAGTGAAAAATAACCTGACGTTGCAACACGAGCTGCGACGCAGTTTGTCGTGTCTGAACACCCAACGTAAAGGCCGCGCTTACTTGAGCGTACCGGTCGATATGCAAAAGAACGTGGTTGCCGGCAATCATGATGCCAGCCCGCCGCGCACAACGCCGCAGTGCCGCGACGTTGCCATCGATCAGCAGGGGCTGGATCAGGTGCTGGACGACTATCTGTTACGCGGGTTGAAGGTGGCCTGTCTGGCCGGTAACCGGATGAATAACCCGCAAGATGCGGCATTGCTGCTGCGTCTGGCGGAGAAATACCGTTTGCCCGTCGCCACGACGCTATCCGGCAAGGGCGCCTTCCCGGAAGGGCATGAGCTGGCATTGGGTCTGTATGGCTTTGCCGGCCATACCCGGGCTGTGGAGACCATCAATGGTGATGACGTTGATGTCCTGCTGGTGTTGGGCTGCGATCTCAGCCAGCGCGATAGCCTCAATTGGAACGCACGGTTGCACGGTACGAAAACGCTGGTGGTGATCGATGAGGATTTTGACAAGGTCAGTTCGCACTACCAGCCGGATATGCAGATTTTCTCCAGCCTGACCGGGGCGCTACAACACCTGTTAGATGCGGTCAGTGACGAAGATGCGCATCTGGCCGATATCAACGTGCTGCGCGATGGCTGGATTGAGCAGGTAAATCAGTTACCCTTGGAACAACCGCGCCCTGACTTGCAGGCACGTCTGGCCGTGGCAGAGGCAAACATGTACCCCGGCGATGCCATTAAACGCATTCGTCGCCATATGGACCAGGATACTAACGTCGTGGTCGACTCTGGCGCGCACCGTATCTTTATGGCACATCACTGGCTAGCCAGTGGGCGTGGTGATTACCATACATCAAGTTCGTTGGCCCCGATGGGCTGGGCGATTTGCGCGGGTATTGGCATCAAGCTGGCGGCACCGCATCGTAACTGCGTGGTGGTCACCGGTGATGGCTGTATGCTGATGCACGGCATGGAAATTCAGACGGCTGCCCGTTATCAGGTCAAGATGACCTTCGTGGTGATGAACAACTGTGCTCACGGTGCAATGCATATCGACACGTTGCAGAACCGGGGGGTATCGGCAGATTATACTGCGCTGCCTAATCATGACTGGAAAGCCTTCGCCAACAGTCTGGGCGTCTCTTCGGCCAAAGCGGCAACGTTGGAAGAGCTCGATGACGCGCTGGTTGCCGCGGCCGAACACGACGGCCCGTTCCTGATAGAAGTGTTGGTAGGAAATCATGTGGCGCCTAATCGATACTATGCCGAGAGCATCGTAGAATACGAGCAGCGTATCAAAGGCGTGTAAGAGCGTTGCCCTGTTAATCCGGGAGCCGTCATTATTATTGTCCTTTGCATCACGCCATTCTATTTTACTCACAGTAGTCATGGAGCGATAACAATGTATAAATTGACACTTCTGGCAGTATTAATGATGGCATTTCAAGGCCATGCACAGGCCGCTGACGATCATGGTGAAGGCATTACCAAAGAAACGCTTCTGAAAACAGAGAAGTCGTGGGAGGGGTCGCCCTATCAGCATTATCCTGCCGGCGCTCCGCAGATCACCATGTTGAAGGTCACCGTTGAGCCGAACAAGGTGCTGGCCTGGCATACTCACCCGTGCATCAGCGCAGTGTATATGACAGGGGGGAGCGTTTCGCTGACGGTAAAGAAAACCGGCGTGAAGCACACCTTTAAACAGGGTGACTCTTTTACCGACACGGTAGATATTGTTCATCAGGGGGTATCGGGTGATAAAGGTGCTGAAATGCTGGTGTTCTTTGCCTGCGCAGACAATAAACCGCTGACGGTAAAAGCCGCCGAATAATGCCGGTGTCGTCTTTCAAGTTGCCGCTTTACCTGGCTGCAGCTTGGAATCTACGGGTATAGATTATTTTTTGCAGCCTGTTTGGGCTGCATTCTGAGGAAATCATGGTTGCTTTATGGATGGTTGTCGCCAGCGGGTTCTTTGCGCTGATGGGGGCCAGCATCAAATTGGCTTCGGCCAAAGTTGGCTTTTTCGACATCATTTTTTACCGTTCCGTCATTAACGTCCTGATCGTTGCCGCGCTGATTCATATTAAAAACCTGGGTTTTCGTACCCAGCATCTGGGCCTGCATATGAAACGTGCGGCTATAGGTAATGCGGCGATGTACTGCGGTTTCTATTCATTGATCCATCTGCCGATCGCCACCGCCACTACGCTGGGTTACACCAACCCGATTTTTCAATCGGCGATTGCCTTTGTTACTTCCAAAGGTCAGTTAACCGGAAAACTGTTGTTCTCGGTACTGCTGGGATTCATCGGCATTTTGGTGTTATTGCGCCCTGACGCGCCGAACGGCGAGTATGCGGCGACCCTGATCGGCCTGTTTTCTGGCTTGCTCACGGCATTGGCCTATTTTAACGTCGGCAAATTGGTACGTAGCGGGGAACCCGAACTGCGAGTGGTATTTTACTTCTCGCTGGTGGGCACGCTGGTCGGTGGCGTAATGACGTCAGTGGTGGGGTTCACGGCGTTGGATAGCGCGATGATACTGTGTGTCTGTGCCATCGGCGTATTCGGCAGCCTGGGGCAAATTACCATGACTCGCGCCTATGGCAGCGGTAATGCGGTCATTGTTAGCATTCTTTCCTATAGCACCATCATCTTTTCCACCTTGCTCGGCTATGTGCTGTTCGGCGAAAAACTGTCTTACATTGCCGCCGGGGGCATGGCATTGATTATTCTTTCTGGTGCGCTGGCTATTTTGAAACGTGCTCCCGCGAAGGTCCAAAAAGCGGAGGCGGTGTAACCACTTTCTGCCCGTTTCTTTCATAAAGACCAGCGAGTATTGCCAGCGCGAATGCATTAATGAATCACTATGATGCATTCTTGGCTATTTTTACGGTTATACCCGAACGGTATGATAAACGCGTTTCCTGATGAGTTTGGTTTTCAGGGCTTAGTGTTTATCCAGATTGTTTCGGGAGAGAAAAATGTCTGAAGGGGTGGCTGTTGATAAATCAGCTCAAGCGAATTTGGGCGAGTCACATTTTGCCATCTTATTGTTTTTAGCCTTGGCATTAATGTCTGCATTGCTCAACAGCAGTGCGCCGACGCCGCTTTATCCGCTTTATCAACATGAGTTGGCATTAAGCTCGGTCAGCCTGACAGTCATTTATGGTGCCTATGCTGCGGGTGTGCTGATCTCATTGTTCGGCGTGGGCAATATGGCCGGCAAAGTGAAGGACCTGCGCAGCATGATTGTTCCTGCGCTGCTGGTGGTACTGGCGGGGGCCTTGTTATTCTCGATGGCCGATTCGTTCCTGATGATGTTTATGGCGCGTTTGCTGGCCGGTATTGGTACCGGCGCCCTGACCGGGGCCGCGAATATTGCGCTGGTGCGTTTTGGGCCGAAAGACGGCGGTAAAAATGCGGCACTGATTGCGACATTGTCTTTTACCACCGGTCTGGCATTAGGGCCGATTTTCAGCGGCGTTGCGTTGCAAACTGGGTTCCATACCACCTCATTGCCGTTCATTATCATTATGGCGGTGGCGGCAATCGCTGCGTTAGGTGTGATGCTCAAATGGCCCGCTATTGCTCCGGTTGTCCCCCTGAATGGAGCCGTAGAAACAGGGGCCGAAACGGAAAAGAGTTCTCTGGGAGATGGCTTGCGAGCGACAGGGGGCAAGTTCTTCCTGTGTGCCGGTGCGCTGTTTATCTGTTGGGCTGTGGCTGCCAGCATTCTGGCGATTGGCCCAAGCGTGTCGGAAAAGCTGTTGGGTATGCATAGCCGTGGTGTTTATGGGTATGTGATCGCGGTTTATCTGGTGATTGCCGGTATTAGCCAGATCCTGAGCCGCCGCGTTAATGCTCGTCACTCGCTGATGTTTGGCTGCCTGGCGCAAGCGCTGTCAGTCGTGGTGTTCGCCGAAGCCATACAGATTCATTCGTTGGGTCTGGCCAGTGCCGGTATGGTGATTGCGGGTTATGCCTACGGGGCTATCTTTGTCGGCAGTGCCACATTGGTGAATCTGATTTCACCGAAGGCAAGCCATGCAAGACTGATTTCGCTGTTTTACGTTATTGCTTATATCGCCAACTGGATCCCTATCCTGTTGGGGGTAGTGATCGACCATGCCAGCTTGCATCTGGCGGTCAACCTGTTATTCCTGGTCAGTGCCGTGGTGTGCTTAATGTTAAGCCTCATGGTGACCCGCGCGGGCTTCCCACGCTGAGATTTCAGCGCCCGATCTCATTTGGGCGTGAGTGAATCTGGTAAACGATTTCCCTGGTGTTGTTGTGTGTCATTTCCAGCGTGCTTGCCACGCTGGTTTTTTTTTGTGACAAATTCCTCAGTTCTGTAATTACCATGTTTCTCATTACATATTTTATGTGATTCCCATCATATATTTTTGCCGATTTTCGCGTAAACTGCGCGCTTCCTTTTCAGCGGGTCGGTTTATGAACGTTATTTTTGCCATTGCTTTGACTACCGGGATCCTCTCTGGCGTTTGGGGATGGGTTGCGGTGAGCCTGGGGTTAATCAGCTGGGCCGGTTTTCTCGGCTGCACAGCCTATTTCGCCTGCCCGCAGGGGGGATTAAAAGGGTTGTTAATCAGCACCTTGACCAGTTGCAGCGGCGTCTTTTGGGCTATGGCGATCATTCACGGCAGTGAGCTCGCTCCAGGCTGGAGTATGCTCGGTTATCTGCTGACCGGCGTGGTGGCTTTTTTGATGTGCATTCAGGCAAAGCAACAGTGGCTGGGGTTCGTGCCTGGTACCTTCATTGGCGCTTGCGCGACCTTTGCTGGTGGCGGTGACTGGCCGTTGGTGACCCTGTCTTTACTGGTTGGGCTGGTGTTCGGTTACGCGATGAAAAACAGCGGCTTGTGGTTGGCGGCACGCAATGAGAAAACCAAAGCGACCGCTGTTGTTACCGAGAATGTTAACCGCTGATTCAAATGGTACCGCCGAGGGAAATGCGGTAGTGCAGGTCCACGCGCTCAATGCAGGGTAGCCCTTTTATGCGTTTGAGCAAGATCTCCGTAGCGACTTTACCCATATCAAACCTTGGTGTGATCACGCTGGCGATGCCCGGTGTGGTGGCTTTGCCGATATCCAAACCGTGAAAACCTGATAGGGCGACGTCCTGTGGAACTTGTAACCCGAGCCGGAGACACGCCTGCAACACGCCAACGGCCAGATCGTCATTGGTGCATAAGATACCGTCCAAATCAGGATAGAGTTGACGGGCCATCGCCAGCATATCGGAACCCACACTGACAGACGACACCCGATGCGGTGTGATTTGACGCGGCGCTAACCCTTGGTTTTCCATCGCCTGGCAATAGCCTTGAAAGCGCTTGTTATCGCGGGCATCAGACATGGCACCAAAATAAACCACCTGACGTTTTCCGCTGGCAAGCAGCGCTTCTGTCATGTCATAACCGGCCTGATAGTTATCGAACCCCACGGCAATCCGCCCCTCCGGGGCTTCAAGATCCATCACCTGCGCTACCGGGATTTTTGCTGCCGCCAAGTATTTCTCTGCCCGTAATGTGTGCTCAGAATCTGTCAGAATCAGCCCCGCGATGGGGTAGGCCAGCAGTTGGACGATGTGCTCTTCCTCTCGTTGGCGGCTGTAATCATAGTTCACCACCAGGGTCTGATAACCGTGTTCCAGCGTAATGGATTCGATACCGGCTAACAGGTCGGCAAAAATCTGATTGTTGAACGAAGGGATCAGGACGCCTATACGCGGTTTTTGCGTTGAGCGCGCTTCATCGCTGTCGGTGAAATTAACCTCTTTCATCACTTGGGCAATTTTCGCGGCGGTTTCTGCAGCCACCTTTTCTGGCGTGCGCAGATAGCGGCTGACGGTCATTTTTGTCACACCGGCGAGCAGCGCAATATCCTGCAGCGTGACGCGTTGGTTCTTCATTCTGATGCCTTAGCTGGGGGGGCGGAAAGGGCCCGCATGATGTCATGTTAACAAATCGATCTGGCGATAACAATCCGCCTCATAAAGTATAAAAACTATATTTTTCAATAAACTATGTTGATATGTTTTCTCGACGGAATGCGTAGCTTCACGTTAAAGGTAACAGGTTTTAGTAACACTGTTTTAAGTGATCTAGATCGCATTTTTGCTGGCAGCGATCCGCTGAGATAGACGCCTGTTCTTTCTGAATGACATGGCCGGGGTGCGTTATGAACAACTTGTTTTCACTGGATAATAAAAAAATACTGATTACCGGCGCTTCTCGGGGCATTGGCTTTCTGCTGGCTCGTGGGCTGGCGCAGTATGGTGCCCATATTCTGGTCAATGCGACCACTCAGGAAAATGCGCAGCGTGCGGTTGAAGCGTTGCGACGCGAAGGTTTCCGCGCCGACGCCGCGGCCTTTGACGTGACCGACTCTCAGGCCATTCATGCTGCTATTGAGCAAATCGAGGCAGAGGGCGGTGGAATCGATGTGCTGATCAACAATGCGGGCATTCAGCGCCGTCATCCGTTTACCGAGTTCCCGGAAAAAGAGTGGGACGAGATTATTGCCGTCAATCAAAAAGCGGTCTTTATGGTCTCGCAAGCCGTGGCGCGCCATATGGTGCAGCGCCAAAGCGGAAAAATCATCAATATTGGCTCAATGCAGAGCGAACTGGGCCGTGACACCATTACACCCTATGCCGCGTCAAAGGGGGCGGTAAAAATGTTGACGCGCGGCATGTGTGTAGAGCTGGCGCGCTATAACATTCAGGTAAATGGCATTGCTCCGGGCTACTTCAAAACGGAAATGACCCAGGCGCTGGCGGACAATGCGGAGTTTACCGCGTGGCTGACCAAACGCACTCCGGCTGCCCGTTGGGGTGATCCGCAGGAGTTGATTGGTGCTGCCGTATTCTTGTCATCAAAGGCATCCGATTTTGTTAATGGCCACCTGCTGTTTGTCGATGGCGGCATGTCCGCTGCGGTATAACCGCCTGCTTAATGGAAAATAATGATGAAAATTCAAACCCAATCCTGCGTGGTTAAAGGCAAATATGACGTCGCAGTGGTGGAGCAGGAGGTGGAATACCAAGGGACGGGCACGCTGGTGAAAATCACGCGTGGTGGTATCTGTGGTTCAGACCTGCATTACTACCAAGAAGGCAAGGTTGGCAGCTTTCAAGTGCGCCAGCCGATGGTGCTTGGCCATGAGGTGATTGGTGAGGTGGTGGCCAGTGATACTGCGCGACTGGCTGTTGGCCAAAAGGTGGCGTTGAACCCCAGCAAACCCTGCGGGCTGTGCAAATATTGCCTGGCGAACCAGCAAAACCAGTGTACTCACATGCGTTTCTTCGGCAGCGCCATGTATTTTCCCCATGTGGATGGTGCCTTCACCCAATACAAAGTGGTTGATAGTGCGCAGTGCATTGCCTTTGACGCCGATCGCGATGAGAAGGTGATGGTGTTTGCTGAACCTTTGGCCGTCGCGATTCATGCTGCAAAACAGCCAGGGGAGGTAAACGGCAAAAGGGTGTTTGTTTCCGGTGTTGGGCCGATCGGGTGCTTACTGGTGGCTGCATTGAAGGCACTGGGCGCCAGCGAAATTGTTTGTGCCGATCTTAGCCCACGTTGCCTGGATATCGCCCGTGAGATGGGGGCGTCTATCTGCATGCATGCAAGCAATGACGATTTTAGCCGTTACCAACAGGAGAAAGGCTATTTTGACATCGCGTTTGAAGTTTCCGGCCATCCGTTATCCCTGTTGCGCTGTCTGGAGGTCACCCGTGCCAAGGGGACGGTCGTGCAAGTGGGTATGGGCGGCAGTTTCCCTGATTTTCCACTGATGCTGCTGATCGCCAAAGAGTTGAATTTACTGGGCTCATTCCGTTTTGTTGAAGAGTTTGATATCGCGGTTGCCTGGTTGTCCGACGGGACGATCAATCCGTTGCCGCTGCTCTCCGCTGAGTTTAACAATCAGCAACTGGAACAAGCTCTGGCATTCGCCGGCGATAAGCGCCTGGCCGCCAAGGTCCAGCTGGTGTTCTAATTTTAGCCAATAGTCTGATGGCGGGGAGCGGCTATCCTTGTCTATAGTTAAGGGCCGCTTCATTTTTTAAATACGGAGAACTTAACATGGCGAGAAATACGGATGCAGATCAAACCACGCTCGACGACGATCTGAGAATGCTGAGCGACACGCTGGAAGAAGTGTTGAAGTACTCCGGCGATCGCGCCGATCAGGCCTACATCGACATTAAAGCCCATGCCGAAGAGGCGTTGAGTGAGGTCAAGTCACGGCTGACTGACTCTACCGAATCCTACTATGCGCGTGCCAAGGACGCGGTTTGCCGCACTGACGGCTATGTGCGTGAAAAACCATGGCACAGTGTCGGCATTGGGGCGACGGTCGGATTGGTGCTGGGTCTGTTGTTGGCGCGTAAATAACGACGTAAAGGTATTGGGCGCGGTCATTCACCGCGCCCTTGGTTTTACTGCCCCAGCATGACGTCCACGTGATGGATTTTCCCGTCGTCTACCAGCGTTATTACGGCCTCCGGCTGTTCTTCACCATCAACGGTGATCTGCGTCGTTCCCGTTCCCTGCCGGATAATCAACTGGTACTCGCTGCCACCCTCCCGGTAATTCAGTGTCACCTGTGGCCAGTCCGCAGGCAGACGGGTGTTGATGGACAACTGATTGCCACGGCGTTTCAATCCCAGCAGTGACTCGACAATCAGCCGGTACATCCAACCGGCAGAGCCGGTATACCAACTCCAGCCGCCACGACCGACGTGCGGCGCGACCGCGTATATATCGGCGGTCGCCACGTAAGGCTCAACCTTGTAGCGCTCGGCGGCGGTGCTGTCCAGGCTGTGGTTGATCGGGTTGATGAGCGCCATCAGTTCCCAGGCGCGTTCGATATTGCCCATTTCGGCGAAGGCCATGACCGCCCATACCGCGCCGTGGGTATACTGACCGCCATTTTCCCGCACGCCAGGCAGATAACCGCGGATATAACCCGGATTAGGGCCGTTGCCATCGAATGGCGGTGTCAGCAGTTTTATCAGACCAGCTTGGTTGTCTACCAGGTGTTTATCCAGCGATTGCATCGCCTGCAGGCTGCGTGTTTTATCCGCCGCACCGGACAACACAGACCAGCTCTGGGCGATGGCGTCGATGCGGCACTCAGTTGATTGTTGAGAACCTAGCGGCTCTCCACTGTCAAAGTAGCCCCGACGATACCATTCGCCATCCCAGGCATGGTCACGCAGGTTATCGCGCAAGGTATCGGCCTGTTGTCGACAGAGTGCCGCCAGTTCGTTGTCGTTGCGCGCAGCAGCGACGTTGCCGTAACGCTGCAGGATATGGAACAGGAAGAAACCGAGCCAGACGCTTTCACCTCGCCCCTCCAGGCCCACCATATTCATGCCATCGTTCCAGTCACCCGCCCCCATCAGCGGCAGGCCGTGCTCACCAAAGGTTAATCCGTGTTTTAACGCCCGTACGCCGTGCTGATACAGGGTTTCCTGTATTGCGCTTGATGCGGGTTGCTCATACGAGGATTCCTCACCCGGCGCCAGTTTGCGCGCCTCCAGATAGCCGACGGACTCATCGAGAATGGACCGATCGTCGGTGGCATCCAGGTAATGACAAATGGCCAGCGGCAGCCACAGGTAGTCATCCGAACAGCGCGTACGCACCCCGTTGCCCTGTGGCGGGTGCCACCAGTGTTGGACGTCGCCTTCGATAAACTGGCGCGAAGCGCACAGCAGGATCTGTTCGCGCAGACGTTCTGGGGCCGCATGGGTCAATGCCAACGTGTCTTGCAATTGGTCGCGGAAACCGAAGGCCCCGCCGGACTGATAGTAACCGCTGCGTGCCTGAATACGGCAGGAGAGGGTTTGGTACAGTAACCAACCATTGGCCAGCAGGTCGACGGCGGGATGCGGCGTCCCGATTTGCACCTTGTTGAGAATGCTGTCCCAATGTGCCGTAACGCGTTGCAGTTCATCTTGCAGTTTGTCTTCCCGCAGGTATTTTTGCAACAGGGCCTCAGCCTCATCGGCGTTTTGCCCCAACCCAAGGGCAAACACCAGACTGCGTTGATCGCCATCGATCAGGCTGAGCGCCGACTGAACGGCCCCACAGGGATCCATAGCTGCGCCCACTTTGCCCGACAGTCGCCGCAGTTTCAGCACCACCGGGTTGGCCAGCGAACCGTTGCGTCCGATAAATTCACGCCGATCGCCACTGATGGAACAATGCACGCCGGTGACACCAAAGAAAGCGGTGCGATCTGAACCGCTGCTGCCGTAATGGTTGGTGGCCAGGATGCCACAGCCGCTTTCAGGCGATGCGGCCTGTGTGACAATGTGCATGGCCGATTTTTGCCGCAAATCACCCAGAATAAATTCCACGTAGCCGGTTGCCGACAACTTGCGCGTGCGCCCCGAGGTATTGGTCAGGGTTAGCAGGAACAGTTTGACCGGTGCATCTTTGGCCACCAGCACGGTGAACTGACTGTCGATACCGTTTTCGCGGTGGTCAAAGACGCTGTAGCCGAAACCGTGGCGGGTCAGGTAGTGCCCACGGCCCCGGGCAGGCAGTGGTGTGGGGGACCAGAAGTGCCCGTTCTCTTCATCACGCAGATAGAAGGCCTCCCCGCTGCGGTCGCAGATAGGGTCGTTATCCCAGGGGGTCAGGCGGTATTCATGGGCGTTTTCGTACCAGGTGTAGGCCTGACCACTTTCCGAGACAACGGTGCCGAACATCGGATTAGCGATCACGTTCGACCAAGGGGCGGGCGTGATCTTACTTTCGTTCATTGCGATCACATATTCGCGGCCATTCTCGGAGAAGCCGCCGAGACCATTGTAAAACTGCAACGCGTCAATGGCGGGCAGCTGTGGCGAATGCAGGTTACGCGGCAGATTGTCCACCGTGGCCAGTTTCGACGACGCGGTGACCGGCGACAGAGGTTGCTGCAGAACCTGCGGCATTTGCAGACGCTGGTTGAGTTGCTCCGTTAATCCACCGCGACGATCGTCGAGATAAATCCGCGCAACGCTGAGCAACAACCGGTGGTCTTCCGGTGCCATATGCTCGCTGGTGCGCACGAAGATGCCACCGGGCTTATCTGTTTGGGTGGATTCCATACCGGCGGCGATCAGGCCCATGATCTGGTTTTGCAGATCCTGGCGGTAGCCGCCGACGTCTTCATTGAGGATCACCAGATCGACCTGTAGCCCTTTCAAGCGCCAATAGTTGTGGGCTTGGATCAGTTGCCGTACCAGTTCGATGTTCTCGCTGTCGGTCACCGTAAGCAGGACTATCGGCAGATCGCCGGAGATAGAGTGGCCCCACAGCCCCGATTGGCCGCGGCGGTTGTTAATGATTTCACTGCCGGCGGCCCGCATTTCTTGCGCCGGGAAGACCACTGCGCCCGCCAAGCGATTAAACAGATTGGCGTCCTCTTCATTGGCGTTCAACTGGCGCAGGACCACCTGGCTATGCGACCACGCCAGTTCAAATACACGATCTGCCAGATGGCGATCGCGGTATTTTTCCAGCATGACCATTCCACTGGCGCGGTCTTCACTGACGCCATAAAAGATATCCAGCGTGAGAGGTACGTTCGGTTCCAGCACCACGCGCTGACGGATAGCGATGATCGGGTCAATGACCGGCCCGGCACTGTTACTGAGCGGCGCATTTTGATACAACGCCTGCGGATTGGTGGGCGTGCGCCCGCGGCCGATAAATTTGGCACGGTCGGTTTCAAAGGATGTTTGGCTGGAACGGCCCTGTACCGTCATCATATGCAGCAACCACGGGCATTTCTCTTTGGGTTCACGCGGGCGACGATGGCACAAAATAGCATCCTGCTCCGGCAGCAATTCGGTCTGCACGAACAGGTTACTGAATGCCGGATGAGCCAGATCGTTGCTTGCCGGTGCCAGCACCACTTCCGCATAGCTGGTGATTTCGATGGTGCGTGGTTGTTTGCCGCGATTTATCAGCGTCACGCGCCGCAGTTCAATATCATCTTCCGGTGATACCACCACCTGGGTTTTTACCGTCAGCGCACCCTGTTGGCGCTGGAACTCGGCCCCGGCATCGTTGAATACGGCGCTGTACCCCTTGGCGGCGCCACCGATGGGTTGCCAGGTATTGCTCCAGACTTCACCGGTTTGCGGATCGCGTAGGTAGCAGAAGGCGCCCCAGTTATCGCAGGTAGCATCTTCGCGCCAACGGGTGAGCGCGAGGTTCTGCCAGCGGCTGTAACTGCCACCAGCCTGGGTGAGCATCAGGTGGTAGTTGGCGTTGGACAGCAGCTGCACTTCCGGGATTGGTGAGTCCACCCGGTTAAATTCACGCGCTACGAAGCTGGCTGGGGTAATGGTGCCCTCATGGGTCTCAAAGTGGCGACGCGTGCTGTACAACTCGACGGCATCCGGCACCCGTTCTTGCAGTAACAAACGTGCTGATTGGAAGGCCGGGTAGTCGGCGAAACGCGCCACCATCGGCGCATCCAGCAACAGGTGCGACAGGGCCAGGAAACTCATGCCCTGATGGTGCGCCATATAGGAACGGATAATTACGTACAGTTGACCGCGGCTGAGGCGTGCGGTGGTGTAATCCAGCGCTTCGTAAAAACCGTAGCGGCCTTTGGCACCATTTTTTTCCAGCGTGACCAGGTTATTGCAGGCCGCATCCGGGTCGACAATCAATGCCATCACCGTCGCATAAGGGGCGACCACCATGTCGTCACCCAGACCGCGTCTCAGGCCCAAACCGGGTACGCCAAAAGCATGGTATTGGTAATTTTGATCGGCATCGAAACCAAAGTAGCCGGACTCGGAAATACCCCAAGGGACGCCGCGTTCTTTGCCCCAGGCAATTTGTCTGTCTACCGCAGCACGGCACATTTGTACCAAGAGCGAATCGGGGTACGCGGGCATCACCAATTGCGGCATCAAGTATTCAAACATTGAACCGCTCCATGACATCAGCGCCGGTTCATTTTCGATCAGGGTAAACAGACGGCCAAGTGCAAACCAACTGCGTTGAGGGACTTGGTTGGTAGCGATGGCGACGTAATTGGTCAGCCGGATTTCCGATGCCAGCAGATCGTATTTACTGCTGTCCATCCGGTTTTGATCGCAGTTAAAGCCGACGGTCAGCAAATGGGTCGATTCGTCATACAGGAAGTGGAAGTCCATCTGCGCCATTTTTTCCAGCCGCTGTTGCAGGCTATCCAATTGCGTCAGCTTTTCTTGTGCCTGGATGCTGACCGCATCAAGTTGACTCCGTTGCTCTACCGACAGCGTCAATGACGAGGGGGGATTCGCCAGCCAATGCAGGCTGGGGACTGTTTCCAGTTCTGATACGTTGTCGCTCAGCCAGCCGAACCATTGCGCCCACTCGGCGCAGAGCTCATTAAGTTGCTGGTGCAGTGCGCCGGCCCAACGTCGGGTTTCATCGCCATGGTTTAGCGCCGGCTCTTGCAGGCCGTTACTGTAATTGCGCATTGCATTCAGTTCGGCTAACAGGGCGGCAGGGTGGCTGTGATGAGCCTGTTCCCAGTGGTTACGCAGTTTTGACAGGTTCTTTGGTGCGGCGTCGCCCCAGTGCTGTTCCAGCAGTTGCAGGCTGTCGCCGAGCCCGTCCAGAACCCGTTGCGGTTCAATCAAGGGTTGGTGGGCCAGTGCGGGCAGGCCGGCGCTGAGCGTTAACAGATGGCCTGCCAGGTTGCCGCTATCGACGCTGGAGATATAGCGCGGGTTTAGCGGCTCCAATGTGCGGGTGTCATACCAGTTGTAGAGGTGTCCGCGGTAGTGTTCCATGCGGTCCAGCGTATTGAGCGTGAGTTCAATACGCCGCAGCGCTTCACTGAGTGTCAGATAGCCAAAGTCGTAGGCGGTGATATTGGCCAGCAACGATAGCCCGATATTGGTCGGTGAGGTGCGGTGCGCCACCACCGGTTCCGGTATCTCCTGATAGTTATCCGGCGGCAGCCAGTTTTCCTGCTGATTGACGAAGGTATTGAAGAAGTCCCAGGTCTGTCGACTGGTGTGGCGCAGGAACCGCCGTTGTTCATCGTTAATGGCGGTTTTACTGCGTTGAGGCTCTTGGCTGAGGTAATACAGCAGGAATGGCGCCAGGATCCACAAGCTGGTGATGGGCAGTGTAATAAACAGCGCCATTGGGTTATGCATGAGGGTAAAAATCAGCAGCGCCAGCCCGGCTAACGGGTTGATCCACATGGCGCGGTAGAAGTTTTCCAACGTGACCTGCTGACGGGCTTTGGACTGGTCGTAGCTGGTCCATTCCTGCAGGTTGCGTTTAGTGATCAGCAACCGCCACAAGGTAATGGCGATGGCGTTGAGGCTGTACAGCGTTTCATGCGGCAGCGTTGCCAATCGTAGACCGATCTGCGACAGACGGTGGAGTGAGCCGTTCAGTACCAGCAGTATATGCTTTAGCAGCGGCCTGCGGGGGGGCTTACGTACGATATCTTGCACCAGTCCCAGCAGGGTCGGCAGCAGCAGAATAATGGCGAATACCGCCAACCAGTAAGGGGTGTTGGGCAACCAAACGAAGCCGCAAAACAGCAGTAATAGCAGGCTGGGGGCCGTCAGGCTGCGGCGCAGGTTATCAAACAGTTTCCAGCGTGACAGGGTACTCAGAGGGTTGGCGGTGCGCGTGCCGTCTTCTGTTTTCACCCGTGGCAGTAACCAGTTGAGTAATTGCCAGTCACCGCGGATCCAGCGCGTACGACGTGCAACGTCCACCAGATAATTACTGGGGTATTGTTCATACAGCAGCACGTCGCTCAACAGGCCGGAACGGGCATAGCACCCTTCCAGCAGATCGTGGCTGAGCACCAAATTCGCTGGACAGGTCCCTTTCATGCTGTGCGAGAACACATCGACGTCATAGATGCCTTTGCCGATAAATGAACCTTCGCCAAACAGATCCTGATAGATATCCGACGCCATCAGCGTATAAGGATCATTGCCCGGCGTGCTGCTGCACAGTGCGGCATAGCGTCCCTGGCCGTAGCTCGGGATTTCCTCGGCCATACGAGGTTGCAAGATGGCGTAACCTTCCACCACCCGTTGCTGGTTCATATCATACTGGGGCTGATTGAGCGGGTGTGCCATGGCGGCGATTAATTGGTGGGCGCTTTCGCGTGGCAGAACGGTATCGCTGTCCAGCGTAATGACGTATTTGACGTTTTTCAGAACCTCACGGCCGTCACCCACCAGGGTGCTGAAGGCGTTTTCCCGGTTACGCAGCCAGTTATTCAGGGCATTCAGTTTGCCGCGCTTACGTTCAAGCCCCATCCAGACGCCTTGTTTTTCATTCCATTGGCGATCGCGGTGGAACAGGAAAAAGTGGCTTGGGCCTTCACAAGGGTAGCGTCCGTTCAGCGCTTTCATCTGTTGGCAGGCATAATCCAGTAAGGCCGCATCCTCAGTATGGTGCTGGTGGGGGGCATCGTTGAAGTCGGTGAGCAGGGCAAAGTGCAGATGCTTCATCGCGTTGCCCAGATAACAGACCTCAAGCGTATTGATCAGCTTATCAACGTCGTTTTTACTGCCGATCAGCGTCGGTATTACCACCAGGGTTCGGAACTCGGCGGGAATGCCACAGGAGAAGTCGAGTCTCGGTAGTGGCTGTGGTGTACGACTACGGGTCGTGACCTCACTGAGCAGATTGAGTACAAATTGGCTGACAACGATGGCCATCGGGAAAAACAGCAGGACCAACCCCCAACTGATGCCGGTGCTATAGGCATGGCGCAGCAGTTCCGCACAGCACGCGGTGGTGATTAGGCTCAGGCTACCGAGCCAGGAAAGCAGCGGGGCCTGATTCAACGTATGGCGCAGTTGGGTAATGCGCCCGATGTGTACATCAAGCTGTTGTTCCAGCTCTGGGCGGCCATCATCAATCAGGTAGTAGCCGATGTGGTTACGGCGCGGATCGCCGGAGGGATCTTCGGCCGCGACGCGCGCCATGTTGAGCACGTGCTGGGCAACCTGTACCTCATTGTGCGGACAGTGGCGCGCCAGCATTTCAATCACGTGGCGGTAGTTATCGCGCGTGTTGAAGTGCATTAAGGGGTAAACCCCGGAGGGATCTTCACGCAGGGTTTGCTCGACCTGACTCATGGTTTCGACAAACTCTGCCCAGTCCATTTCGCTGAGCTGACGCAGGCCGGAAATACTGTTGCTGACCGACAGTTGGCTAACCGCCAACTGCTGGTTAAAGCGATGGATGAGTTCATCAGAGGTCAGACCGACTTCCGCCAGACGCTGTTCTACCCAGGTAAGCGGCAATGCCAGCATGGTGCCATGGCCTTGCAGGCGACGTACCAGCTCGGCAACAAAGGCGCTGGTACGAGGGGGATTGGAGCGTGCCATGTCGGCGATCACGATGATCAGGTTGGCCGGGTCGTTCTCTGCCGATTCCAGCATTTTCGTGACCCAGGCGTCGGCTAAATTGCGTTCGCGTTGTGCCTGTGCAACTTCCACGCTGACGCGTCGCAGGTTTTCGATTAACGCCAAGCGCAACATACCGGGCAGTGCCCAGAGTTCGCCCAACGTCAGGTTAACTTCTTTTTGGTAAGCGGCAATATAACGGGTGAGGCTCTCCGCATCCCACCGGCCGTCACCGTGCGTAATCGCCTCGGCAGCGACGTCATAAATACGCGGGCAATTATGCGGTGGGCCCAGCTGTGGCAGGCCACGGCCAAAGGTTTTTGGCAAATGATGACGCACGACACGGATTTGTTCTTCGATCAGATAGTAGTTATCCAGCAACCATTCACCCGCGGGTGTCATGCTGGCTTTTTTGCCGTTGCTGAGTTGGTGGCAGCTTTCTGCCAGAATTCGCTCGTTATCGTCCAGACGCTTCAGCAAATAGTAAGGTGTTTTACGCGTTGCCAGCTTGTGCGAGCGTGCCAGACGCTGGCCGTAGCGCTCCATTTGATCGACAGAAAACAGTTCGGCCTTGATCGTTCCACCGGTCGGTTCAGGCTCCCCTTTACTGCGGCGTAGGGGCAAAGGTTTGACTTTGGTTATTCTGCGTTGTTTTTTCAACCAATTGATTAGTATTTCTTTCACAAAAAAGCTCCTTACATCTGACCAAAAAGGCAGCCGGAAAAAATCGCTTGGAGATTTTGAACATCCCATTAAAGCCGATTTTTAGATTTGGCGAGGGTTCGAAACAGGCAGGGATATGCTCACTTAGTATAGTCGGTTAATATCTCACTGGGCGTTTTTTGAGCTAATTGTTTAATTTTAATAAACAATAAGGTGTTGTTACCGAGGATCCAGCGACACGATTTTTCCGCCGCTCTGCGCTGATTTACCGTATAATTCCCTACATTAGGTTTGGTTATTGAGGTCGCTGTGGAACAACTCTCTGCATTGTTAGGGCGCTTACGCCAGCAGCTTGAACACGATGTACCTGCTGATGGCGGTTTCCAGCAACGTTCACTTCCTGTTCCGGCGCCGTTGGCCAACCACTTGCTGGAGTGGCTGGCGGCACAGCCGGCATTCCCGCAGTTTTATTGGCGCCATCGCGATGGGCATGAAGAAGCCGCGGTGTGCGGTGCAGTGCTTCAATTCACCCAGCCTCAGCAGGCGCAAAGTTTTCTCAGAACCCATCAGAACGCACGCGTATGGGGGCTGAACGCTTTTGATGGCGCTGCGTATTTATTTTTGCCTCGGCTGGAAATATGGAATGGTGGCGAGGATGCGCACTTAACGCTCAATCTGTTTTCTGAGAACGCGCTGCGTGACGATGCGGCGTTGGCCAGCCAGTGGCTGGATCAACTGCTAGCAGCCGTGCCCATCACACCCTTAAAAGTGCAGGTGGATCAGGTTCGGCATCAGCCGGAACGCGCCGGCTGGGAAGCGATGTTGCATGAAGCGTTACAGGCCATCGACAGTCAGCAGATGGAAAAGGTGGTGTTAGCACGCAGTACGCTATTAACGCTGGATAGCCCGCTGTCTGCTCCGGCAATGATGGATGCCAGCCGGCAGGTGAATCACCGTTGCTACCATTATATGTTGCGGTTTGATGCATGCCGCGCATTCCTTGGCTCTAGCCCGGAAAGACTGTATCGGCGCGAAGGGCGCCTTTTGCTGACTGAGGCGCTGGCAGGTACGGTGGCCAATCACCCCGATCGGCAACAGGCGCAGGCATTAGCGCAGTGGTTGCTGCAAGACGGTAAGAATCAGCATGAAAATTTACTGGTGGTAGATGATATCTGCCAGCGCTTGCAAGGCGGTGCCGACGCGGTGGATGTCTTGCCGCCTGAAGTAGTGCGTTTACGTAAGGTGCAACACCTGCGGCGGCGTATTGAAGGCCGTCTCAACCACAGTAGCGACGCCGATTGCCTGCAACGCTTGCAGCCAACGGCCGCGGTGGCTGGCTTACCACGCCAGGCTGCACGTGAGTTTATCCTGCAACATGAACCTTTTTCCCGTGCTTGGTATGCCGGTTCTGCCGGCTACCTGTCCTTTCCCCGCAGTGAATTTTGCGTGGCGTTGCGCTGTGCACAAGTCGATGAGAAAGCCTTACGTCTGTATGCCGGTGCCGGCATTGTGGCAGGTTCCGATCCGGCAGAAGAATGGCAAGAAATCGAAAACAAGGCCGCCGGACTGCTGACGCTATTGCAACCCGATGCGTTGAGCTGAATTTCCCTGCTTATGATCCGGATTTATTGAGTGGATGCTGCCGGGAGTGTAAACTGCTTGTGATTTTTGTGTTTATTTTTTGTTCTAAATCAATTGATTGTCTACCATAAAGTCACCGGGATATACGGCGTTTTTGCGCTGGCGCAAAAGTCGTAAAGATAACTACTCATATAATGCAGAACATCATTTTTGGCATGCTGCCAATCGGCACGCGCCAAAGGCAGATTCTGTTAACCGACTTGTGAGCGAATTATGTCGACAAGTGTTTTTAATCGCCGGTGGGCGGCGTTGCTGTTGGAAGCGCTAGCTCGCCATGGGGTGCGGCATGTCTGTATCGCTCCGGGATCGCGCTCGACACCGTTGACGCTGGCTGCGGCGGCTAACAAGTCTTTTATCTGCCATACCCATTTTGATGAGCGCGGGCTGGGCCATTTGGCGCTTGGTCTGGCCAAGGCGTCACGGGAACCGGTCGCGGTGATTGTGACCTCCGGTACCGCAGCCGCCAACCTTTATCCTTCCCTGATCGAAGCCGGCCTGACTGGCGAGCGGCTGGTGTTTCTTACCGCTGACCGCCCCCCTGAGTTGATCAACTGCGGCGCCAATCAGGCGATCCGCCAAAACGGCCTGTATGCCAGCCACCCGTCGCTGAATATCGATTTGCCCCGCCCGACGCCTGACATTCCCGCCCGTTGGTTAGTGTCTACTGTCGACAGCGCAATGGCACGTTTGCAGCACGGTGCATTGCACATTAATTGCCCGTTTGCCGAACCCCTGTATGGCGGTGATGAGCAACAGTATGCGGATTGGTCCGCGGCGCTCGGTGACTGGTGGCAAGACAGCCAACCCTGGCTGAGAGAAGTGGATCCACACGTGGTGCTCAAGCAGCCGGACTGGTTCTTCTGGCGGCAAAAACGTGGCGTGGTGGTGGCTGGGCGTATGAGCGCGGAAGAAGGCGAGCAGCTGGCACAATGGGCAGACATGCTCGGTTGGCCGCTGATCGGTGACGTGCTGTCCCAAACCGGACAACCACTGCCCTGCGCCGATTTGTGGCTGGCTCAGCCGCAAGCGCAGAAAGTGTTGGCCGAAGCGCAACTGGTGGTGCAGTTCGGTAGTAGCCTGACCGGCAAACGTCTATTGCAGTGGCAGGAACAATGCCGACCGGCGGAGTATTGGCTGATCGACGATTTACCGGGACGGCTCGATCCGGCACATCACCGGGGCCGCAGGATCCGTTCCAGCGTGGCGCAGTGGCTTGAGCTGCATCCGGCGCAGCCGCGTTCCCCGTGGGCTGACGAGCTGGCGGCGCTGGCAGACAGGGCATTGGATGCCGTTTCCGGTCATTTGGTCAACCGCTTTGGTGAAGCGCAGTTGGCGCACCGTTTACCGGAGTTGTTACCGGAAAATGGCCAACTGTTTCTCGGCAATAGCCTGATTGTCCGGCTGATTGATGCGCTGACCCGCTTGCCGGCCGGTTACTCGGTATTTAGCAATCGCGGTGCCAGTGGCATTGACGGGCTGATTTCTACCGCCGCAGGGGTACAACGGGCGACCGCCAAACCAACGCTGGCCGTGGTCGGTGATCTGTCCGCGCTGTACGACCTGAATGCGTTGGCGCTGCTGCGTCAATGTTCTGCGCCGACGGTGTTGATTGTGGTCAACAACAATGGCGGCCAAATTTTCTCACTGCTGCCCACGCCGCAAGAAGATCGAGAGCGGTTTTACTGTATGCCGCAGGATGTCGAGTTCAGCCATGCGGCGGCAATGTTCCACCTCGCTTACGCCTGTCCGGAAAACTGGGGGCAGTTGCTGCAAGCGGTGGAGCAGGGCTGGCGCCACAGCGGCGCTACGCTGATTGAACTGCAGGTGCCACCGAGCGATGGTGCGCAAACACTTCAGCATCTGGTGCAATTGATGGCGGAGCAATAATGCTGGCAACAAAGGTATTGCAACAGGGCGAGGCCGATCGCCCATGGTTGATCTGGCTGCACGGCATGTTGGGCAACAATAATGAATGGCGGGTGATTGCCTCTCGCTGCCCTGAGTGGCCATCACTGGCGATCGACTTACCCGGCCACGGAGACTCCGTCGCGGTGGCCTGTAACAGCTTTGACGATATCAGTGCGCAGATCAGCGCTACCTTGCAGATGCATGGTATCGAGCGCTATTGGCTGGTGGGCTATTCACTCGGCGGGCGCATTGCCATGTATCACGCGTGCTACGGGGAAACTACCGGCCTTCAGGGCGTGGTTATTGAAGGCGGCAACCCAGGGCTGGCTGACACTGCGCTGCGAGCTCAACGCTTGGCACATGATGCTGCCTGGGCCGAGCGTTTTCGTCGCGAACCTATCGCACAGGTTCTGGCTGACTGGTATCAACAGCCCGTTTTCGCCAATCTCAGTGCGGTGCACCGTACTGCGCTGATAGACGCCCGGTCTGATAATTCCGGCCCAGCGGTCGCGGACATGCTGGAGGCCACATCGCTGGGCAAGCAGCCTTACCTGGTACCGCAATTGCAGCAACTGACGGTCCCGCTGGTGGTGCTGTGTGGCGCGGATGATCACAAATTTCAACAGCTGGCGCGCGACGCTGAGTTGCCGTTACGCATCGTGCCACAGGCCGGGCATAACTCGCATCTGGCCAATCCGCAGGATTTCGCCGCTGAGCTGCACGACTTTCTCGTTAACCCTGGTTAAAGGAACAGAACATGCTCTATCCGAATGAAGAACAACTGTATGCCGCCATCGACTGGCAGGATTGCTCCGGTGATTTCGAAGACATCCTGTATCACAAGTCCAGCGACGGCATTGCTAAAATCACCATCAACCGTCCACAGGTGCGTAATGCGTTCCGACCGCACACGGTAAAAGAGATGATTGAGGCGCTATCCAACGCGCGTTATGACGACGGCATCGGTACCATTATCCTGACCGGTGCGGGCGACAAAGCCTTCTGCTCCGGTGGTGACCAGAAAGTGCGCGGTGACTACGGCGGCTACCAAGATGAAAGTGGTGTGCATCACCTGAACGTGCTCGATTTCCAGCGCCAGATCCGCACTTGCCCGAAACCGGTTGTGGCAATGGTGGCCGGTTATTCGATCGGGGGCGGTCATGTACTGCATATGATGTGCGATCTGACCATTGCCGCAGACAATGCTATTTTCGGCCAGACCGGCCCGAAAGTGGGCTCGTTCGACGGCGGATGGGGTGCGTCTTATATGGCGCGCATTGTTGGCCAGAAGAAGGCGCGTGAGATTTGGTTCTTGTGCCGCCAGTATGATGCCGCAGCCGCCCTGGATATGGGCCTGGTCAATACCGTAGTGCCGTTGGCAGACCTGGAAAAAGAAACCGTACGCTGGTGTCGTGAAATGCTGCAAAACAGCCCGATGGCGCTGCGTTGTCTGAAAGCGGCCTTGAATGCCGACTGTGATGGACAGGCTGGTCTGCAAGAGCTGGCGGGGAATGCCACCATGCTGTTCTACATGACTGATGAAGGCCAGGAAGGGCGCAACGCATTTAACGAAAAGCGTCAGCCGGACTTCAGCAAATTCAAGCGCAATCCGTAATGATTTCCCCTATCCGTAACGCCGCTGTTTACCGTTACAGCCTGCCGATGGACGCTGGCGTGGTGCTGCGCAACCAGCGGTTGAAAACCCGTGACGGTTTACTGATCCATCTGCAACAAGGTGAGCAGGAAGGCTGGGGGGAGATCGCGCCCTTACCGGAATTTAGCCAGGAAACGCTGGCGCAAGCCGAGCAAGACACGCTGAACTGGGTACAGTGTTGGCAGGCCGGAGTATTGCCGCCAGACAGCCTGTTACCCTCGGTGGCATTTGGCACAAGCTGTGCGCTGGCGGAGCTGGAACAGCGGCTGCCGCTGCAGGCTGACTACCGCAAAGCGCCGTTGTGTTCGGGCGATCCCGATGAATTGTTTGCGGTGCTGACGGCTTTACCGGGCGAGAAGGTGGCGAAGGTGAAGGTCGGGCTGTATGAGGCAGTACGTGACGGTATGATCGTTAACGTGCTGTTGGAGGCGCTGCCGGATCTCAGACTGCGGCTGGACGCCAACCGCAGTTGGACGCGGGTCAAGGCGGATGGGTTCGCTAAATATGTGGCTCCGGCTCTGCGCGAACGCATTGCCTTCCTTGAGGAACCTTGCAAAACCCGTGATGAATCACGGGATTTCGCTCGGGCAACCGGCATTGCCATCGCCTGGGATGAAAGTGTGCGTGAGCCTGACTTCGTGGTGGAGGCCGAGCCGGGCGTAGCGGCGATCGTGATTAAACCGACGTTGGTCGGCAGTCTGGCACGCTGTCGTGCGCTGGTGGACCAGGCGCATGCGGCAGGGTTAACGGCAGTGATCAGCTCCAGTATTGAATCGAGTCTGGGGCTAACGCAGTTGGCACGCATTGCGCACTGGCTGACACCGGCCACGGTCCCCGGTCTCGACACGCTTGATTTGATGCAGGCTCAACTGTTGCGGCGCTGGCCAGACAGCACGCTGCCACTGCTGGACCGGCAGGCGTTGGAGTGTGTATGGCACAGTTAAACGACTGGCCGTGGCGGCATTGGGCGCAGCGACGCCCGCAGGCCACGGCGGTGATAGTCGGTCATCAGCCGCTTAGTTGGTTGGCATTGCGGCGTCAGGTGGACAAACTGGCGGCAGACTTTCAACATCAGGGCGTTGAGCCTGGCTGTGGCGTTGCGCTATGTGGCAAGAACAGCTATCCACTGCTGTTAGCCTATCTGGCGCTGTTACAGTGTGGTGCACGGCTGTTGCCGCTCAACCCGGCGTTACCAGATGCTCTGCTGACAACGCTGCTGCTCGAGCTGGATATGGATTTTGCCTTCAGCCCAGATCTTTTGCCGACATTACCGGCAAAGGTCATCCGTTTAAACCCACCCTCGACTGAGCACCGTTGGCTGAATTCGCCGCGCTGGGATGCCCAGCGGTTGGCGACATTGACGTTGACTTCCGGCTCCAGCGGCACGCCAAAAGCGGCTGCGCACAGCTATGCCGCGCATATTGCCAGTGCCGAAGGTGTGTTGCAGCTGATGGATTTCCAAGCTCAGGATCGTTGGCTGTTGTCATTGCCGTTGTTTCACGTCTCCGGTCAGGGCATTGTCTGGCGTTGGTTGACGGCCGGTGGTGGATTGGTCGTCCGCGACATGCATCTGCTGGCTGACGCGTTAGCGGGATGTACACATGCATCCCTGGTGCCGACTCAGCTTTGGCGCCTGCTGACGCAACCCTTAGCGTCACTGACGTTGAAAAAAGTGCTGCTTGGTGGCGCGATGATCCCGGTAGAACTGACCGAACAGGCGGAAGCGCTGGGCATTCGCTGCTGGTGTGGCTATGGTCTGACCGAGCTTGCATCCACCGTCTGTGCCAAACGCGCTGATGCACGGCCTGGCGTTGGGGTGCCGCTGGCAGGACGGGAAATTAAGCTGGTCAATGAAGAGGTCTGGATCCGTGCGCAGAGCCTGGCGCGGGGATATTGGCAGAACGGCACCTTACAGCCCCTTGCCGATGATCAAGGCTGGTTCCATACGCGCGATCGCGGCGTGATGGAACAGGGTGAGTTACGGATCCTCGGGCGATTGGACAATCTGTTTTTCAGTGGTGGAGAAGGCGTTCAGCCAGAGGATATTGAGCGCGTGTTGTCGGCTCACCCGCAGATTTCCATGGTGGTGGTGGTGCCTGTGAATGACGCTGAGTTTGGTCAACGACCGGTGGCGGTGATCGACAGCGAAGAGCCCCTGTCGTTGGAAGCGCTGCTGGCCTGGTCGCAGGAGCGATTAGTGAATTTCCAGCGGCCGATGGCGCTGTTGGCGATGCCAACCGAATTGAAAAGCAGTAGTATTAAAGTATCGCGCCGGCAGTTGCAACAATGGGTGGCGCAACAGATAGCAGGTCGCTAAGAAAGGCCGCCGAAAGGCGGCCTAAATGATCACGGAGGGGGCTATTTCAGGCCAAGTGCTTTGGCTACACCTGCACCGTAGTTCGGATGCACTTTAGTAAACAAGTCAACCTGACGACGTTGGATCTGTTCCGGCACTTGCGACAGCTCCCCGGCGATGCGGGTAAACATGCGCTCATGCTCTTCGGCGCTCAGCAGGTTGAAGAGTGCGCGCGGTTGGCTGTAGTAATCATCGTCTTCACGATGGTTCCAGTGGTCGGCTGCCCCTTCAATGCTCAATGGCGGTTCGCTAAAGTCCGGTTGCTCCTGGAACAAACCGAAGCTGTTTGGCTCATAGGTTGCGCCGTTGCCGCTATTGCCATCCACCCGCATGGCACCGTCACGATGATAATTGTGGAACGGGCATTTCGGGCTGTTGACCGGGATCTGGTGATGGTTCACGCCCAGACGATAACGGTGCGCATCCCCGTAAGAGAACAGACGCCCCTGTAGCATTTTGTCCGGCGAGAAGCTGATGCCTGGCACCACGTTGGCCGGATTTACAGCCACCTGTTCCACTTCTGAGAAGTAGTTTTCCGGGTTGCGGTGCAGTTCGAAGAAACCGACGTCGATTAACGGGTAGTCGCCGTGCGGCCAGACTTTGGTCAGATCGAACGGGTTATACGGGGTCTGTGAGGCTTCGTGTTCCGGCATAATCTGGATTTGCAGTTTCCAGCGTGGGTAATCACCCCGTTCGATGGCCTCATAGAGATCCCGTTGCGAACTTTCACGGTCTTTGGCGATGATGGCTTCCGCTTCATCATCCATCAGGTTTTCAATGCCTTGTTCGCAGCGGAAATGGAATTTCACCCAAAAACGCTCGTTGTTGGCATTGATAAAACTGAAAGTATGGCTGCCGAAGCCGTGCATATGACGATAGGATTTCGGGATGCCGCGGTCGCTGAAATCTATGGTCAACTGGTGCAAACTTTCCGGTGACAGCGAGAAGAAATCCCACTTGTAGGTTGGATTGCGCAGATTAGTGCGGGGATCGCGTTTGACCACGTGGTTGAGATCGGGGAATTTCAGTGGGTCGCGCAGATAGAAGACCGGCGTGTCGTTACCCACCAGATCCCAATTGCCTTCCTCGGTATAAAACTTCATGGCGAAACCACGAATGTCGCGTTCGGCATCCGCGGCACCGCGCTCACCGGCAACGGTAGAGAAGCGGATAAACATGTCGGTTTGCTTGCCGATTTCAGAGAAGATTTTTGCGCGGGTGTACTGGGTAATATCGTGAGTGACGGTGAACGTGCCGTAGGCACCGGATCCCTTGGCGTGCATGCGGCGTTCAGGGATAACTTCACGGTCGAAATGGGCCAGCTTTTCCAGGAACCACACGTCCTGTAGCAGCATCGGACCGCGTTTACCTGCGGTAATCACGTTATTATTATCGACAACCGGTGCGCCGGCTGCAGTAGTCAGTCCTTTCTTGCTCATTACTTGCTCCTTATCGTATTGCAATCGAGTAAAACTCGGGTGGCTTAAGCATTCATCATATAATCCTGCAAGGGGGCTTACCCTGACCTCGGTTAATGCCACTACTAGTTGTAGACCTATTGAACGCTCGCGGCAAATAGGTCTGAGTTATCGTTGTCATTGCCATCAAGGGTGATGCCTTTGTTTGCACAACTTTACATTCATTTGATTAATTAAGGATTTTTTCGCCTTTATCCCTTAAAGACTGGTTGTGCTTTGGTATAGACTCGTGACGGTATTATTACGGGTTAACTCATATCGTCCGTAATGGATGAAGTAGCAAGAGGGATAGATGATGAAAAAGACGTTGGTCGCCTGCGCAGCAAGCATGCTGTTTGTGACGGGTGCAGCGAGTGCGCTTAGCCTGTCGGGCGAGGCCGGGCAGCATTACACCAATCTTGGCTTTGGCCAGGATACCGGCACTTCCGGGTTGGGATTAACAGGCAACTGGGCGCGCAGTGACCATGACGGCAACGTTGGTAGCCTGGGGTTGAATTTCGGCCTGCCACTGGGGCCGTTGACCGCGACGGTAGGCGGTAAGGCACTGTATCTGAGCCCGAAAGACGGTAAAAGCGGTGGTGCAGTAGCATTGGGTGGTGGTCTGGATTGGGCCATCAACCGTTACTTCAGCCTGCATGGCGAAGGCTATTTTGCACCAGACTCGCTGACCAGCGGCGTGAAGGCCTACAACGAAGCCAGCGGCGGCCTGCGCTGGAATATCTTCCGTCCGCTGAGTGTGGATGTGGGTTACCGCTACATGAAGATGGAAGGAAAGGATGGGCGTCGTGACAACACCTTGGCCGATGGCCCGTATGTCGGTGTTGGTCTGAGCTTCTGATCCAAACGACAAGGGGCCCAGTGGGCCCCTTGTTTTACTGACAATCGATCACCCCACCGCAGGCAATATGCCGCTGGCGATGCCCAACTGAATGGCAATCACCGTAATCCCGCAGACAAACACCAACGCCAATGCAGGCGTCCCACCCCAAACACGGTATTTTGCTTGATGCTGCTGGCGTGTTTTCCATACCAACAGCGACGGCAGCAGCAACGCCAATATCGCCAGCGCAATGGCGGCAAAACCCAGAGCCAGTACAAAGCCACGTGGGTAGAACAGGGCGAAAGCCAACGGCGGCAGGAAAGTGATGGCACCGGTTTGCAGACGACCGCGGACGTTATCCTGGCGTTTGAACAAATCGGCGAGGAAATCAAACAACCCGAGAGCGACGCCAAGGAACGAGGTCGCCAACGCAAGATCGGCAAACAGATGCACGGCCAGCTCTACGTGTGGCGATGCGACGACGTCACGCACTGCCTGCAATAAACCGTTCAGACCCGCCTGTTGCGCCAAAATACCGACGAAGGTGGTTGAGCTGATGCTACCGAGGGTAGCCAATTGCCAGAAGATATAGGCTATCAACGGAATGGCGCTGCCGATAATGAACACCCAGCGCAGTTTGCGGATGTTGCCGCCCATGTAGTTTACGATGCTAGGTACGCTGCCGTGGAAACCAAATGAAGTGAAGATCACCGGGATGGCAGACAGTGCCAGCCCTTGTTCCAGGGGTAACGTCATCAGGTTGGTTTGGTGAATATTTGGCAGCATCAAACCCAGCATGACGATCAAGAACACCACTTTGGCACTGAACAGGATGCGGTTAAACAGATCGACCGAGTGGGTGCCGATGCAAACGACGCCACCAGCAACCAGAGTAAACAGCAACACCCCTAACGTGGTGGGGAAATCTTGTGAGGTCCATTGGCTGATACTGGCCGCCAGCAATTCGCCGGCCCCGCTAATGTAGGCGGCGGTCAGCGCGTACATCAGAAACATCATGCTGAAACTGGTTAGCCATTGGCCCCCACCACCAAGGTAGCGCTTTGCCAGGGTCCCCAGGCCGGTATCTGCTTGCTCGTGCTGATAGACTTCGACCAGCAGCAGGGCGGTATAGCACATCAAGAGCCACAGTCCGACCAGCAGACCCAGCGTGACGCCGAAGCCTACACCTGCTGCCGCCAACGGCATTGCCAACATCCCGGCGCCAATGGTGGTTCCTGCCACGATAAAAACACTGCCAAGCGTGCGATTTTTCACGTTTTTCTCTATCAGCAAAAGATTTTGGAAAATTATAGGTAACCTATTCTAAGTGCGGCAGGATAGTTGATGCATTATTTTGTGTCAAACAGGCGTTACGGATGGTGTTCAGATATATTTACACCGTTAAGGGCCGCGTGATGCCGTAAAAAAATGCCTCCGACAGAAATTATCCGGCGATGCTTAGTGAAAACTTATTTACGGGCTTCTATAGTGGAAAGATCAGAAAATGTGGGAGAGATCAATGTTAAGGGTGGAGATGCTCAGCACCGGTGATGAGGTGTTACACGGGCAAATTGTAGATACCAACGCTGCCTGGTTGGCTGACTATTTGTTCCAGCAGGGCATGCCGATGAGCGGCCGTGAAACCGTGGGGGACAACCTCTCCTCTTTGATCGAGACATTGCAGGAGCGCAGCCATATCGCCGATGTTCTGATCGTTAACGGGGGATTGGGGCCGACCAGTGACGATCTCAGCGCCCTGGCGGCGGCGATGGCCTGTGGCGTTGAGCTGGTTGAGCAAGCGGAATGGATGGCCCGCATTGAGGCCTATTTTGCCGAGCGTGGTCGGCCAATGGCCGCCTCCAATCGTAAACAGGCGCAGATCCCGGCTAACGCAGAGATGCTCGACAATCCGGTGGGGACGGCCTGCGGTTTTGCCTTGAAACTGAACCGATGCATGATGTTTTTCACGCCGGGGGTGCCATCTGAATTTAAAGTCATGGTCGAGCAGCAGATTGTGCCGCGTTTACGTGAGCGATTTACGCTGCCTGAACCGCCGCTGTGCCTGCGCTTAACCACCTTTGGCACGTCTGAAAGCGATCTGGCTGCGGAGCTGGACGGCATGCCGTTGCCACCTGATGTGGTACTCGGTTACCGTTCTTCCAGCCCGATTATTGAACTGAAGCTCACTGGCCCGGTGACCCAACGTGCGGCGATGGAACAGGCGTGGGAAAAGGTTCGCCAGGTCGCCGCTGACAACACCTTGTTTGAAGGCACACTGGGTTTGCCTGCGGTGCTGACGCAGAAGCTGACCCAGCAGGGGTTGAAGCTGGCGTTGAGCGAGCAGTTTAGCGCCGGGTTGATCAACCTGCAGTTGCAGAGTGAAGGCGCACCCCTGGCCGGTGGCGAGTTATTGCCGTCGCACTGTGTAGAAACGCTGGAAACCACGCTGGCGCGTGCGCGTTCGCTGGCTGAGCTGACCGGGGCGCAACTGGCGTTGGCCGTCAGTGCCATGCGCGGTGATCAGGTCAGCGTGGTGCTACATACGCCGAAAGGCGGTATGGGGCAGACGGTGCGTTATCGGGCTGCACGTCACCATTTACGGCTGCGGCAGGAGTCGGTCGCAATGCTGGCGTTGGACATGTTACGACGTTGGCTGAACGGTGGGCCCGTGTGTGGCAAGAACGCTTGGCTGGAAATCGTCGAGAGTATTGAGTGATGCGCCGAATGGGGGATTTTCCCCCATTCGTTTTTTAGGCTGCGGGTACAGTGCCCAATGATAGCCGCGCCGATGCCTGACGCGATAACTGCATAGCGCGTTGCGCACGGTCCCTCATTTCCTGCTCATAGCCCCTCAATGCCGCGATGCCTTGCTGTACGGTCCTGGTGCTGCTCAGGCAATCAGCCAGGTTGGCGGCATCAGCCAGAGCGGTATTTGCCCCCAATCCACCCGCAGGGCTCATGGTATGTATGGCGTCACCCAAAAAACTGACCCGTTCATTGGGCCATTGCGGGATATCCTGTGCGATATAAACGGGGCGGGCGCTTAGCGAAAGAGGGTCGCTTAGTGCCAGTAATGCCCGTAACTGCGTGTCCCAGCCATGGGTGAGCGCGAGTATCCGTTCTTTTAGCTCGATGCCGTTATCGGCTAACGCGCCACCAAGGCGTGATGACGTGCCAATGAAGGCCCAATAAAGATAATTATCTATCGGGCTGAGTCGGCAACGAGGCGCGTATTCTGCCGCTAATTGTGGCATTGAAGCCTGAAATATCATCGGCTCAATCACCAGGGTAAAACCCTCGGCGAAAACCACGGAAACCTTTTGCAGCCAGGCCGACGCGAGTTGGGCTTGCGTTTCTACGGTTATTGGCGTTTTGCCATAGAGCGTGATGGTATCGCTATCCACTGGCTCTGCCTGAGGCAAACACTGTTTGCGCACCACTGAATTTATGCCATCGGCCGCAATCAGCAGATCAACTCGCATCTTTTGCCCTTCTGCCAATTGGAGTTCAATGCCCTGAGACGTTTCCTCAAACGCGCTTAACGCTTGGCCGAAACGCACATGATCTTGCAGGCCATCAAGAAGAATCTCCCTTAGCGTTTGCCGATTAACCGCCAGATCGCCGTTGGGCACTGCCATTTTCACTTTACTCGAGGGGAGCCAATGTTCAGGGCGGCGATGATGCAGTTGGTTGAGGAAAGGATCCAGCAAGCGGCTTTCACCCAGATTTTGTGCGCAAGTCGCGCAGAAAAGTCGGTATTGTTCAGCCGACAGGCATCGGGCAAGTGCCTGTTGGCCTGTGGGATCGACGCGTAGCCGATAACCTTGATTGCGGATCTGCGGTGTGGCATCGCGCTCAATAATCACGACGTCGATACCGGTTTTGCGCAACCCTTGCGCAAGACACAAACCGCCTAGCCCGGCCCCTACAATTCCAATGCTGAATGTTGTCATGACATCTCTCCATATGTGTTCTTTTCTATTGAGGTCGTGAGCGTACTGCCGTGACGCTCTGGAAAGATTTCATTATGCGAGTCATGGCAAAAGCCGATATAACGGCATATGGACTATAAATAGTGATTAATGGCCAATGTGAGGGATGAAAACGTGCAGTATCAACATGACTTCAGCGAGTGGTTGGCGGGGCCATCGTTGATTGCTCTTGGCGGCGATGATGTGCCAGACACGGAGTTCCGGCTCGGCACGCGTGAGTACGACTGGCATCAGCATGCTCGCGGGCAGGTGTTTTGTGTCGAGACGGGGCTGATTCACGTTCAGACTGTACAAGGTTCCTGGGTACTGCCGCCGCAGCGGGCAGGATGGATCCCGCCAGGGACAGTGCATAAAGTGCAAGTTTGCGGTGCTCTGACCGGTTGGAGCCTGCTGATCACGCCAGACGTTTGTACTGATTTGCCATCAGAGCCCTGTGTCATTGGCACCAGCGAACTTCTCAGGGCCTTGGTCAAACGGGCGGTGACGTGGGAAAAACACGACGTGTTGCAACCCGAACAAGAACGGATGGTATCCGTGATGTTTGACGAAATACGCCGTGCACCGGATGAACCCCTCCATTTACCGATGCCGCGGCATCCTCGCCTTACTCGCATTCTGCATGCATTACTGGAAGAACCTGGCAGTGACCGTTCATTAGAGGAGTGGGCAAAATGGGGGGCGATCTCGTCGCGCAGCCTACGGCGGTTAATGATGGCAGAAACCGGGTTAAGTTTTGCACAGTGGCGGCAACAGGCCCGATTATCCTATGCCTTGGCCCGGTTGGCTAACGGTGAGGCCGTCACGCAGATCGCGGAGGCGCTGGGCTACGCGTCGCCGAGTAATTTTATTGCCATGTTTCGCCGTGCTTTTGGCGAGCCGCCCGCACGCTATTTTACGGGACGCCCCTAAAAGGCCTCAATGCGAGTAAGGGCTGGGGTTTTACAAGGATATAGGGATTGAGGCATGTTTGAGACTGTTCGTCTTGGGCATGGTGTGGCAAGGCGGATAATTTAGGTGATTGAAGGTTATTTTTGAAAATCAAATTTCCAGCTCGATGTCCGTCAGCGGCATGCAGCAGCAGGGCAGGATCTCGCCGTCATTGATAAACGCCAGTGGCTGTTGGTGATAGGTCACTTCGCCTTTTACCAATTTCAGGCGGCAGGCGCCGCAATAGCCTGAGCGGCACTGGTATTCCACTTCGACGTTGTGCAATTCCAGGACATCTAGCAGACTGCGTTCATTCTTGGGGCAGGATAGCTGCGTACCTGTGGTACGCAGCGTCACATTGGATGATGACATCGCTTAGAGTTCGAAGTCGCTCAGGTCGTCGGCATGCACTTCCGAGTCGATCTGGCCTACCAAATAGGAACTGACTTCCACTTCCTGCGGCGCAACCTGGACGTTGTCGGAGACTAACCAGGCGTTGATCCACGGGATCGGGTTAGAGCGGGTTGCGAACGGCAGGCCGAGGCCCACTGCCTGCATGCGGATATTGGTGATGTATTCCACATACTGACACAGGATGTCCTTGTTCAGGCCGATCATAGAACCGTCACGGAACAGGTACTCTGCCCACTCTTTTTCCTGCTCTGCCGCCAGCACGAACAGGTCGTAGCACTGCTGTTGACACTCAACGGCGATTTCTGCCATTTCCGGGTCATCTGCACCGGAACGCATCAGGTTCAGCATGTGCTGTGTGCCAGTCAGGTGTAACGCTTCATCACGGGCGATCAGTTTGATGATTTTAGCGTTGCCTTCCATCAGTTCGCGTTCCGCAAAGGCGAATGAACAGGCGAAGCTGACATAGAAGCGGATAGCTTCCAGGGCGTTGACGCTCATCAGGCACAGATAAAGCTGTTTTTTCAGCGCACGCAGGCTGACGGTGACGGTTTTACCGTTGACCTGGTGTGTGCCTTCCCCCAAGAGGTGGTAGTAACCCGTCATCTCGATCAGATCGTCGTAGTAGCCGGAAATGTCTTTCGCGCGCTTGAGGATCTCTTCGTTGGTGACGATATCATCAAACACGATCGCCGGATCGTTGACGATATTACGGATAATATGGGTGTAAGAACGGGAGTGGATGGTCTCGGAGAATGACCAGGTTTCCACCCAGGTTTCCAGTTCCGGGATCGAGATCAGCGGCAACAGCGCCACGTTAGGGCTTCGGCCCTGGATCGAGTCCAGCAGCGTCTGGTATTTCAGGTTGCTGATGAAAATGTGCTTTTCATGATCCGGCAGTGCCTGATAGTCAATACGGTCACGGGAGACGTCAACTTCTTCAGGACGCCAGAAGAAAGACAGTTGCTTCTCAATCAGTTTTTCGAAAATTTCATGTTTTTGCTGATCGAAACGTGCAACGTTAACGGACTGACCGAAAAACATCGGCTCCAGTAACTGATTGTTTTTGTTCTGAGAAAATGTGGTGTAAGCCATAAGCCTGAATCCATTAGTGCCGTGCTGAATTAAGAGGGGCCGGAAGAGTTCCGGCCCGCTGTGTCAAACTTTAGATCTTGCAGGCGCCGCTTTCGCAATCATCATCGCCGTCTTTAGTCGGCAACAAATCTTCCTGGACATCTTCTGCACCGTCGCGGGTGTTCTGATAATACAGCGTCTTGACACCAAACTTGTAGGTGGTGAGCAGGTCTTTCAACAGCTGCTTCATAGGCACCTTGCCGCCCGGGAAACGGGTCGGATCATAGTTGGTGTTGGCAGAAATCGACTGGTCGATAAATTTCTGCATCAGACCGACCAGTTGCAGGTAACCGTCGTTGTTCGGCATTTCCCACAGCAGTTCGTAGTCGTTTTTCAGACGCTCATATTCTGGCACTACCTGGCGCAAAATACCGTCTTTCGACGCTTTGATACTGATGTGGCCACGTGGTGGCTCAATGCCGTTGGTGGCGTTCGAAATCTGCGAAGAGGTTTCCGAAGGCATCAGCGCTGACAGGGTGGAGTTACGCAGACCGGTTTCCACGATCTCTTTACGCAACGTTTCCCAGTCGTAGTGCAGAGGCTCCTGGCAAATGACATCCAAATCTTTCTTGTAGGTGTCGATTGGCAAGATACCCTGCGAATAGGTGGTTTCATTGAACCACGGGCAGGCGCCTTGCTCCTGAGCCAGACGGTTCGATGCCTTCAGCAGGTAATACTGGATAGCTTCGAATGTCTTGTGGGTCAGAGCGTTAGCGCTGCCGTCAGAGTAACGCACGCCGTTCTTCGCCAGGTAGTAAGCATAGTTGATCACGCCAATACCCAAAGTACGGCGGCCCATCGCGCCACGGTGAGCGGCTTTGATTGGGTAGTCCTGGTAGTCCAGCAGGGCGTCCAGCGCACGTACTGCCAGGGTAGCCAACTCTTCCAGATCGTCCAGGCTTTCGATAGCGCCCAGGTTAAAGGCCGACAGCGTACACAGGGCGATTTCGCCGTTTTCGTCGTTGACGTCGTCCAGCGGCTTGGTCGGCAGAGCGATTTCCAGGCACAGGTTAGACTGGCGCACCGGTGCGATCTGCGGATCAAACGGGCTGTGGGTATTGCAGTGGTCGACGTTCTGGATGTAGATACGGCCGGTTGAGGCACGCTCCTGCATCATCAGTGAGAACAGTTCAACCGCTTTCACACGTTTCTGACGAATACTGTCGTCTTGTTCGTACTGGGTGTAAAGACGTTCGAATTCGTCTTGATTGGCGAAGAACGCATCATACAAACCAGGAACATCCGACGGGCTGAACAGGGTGATGTCCTGGCCCTTGATCAGGCGCTGGTACATCAGGCGGTTCAACTGCACGCCATAGTCCATGTGTCGAACGCGGTTGCCTTCAACGCCACGGTTGTTCTTCAGTACCAACAGGCTTTCAACTTCCAGATGCCACATCGGGTAGAACAGGGTGGCTGCGCCACCGCGAACGCCGCCTTGAGAGCAGGATTTTACCGCGGTCTGGAAATGCTTGTAGAAAGGGATACAGCCGGTATGGAAGGCTTCACCACCGCGGATCGGGCTACCCAGCGCGCGGATGCGGCCAGCGTTGATACCGATACCGGCGCGTTGCGAAACATATTTCACAATGGCGCTGGAGGTCGCGTTGATGGAATCCAGGCTGTCACCACACTCGATCAGCACGCAAGAGCTGAACTGGCGGGTTGGGGTACGTACGCCGGACATGATTGGCGTAGGCAATGAAATCTTGAAGGTGGAAATCGCGTCGTAGAAACGTTTGATGTAATCCAGACGGGTTTCACGCGGATAGTTGGAGAACAGGCAAGCTGCCACCAGGATATACAAGAACTGCGCGCTCTCGTAGATCTCACCGCTGACGCGGTTCTGCACCAGGTATTTCCCTTCCAGCTGCTTAACGGCCGCGTAGGAGAAATTCATATCACGCCAGTGATCGATAAAGGAGTCCATCTGCTCGAACTCTTCAGAGCTGTAGTCTTCCAGCAGATGCTTATCGTACTTGCCCATTTCTACCATGCGCGCTACGTGATCGAGCAGCTTTGGCGGCTCAAATTGGCCGTAAGCTTTTTTGCGCAGGTGGAAGATAGCCAGGCGTGCTGCCAAATACTGGTAGTCCGGCGCATCGCGCGAGATCAGATCGGCTGCAGCTTTGATGATGGTTTCATGAATATCAGCAGTTTTGATGCCGTCATAAAACTGAATGTGGGAACGCAACTCTACTTGAGAAACCGAGACGTTATTTAACCCTTCCGCGGCCCAGTCGATGACGCGGTGGATTTTGTCGAGGTTGATGCGCTCTTTACGGCCATCGCGTTTAGTTACAAGCAGACTTTGGTTCATGTGGTGTTTTACCTGTCCGTATGGTGCCCCTAAGCAGAAGTGTAGTAGCTCTGCTCAGTATGTAAACACTATATATAGGGGGTGTATGTCGGTGAGGTAACAAGATAGTGAGAAAACAGGGCGTTTGCAAGTGAACAAAAGTGGGCTAATTTGTGGATAACTTGGGGGTGAAATGTGACTTGTCTTTGGAAGTGCGCGCTGTGACTGGCGCGACAAGCTTGTCAATAAGTGGGATAAGAATTTCCCTATAATCAGAAAAACGTGATCGTTTGCCGCTTTATTAAACGTTAGAAAAAAACGGCATATTGATCTGATTTAATATTCTTAAAAACTGTTTACAACGGTGATTTTGATCGAAAGCGGATAAATTAGGTATTTATCTTACTGTTAGCTGCGCACCGGAGCTGGCAAGCCAGTCCCGGCGCGGGACGGATGACTCAGCCTTCGTGCTGAGTATGTACCATATAGTTCACATCAACGTTACGACCCAGTTTGAAATGGTCGGTAATCGGATTGTAATGCAGACCAATCATGTGTTTTTCGCGTAGCGGTGTGCCATCAACCCAGCCGATCAGTTCAGAAGGGCGAATGAACTTCTTGTGATCGTGTGTACCCTGCGGCACCATTTTCAAGATGTATTCTGCACCAACCACCGCCATCAGCCAGGCTTTGGTGTTGCGGTTGATGGTGGAGAAGAACACGTGGCCGCCCGGTTTCACCAGGTGAGCACAGGCGCGTACCACGGAGGCCGGATCGGGGACGTGTTCCAGCATTTCCATGCAGGTGATGACATCATACTGTTGCGGGTTGGCCTGCGCATGGCTCTCTACCGTTTCCTGTATGTAATTCACGGCCATGCCGCTTTCCAACGCGTGCAGCCGAGCGACCTGCAGTGGTTCAGCACCCATGTCCAACCCGGTGACCAGAGCGCCTTCACGTGCCATGCTTTCCGCTAAGATGCCGCCGCCACAGCCCACGTCGAGCACTTTTTTGTCAAAAATGCCGCCGGCACGCTGCAGGATGTAGTTCAGGCGCAACGGGTTGATACGGTGCAGCGGTTTGAATTCACCTTCCAAATCCCACCAGCGTGAGGCAACGGCCTCGAACTTGGCGATTTCATGATGGTCTACGTTTTGCGCTTGGCTGGATGATTCTGCATTCATGGGCGTATTTGGCTCCTGGTTCTCGTTGCGCGGATTATACATGTTCCGGCGCAGCGCCGTCTGCGCCGATGCATTTTTACCGCACATATATGCACAATTTCAGTTAAAGAGCGGCGGTTATTTTCCCGTAAAGCGTGCTTTGTGATATAGTTTTACACCTTTGCCACTATGGCAGCGGGCAGATGAATCATTAGTAGAGGGATAGCAGCTCCATGAGCGACCTTGCCAGAGAAATCACACCGGTAAACATCGAAGACGAGTTGAAAAACTCGTATCTGGACTACGCGATGTCCGTCATTGTCGGACGTGCGCTGCCAGATGTTCGTGATGGACTGAAGCCGGTGCATCGCCGCGTACTGTACGCGATGAATGTACTGGGTAACGACTGGAATAAACCATACAAGAAATCGGCCCGTGTCGTCGGGGACGTGATCGGTAAATATCACCCTCACGGTGACAGCGCGGTTTACGACACCATCGTGCGTTTGGCCCAACCGTTCTCGCTGCGCTATATGCTGGTGGACGGTCAGGGTAACTTCGGTTCCGTCGACGGCGACTCCGCTGCGGCGATGCGTTATACCGAAGTGCGCATGTCCAAAATTGCTCACGAACTGCTGGCGGATCTGGAAAAAGAAACCGTCGATTTTGTGCCTAACTATGATGGCACCGAACAGATCCCAGCGGTCATGCCAACCAAGATCCCGAACCTGCTGGTCAACGGCTCGTCCGGTATCGCTGTGGGCATGGCGACCAATATTCCGCCACATAACCTGTCAGAGGTTATCAACGGGTGTTTGGCGTATATCGATGATGAAAACATCAGCATCGAAGGCCTGATGGAGCACATCCCAGGGCCAGACTTCCCGACGGCAGCGATCATCAACGGCCGTCGCGGTATCGAAGAGGCCTATCGCACTGGGCGTGGTAAAGTTTACGTCCGCGCACGCGCTGAAGTAGAAGCCGACGCCAAAACGGGTCGCGAAACCATCATTGTTCACGAGATCCCGTATCAGGTGAACAAGGCGCGTCTGATCGAAAAGATCGCCGAACTGGTCAAAGAAAAACGCGTTGAAGGCATTAGCGCGCTGCGTGACGAGTCTGACAAAGACGGTATGCGTATCGTCATTGAAGTCAAACGCGATGCGGTCGGTGAAGTGGTGCTGAACAACCTGTACTCGCTGACTCAGCTGCAGGTGACCTTCGGTATCAACATGGTGGCATTGCATCAGGGGCAGCCAAAACTGCTGAACCTGAAGGATATTTTGCAGGCGTTTGTTCGCCACCGCCGTGAAGTGGTTACCCGCCGTACCATCTTTGAACTGCGTAAAGCGCGCGATCGTGCCCATATCCTGGAAGCGTTAGCCATTGCGCTGGCGAATATCGATCCGATTATTGAAATGATCCGTCGTGCGCCAACCCCTGCGGAAGCCAAAGTTGCGCTGGTTGCTCAAGCGTGGGAGCTTGGCAACGTGAGCGCCATGCTGGAACGCGCCGGTGACAATGCTGCTCGCCCTGAGTGGCTGGAGCCGGAGTTCGGTATCCGTGACGGTAAGTACTACCTGACCGAGCAGCAAGCCCAGGCGATTTTGGATCTGCGTCTGCAGAAACTGACCGGTCTGGAGCATGAAAAGCTGCTGGACGAATATAAAGAGCTGCTGACGGCGATTGCTGAGCTGATCTTTATTCTGGAAAACCCAGACCGTCTGATGGAAGTGATCCGCGAAGAGCTGATTGCAATCAAAGAGCTGTATAACGACGGTCGCCGTACTGAAATTACCGCCAACACTTCAGATATCAATATCGAAGACCTGATCAACCAGGAAGACGTGGTCGTTACGCTGTCGCACCAAGGCTATGTGAAGTATCAGCCGTTGAGTGACTATGAAGCGCAACGCCGTGGCGGTAAAGGCAAGTCAGCTGCACGTATCAAAGAAGAAGACTTTATCGATCGCCTGTTGGTTGCCAACACCCACGATACGATCCTGTGCTTCTCCAGCCGTGGCCGTTTGTACTGGATGAAGGTGTACCAACTGCCTGAAGCCAGCCGTGGTGCGCGCGGGCGTCCAATCGTCAACTTGTTGCCGCTGGAAGCCAATGAGCGTATCACCGCTATCCTACCTGTACGCGAGTACGAAGAAGGGCGTCACGTGTTTATGGCGACGGCCAGCGGCACAGTGAAGAAAACCGCCTTGACCGAGTTTAGCCGCCCACGCAGTGCCGGCATCATCGCCGTTAACCTCAATGAGGGTGACGAGTTGATTGGTGTTGACCTGACCGACGGCAGCAACGAAGTCATGCTGTTCTCTGCCAATGGTAAAGTGGTTCGCTTCCCAGAAACGCAGGTGCGTTCGATGGGCCGTACTGCTACCGGTGTTCGCGGTATCAATCTGGGTGAAGGCGACAGCGTTATTTCCCTGATTGTGCCACGCGGTGAAGGCGATATCCTGACCGTCACCCAGAACGGCTACGGGAAACGTACAGCCGTGACCGAATATCCGACCAAGTCACGCGCCACCCAAGGGGTTATCTCCATTAAGGTGAGCGAGCGTAATGGTCAGGTTGTGGGTGCGGTGCAGGTTGAAACGACCGATCAGATCATGATGATCACCGATGCCGGTACGCTGGTACGTACTCGCGTATCTGAAGTCAGCGTGGTGGGTCGTAACACCCAAGGTGTTACGCTGATCCGTACTGCTGAAGACGAGAACGTCGTCGGTCTGCAGCGCGTTGCCGAACCGGTGGAAGACGAAGAGCTCGACAGCTTGGAGCCGGGTGCGGAAGGCGCAGAAGAAGACGCAGCGCCGCTGGACGAAGGCGATGATGATTCTGACGCGGTAGACAATGCGGATGATGATAACGCCTAAGTTGTAGGGGGCGTGTCTCCCCTGTTGCATTGGTATGAAGGGCCTGGCAGCGATGCTAGGCCCTTTTTCAGTTATATGGTTTAATTACCAAACCCAAACCAGAGATACCGTCTCTGATATGAATTCGCTGGTCGCCACTTACTTCTGTATGGTATCCGAT
Source organism: Serratia sp. CoH_122_TC_1 (assembly GCF_058191755.1). Lineage (NCBI taxonomy): Bacteria > Pseudomonadati > Pseudomonadota > Gammaproteobacteria > Enterobacterales > Yersiniaceae > Serratia > Serratia sp. CoH_122_TC_1. Next base: position 178,304 of record NZ_JBXWLA010000011.1, read on the forward strand.
TGAAATATTTAGCCTCTTTTCGCACCACGTTAAAAATATCCCGCTATCTGTTCCGGGTACTGGCGATTATGTTGTGGTCGTTGGGAGCGTTGCTCACCACCTTCTATATCCTGAATATCCTGCACCAGAAAGAGTCTGACATCCGCCAAGACTATAATTTGAATTTTGATCAGGCGCAGGGATATATCCGTCATTCTGCCGATATCATTCGTGATATTAAGTACATGGCAGAAAATCGTCTCAATGGTTCGGTCAATAGTCTGGACATGTTCAGCGGCATCTTCCCCGGCAAGAGCAGCGCCCCGGAGTTTTTCCCGTTGTATCCTGAGTCCAACTGTTCACTTAACACCACATACCGCAGTTCGCTTACGTCGCTGAGCGGGCTGATTCAATACTGGAAAGAGAATTTTGTCGCAGCCTATGACCTCAATAGGGTGTTCTTCATCGGCGGCGACAGCCTGTGCATGGCGGAGTTTGGTGGCAGCAGCGGTGTCGCCAACCGGGCAGACGCGCTCAAAACCCTGCATGAGCGAATCCTCAAATACCGTAACGCCAAAAACCAGGACAAAGACAATAATCTGTACTGGATAAGCCCAAGCCAACAGCGGCCGGATGTCGGCTATTTGTATGTGCTGACCCCAATTTATATTGGCAACAAGCTCGAGGCGTTGCTGGGCATTGAGCAGACGATACGTTTAGAAGACTTCGTCACCGCTGGCAACTTGCCGATTGCGGTGACTCTGCTCGATGAGAATAACGATCCGATATTGCGGCTGGCAGATGGCGAGCGCGATGTGCAAGCGTCCAGCAGCTACCCGGACGAGCAAGCCTACTTTGGCTATGTGGATAATTACCGCGATCTCATCATGAAAAAGGCGCTGCCACCGTCATCGCTCAGCATTGTGTATTCCGTGCCGGTGAAGACCGTGGTTGAGCGTTTCAAGATGCTGATACTCAATGCGATATTGCTTAATTTGCTGTCCGCTATTGTGCTGTTCACGCTGGCCTGGCTATTTGAGCGGAAAATGTTTTTGCCAGCGGAGGACAATGCGTTCCGGTTGGAAGAGCATGAGCAGTTTAACCGCAAAATTGTTGCTTCGGCGCCGGTGGGGATTTGTATTTTACGTATCAGCGATGGCACGAACATTCTGAGTAACGAGCTGGCGCATAACTACATCAATTTACTCACTCATGAAGACCGCGATCGCATTACACGCATCATTTGCGAACAGCAGGCAAATTTTGTCGATGTGATGACCAGTAATAACAATAACCTGCAAATCAGCTTTGTTCATTCCCGCTACCGCAACGAGGATGTGGCGATCTGTGTGTTGGTCGACGTCAGCGCCCGCGTGAAAATGGAAGAGTCGCTGCAGGAGATGGCGGCGGCGGCTGAGCAGGCCAGCCAGTCGAAGTCGATGTTCCTGGCGACGGTGAGTCACGAACTGCGCACCCCCTTGTACGGTATCATCGGCAACCTCGATTTGTTGCAAACCAAGGAACTGCCGCAGGGCGTCGATCGGTTGGTCAATGCGATGAACAACTCCTCGGGACTGCTGCTGAAGATTATCAGTGATATTCTCGACTTCTCCAAAATTGAGTCCGAACAGCTGAAAATTGAGCCACGCGAGTTTTCCTGCCTGGAAGTGATCACCCATATTGCCGGCAACTATTTGCCGCTGGTGGTGAAGAAACGTCTGGGCTTGTACTGCTTTATCGAACAAAACGTGCCGGAACGTATTTCAGGCGATCCGGTACGGTTGCAGCAGGTCTTATCTAACTTGTTGAACAACGCCATTAAGTTTACCGATACCGGCTGTATCATCTTGCAGGTCTGCACGCGCGGCAGTTATCTGGAGTTCAGCGTTCGCGATACCGGCGTCGGCATTCCTGAGAAAGAAATCACCCGCTTGTTCGATCCGTTCTTCCAGGTGGGGACTGGCGTTCAGCGTCATTTCCAGGGGACTGGGCTGGGGCTGGCGATTTGTGAAAAGCTGATTAACATGATGGACGGTGACATTGCTGTTGAATCCGAACCGGGATTGGGCAGCATGTTTACTATCCGCATCCCCCTGTTTAATGCACTGTTCCCGATCCCGCAGGCCAGTGACACCTGGCAGGGGAGAACACTGTGGCTGGATATCCGCAATCAACGGCTAGAAAGCTATCTGATGGCGATCCTGGGCGGTTATGGCGCTACGATGTTACGCTATCAGGGGGAGAATACTGCCGCGAGTGATGTGATGCTCAGTGACCATCCACTGATGATCGGTACGCCGCTGCTGGCGCAAATCCAATTCTCTATTGAGCATATTGGTCCGTCGCAGGAGACCCGGCCGGGTTACTGGATGCACAGTACTTCGACGCCGCGTGAAACCATCGCATTGCTTAACCGGCTATTTGGTACTCTTGATGAAAGTGGCAATACTCTGATGCAATTACCTTTGCCGGTTAAGGCCAGCAAGGTAGACAACGGCGATATTCATTTGCTGGTGGTGGATGACCATCCTATTAACCGCCGGTTGTTGTCCGATCAGTTGAGCTCGCTGGGTTACCAAGTGGTGACGGCGAATGATGGTGTCGATGCATTAGATGTGCTGAATCACAATAGGGTCGATATTGTGCTGACCGACGTTAACATGCCGAACATGGATGGGTATCTCCTGACTCAGCGTTTGCGTCAATTGCACTTTACCTCACCGGTGATCGGCGTGACGGCGAATGCGTTGGCGGAAGAGAAACAGCGTTGTATCGAGGCAGGGATGGACAACTGCCTGTCAAAACCGGTGACGTTAGAAACGTTAGAACAAACGCTGGCATATTACAGTCAGCAGGTACGTCGTCTGCGCGCTGAGCGGGAAGAGAAATAAAAAGCAAAAGGGCGCAGCATGATGCCGCGCCCTTTGAGCACCACCGGACGGTTTTAGTCTTTGTCCAACGGTGCCATGCTGACAGAAGAGAGGTAGTTGAGCAGCGCGATATCGTTCTCTACACCCAGCTTCATCATGGCCGATTTTTTCTGGCTACTGATGGTTTTAATGCTGCGATTGAGCTTCTTGGCGATCTCAGTCACCAGGAAACCTTCGGCGAACAGGCGCAGTACTTCGCTCTCTTTCGGTGACAGACGCTTATCACCGTAACCACTGGCGCTGATCCTCTCCAACAGTTTGGAGACGCTTTCCGGCGTGAACTTTTTGCCTTTCTGCAATGCGGCCAGCGCTTTCGGCAGGTCAGTGGGTGCACCTTGCTTCAACACGATGCCTTCAATATCCAGATCCAACACGGCACTCAGAATTGCCGGGTTGTTGTTCATAGTCAGAACGATGATCGACAATTGCGGATAATGGCGTTTGATGTATTTGATCAGCGTAATGCCATCGCCATACTTATCACCAGGCATCGAAAGATCGGTGATCAGGACGTTAGCGTCCAGTTTGGACAGATTGTTGATCAGTGCTGTTGAGTCTTCAAACTCCCCAACGACATTCACCCATTCAATTTGCTCAAGTGACTTCCGGATGCCAAACAGTACGATAGGATGGTCATCAGCAATAATTACGTTCAGGTTATTCATGTTGTTGGCTACCTTGCTGCAGCAGTCTACTGACGAAAAAATCAATCTGACTGATGTTATTCTCGATCTTGAGCGCATCACCGTCTGCGATGTGCTGTTCTAACGATTCACACAGTTGCTTACCGGGAAGCAGATTTAACATGGCAAACACGCCTTTTAGGCGATGTGCGGTCTGTGACAGAGCATTGAAATCACTGCTGCCCGCCTCAGTATACAGTTTTTTGACATCGTCGGGTACTGTATCGACAAACAGGCCATAGTAATCACTTGATTTCAATTGTTTTTCATAGAGTTGGATGTCATTTGCGGTCAGCGAAAGCGCACTTTCCTGCTGTTCCAGAGCGGCCATTTGCTGCTCAATCAGCATGAGAACGGCGTCGATCATTGCACCACTCAGGTTATAGTTTACTCGAATGTACCGTTTTTCAAGCTGTTGCCACCCGGCCTCATCGCTGGTCAGCAGCAAGGTATAATCGTCAGCCCGCTGTGGGTTATCCGTCAGTAGCACGTCGTAATCGCGATTAATCTGTCGTTCATCGGTTACGATGCAGCTTGCACCATAGGCATGCAGCAGGTGAGTGACAATGCCGCGGACTTCCTCAGAAGTAATGTCCAGCAGCGCCGTTACGCCATCGAGCAGTTTTTCCTGTGCTTCCGCGTCTTTTTTCTCCATCTCCATCGGCACACGGATGGTATAGCGCGTGCCGATATCCACCTTGCTGCGTATATCCAACTGCCCATTAAGCTTTTTGCACAGTTGGTTGCACAGGAAGAATGTGAGGCCGGAGCCATGATTAAAGCGATCCACCAACGTCTGGCTAAGGAACGGGTAGTTCAGATTGCTGATTTCCTCATTGGAAATTCCAGAGCCGGTGTCGTTAATATGGAACACCAGGCGATCGGGGTGTTCGGGTTCATGATCGACCACCAGCGAAATCTTGCCGCAGGACGTGGTGATAATGGCGTAATGCACCAACAGAGAGAGCACTTTGCGTAGCGCGTTGGCGTCACCCACATAGTGCTGCTCAACATCGAGTTGGAAATGGTTAAACAGCGTCAGCCCTTTTTGATTGATGGACGGCAGGGCTTCACGCAGTAATTCATCAATCAAGACAGACGGACTGAAAGGATGGCGCGAAGGCTGCCAATCCTGGGTTTCCAGGCGGGTGAGCAGGGTGATATTTTCAATCAGGCCCAGCACCGATGAAGACTGTGCCGTCAGCTGTTTCAGCAGTGCTTGCTGCTGTTCTTCATCGGGTTGGGTGCGCAGGCGGTCGGCCAGGTCGTGCATTTGGCGCACCGGCTGATTCAGCTCAATACCCAGATTATGCAACATCAGTTTACGCGCCTGCACGTTCTTGTCGTATTCGCGCTGTGCTTGCTGCAGGCGCTTGTTCACCATCACTTCTTTGTCCTGATCATTGAGCAGGAACAGATACGTTTCCGGCGACAGCTGGCTGCGGAAGATACGAATCTCATACACCTCGTTGTTGACTGTCGCCTGGATAACGCCGTGGTGCTGTTCGGCCATATGGGCAATTTTTTGCAGGCTGAGGTGAGGTAGCAGGTGCTGGGCAATCTTATTACTGGCAATGACGGTGTTACTGGTGAAGTTATACACCAGCAGGCCTGAAGGTAAACTGGCGATGATTTCCTGATTCAGTGCGCGCTCGGTTTCCAGCTCCACGGCCATATTTTCGCTCGGGCGAATGTATTGGCGACGAATAAAGTAAATGCCCACCATCGACAGCGCCAACAGCAACAGGTTGATGGCGATCAACCAGATATTGTTGCGCAGCAGATCAATGGCGAGGTTGATCGCGGAGACGCGATAAACCACTTTCAGCGGTGCATTGGGCAGTGGGGCACTGAACTCGACCCAGTTGCCGGTCATTGAGACACCGGCATTGGTCGCGGTATCTCCCGAAACAGCGCTGTCATCCAGAGTCATATCATCAGGCAGCAGCATAAAGTTGGCGCGTGCCATATTGATAGGAATGATGTCATTAATCGGCAGATCAAAGGCGATCACCGTGGCCAGATGCCCCGGTTGGTTAAAGGTGGTGCGGATTGAAAATGAATAAGCGTTTTGGAAGCGCTGCTTACGCAGTGCAGAAAAGCTTTCACGTTCATCGAGCATGTTGGCTTGCTGCAGCATCTCGGCCCGGCGATCCTCCGCCGAGGTCGTCAGGTAACTTTCTTTGAAGCGTGAGGCCAGTTCTTTTAGCGGTTGAGTGGTGATCAAACTCAGGCTGTTGTCTTGGCCATTGAGATAATACATGGCGTAATTTTCGGTCTTGGCTCCCCAGCGGGTATCCAGATAATCTGAAATGTTGGCGATCATCGCCAAGGTGCCTTCGTCATGGCTGCCGAAAATTATCGCATCCGTTTTCTTATGCGGTTTTTCCAGGTAATAAACGTCCGGACGCAGTCGAGTTTCCTGCAGGCTGGGATCTACGTTTAAAGAGGGGGCATTGCCGAACTTGTCGTAAATTTGATAGGTGATGTAACGGTAACTATCAATACGTTTTTGCAGGGCGTTGGCGATGCTATTCAGTGCATACTTTTTTTCTGCCACCCAGGCATTGGTATAGTTGTAGCCGTACAGGCCGATAGCAATCGTCAGCAGTACAGCAAATAACAGGAAGCAGCGGGTGATATTGCTTGAGCTAATCGTCAGTTGTTTATTTTGCATAGTTGACTGCGTATTCCTGAATCAACGGGTTACGGCTCTGGCGCTGGCGGTGACCGCCAGAAGTAATACTGCAACGCAGGCAAAAGCCGCTGTCAGACTCGAGAATTGTGCGATGAATCCGATCAGTGCAGGCCCCGCGAGAATACCGGCATAACCCACGGTGGTGACGGAGGCAATGGCCAGGTTTGCGGGCATATCGTGCTGATTGCCAGCGGCACTGAACAAAATCGGCACCACATTAGAGGCTCCCAGGCCGACCAACATAAACCCCATCAACGAAATGATGGCATTATTGAAGATAATGGCCAGACTGAGGCCAATCGCGGCGCACAGGCTGCCGAGCAGCAACACTTTGTATCGACCCAGCGTGTTCACCACCCGATCGCCATTCAGCCTGCCGATGGTCATGGTGATAGAGAATAATGCATAGCCTAGCCCTGCCTGACTGTGATCGACACCCCGCAAGGTGGTGAGGAACAGAGCACTCCAGTCGAGCATCGAACCTTCGGCGAGGAACATAATAAAGCACAGAATACCGATAAACATAACCCAACCGCGTGGCAGCACGAACATTGGGCCGCCTTCTTCGCCGCCGCTTTCACGCAGTAAATTGCGGCTGGCGAGCATCAATAACGCGGCGATGGTTAATACGGTGATCCACGTTGCGACTAAGGGCGATAATCCTAGCCATAGCATCACGCTGACTCCACCGGCACCGGCAATGCCACCCACACTGAAAAAACCGTGGAAACCCGACATCATCGCTTTGCCACTGGCGCGTTCGACCACCACGGCTTGCACGTTCATCGCCACATCAATCATGCCGATTGCCGCACCAAACAGTAGCAGGGCAAGCGCCATACCTGTCGTGGTATTCATCAGCACCAGCAGGGGTAAATCAATACACAATGCCAGACCGGCCAGCAAAATGACCGGGCGACACCCCAGCTTACCTGTCAGATAGCCGGTCAATGGCATTGCCAACATCGAACCGGCACCAATGCACAACAGCAGCAACCCCAGAGAACCGTCATCTATACCGATGCGCGCTTTGGCAAATGGCACAAGCGGTGCCCAAGCGGCCATGCCGAAGCCGGCGACAAAAAAGGCCAACCGCGTGGCTATCTGCGCCGGAACGCCAGGTTTTTGCTGTTCATTGCACAAGGTGGATGTCATGTGGGCATCAGGATCTATTGTGGGAGTATGGGCTGAAAGTTATGGAGTGTTTTTATCACAATCCGCGATCCGGGTCGAAAGGATTTGCGCTGTCATCGGCTTTTACGCTGGCTCTGCGTTCCAACCACAAAGCAATGACGGCCACAATATAGTGCTTTTGCTGTTCGTCCAGGGCTTGGCCTGGTGGAATATTATGCCATTTGGCCAGACAGCCGCGACAACAGGTGGCCGTGGCGTGCTGCGCGACAAACACCGGATGCCCGCGCATTGGCGTTTGTTTGCCGTCGTTTTTTGGAAACGGCGCGGCAAGTCGTCGCTCGATAAAGTCTCGAGCGTGGCTGAGGATCAGCGGCAGACCTTTGATTTCAAAATAGAGTTGGTCTTTGGCGTTAAGACGGAACTTGGCGCGGAAAGGGGAGCTCTGTAGCCGACGCCATAGTGCTTCGGGTTGCAATAGCATAGGTCATTTTCTTTTGGGTATTTATTGCAGACTATCAAAATAGACACTGTGCGGCCAATGTTGCCGTCTTAAACTGTTCTATACCCCAATGGATAGCTATTTAATCAATACAACGCTTTCCAAATTAATGCGCTTAATATGTAGACGATAATAGAAGAAAAGATTAGCGATTAGTGCGGAAGTTAATTGGCGGGATGATATCTGTAGGTGATTATTTTTTAGCGAAAAGTGCGCTTAACGGCACAATGTGGCGAAAATGTGAGGAAATAAAAAACCGGCCAGAAGCCGGTCGAAGTGTTCAGAAATTATCTTAAAGATAATGAAGGTAATAATGAAAATAATGATGATAGCGGGATTATTATAACGGCAGTGTTCAGAGGCGCTTTTGGCACAATGTGCTTATTGGGTGTGACTTTTGTATGCCAGTCTGTTTTTTCTTAAAGTTTTGTATAACTGCATGATTTTATATCTATAAGTGTATTTTTTGGCATTGTGTGCCTTATTTTGTTTGTCTGTAATGTTTTGTGAAAGTTCGCTCAGGTTTACATTTGGAAACCTTTATTAATCACAATGAAACACTATCGGATACTTGGTATCATTTTCTTTCTGGATTAATATTACCCTTGTTACCAGAATGGTAATGCACAGTCGTGCTAATAATGCTCAAAAGAGCAGTGGCCATAGCTCGACATAATTAACGAGGATAATAACAATGAAACTTCGAGTACTCTCTCTGATAGTACCCGCTCTGCTGGTTGCAGGCACAGCAGGCGCGGCGGAAATCTACAACAAAGACGGTAATAAACTGGATTTGTACGGTAAAATCGATGGTCTTCACTATTTCTCCGATAACAGTGGCTCCGATGGTGATATGTCTTATATGCGTTTCGGCCTGCGCGGCGAAACACAAATCAGCGATCAACTGACCGGCTATGGCCAGTGGGAATATCAGGCAAACCTTAACCACGCGGAAAGCCAGGATAACAAAAACTTTACCCGTTACGGTTTTGCCGGTCTGAAGTTTGGTGACTACGGTTCATTCGATTACGGTCGTAATACCGGCGTGCTGTATGACGTAGCTGCTTATACCGACTTGCAGCCTGAGTTTGATGGGTCTACGTACGGCGCTGACCAGTTCATGTTCCAGCGTTCCAGCGGTTTGGCAACTTACCGTAACACCGACTTCTTCGGTCTGGTGGACGGCCTGAACTTTGCCCTGCAGTACCAAGGTAAAAACGGCAGCGGTGAAGAGTCTAACAATGGCCGTGATGTGCTGGGTCAAAACGGCGACGGCTACGGCATGTCGGTGAACTACGATCTGGGCTATGGCATTAGCGCCGCAGGTGCTTTCTTCAACTCTAAACGTACCACTCAGCAGAACGGCGGTGACGGTTATAGCGGCATCATGGGCCGTGGCGATCGCGCTGAAGGTTATTCAGGTGGTCTGAAATATGACGCGAACGACACCTACCTGGCCGTGATGTTCACTCAATCCTACAACGCTGCCCGCTTCGGTTCTTCAAGCAGCGATGCCTATGGCTATGCCAACAAGGCACAAAGCTTCGAAGCCTATGCACACTACCAGTTTGATTTCGGCCTGCGTCCATTTGTTGGTTATAACCAAACCAAGGGTAAAAACCTGGGTCTGGCAGCTAACGGAAAGGATTATGGCGACGAAGATCTGGTCAAATTTGTGGACTTGGGTACCAGCTACTTCTTCAACAAAAACATGTCCACCTATGTTGACTACAAAATCAACCTGCTGGACGAGAATGACTTCACCAAAGCTGCCGGTATCAACACCGACAACGTGGTTGCCGTGGGCCTGGTTTACCAGTTCTAAGCAACAGAGTGTGAATGTGACCACGCGGCCTTCGGGCCGCGTTTTTTTTGCCTGTGATTTGGCACGAATTGACATAACTGCGGCACGGATTGCCATTTTGACGTTCTACCGTTTACCTACACTTCCTTCATCTAGATAAATCAGGAGGTTAGTATGGAACTCAATATTGAGCGGGTGATTGAAACGGTGTTGTATGTCAAAGATATCGAGCGCGCTGCCGCTTTCTATCAGCAAATATTAACGTTGCCGGTTATGGTCGCCAACGCACGTTTCCGCGCCTACAACGTGGGCCAGCAAAGCGTGTTGCTGTTGTTTATTGAAGGGGATTCGGTAAAGGGGGCGCATTATCCTGAAGGGTATATTCCCCCACATGATGGCAATGGACCGCTGCATATTGGACTTGCGGTGACGAAAGAGCAGTTGCCGCATTGGGAGCAACACCTAACGGCGCATGGCATAGAGATAGAAGGGCGCATGAGTTGGGAGCACGGTGGAGAAAGTATCTATTTCCGTGATCCCGACAATCATCTGTTGGAGCTGGTTACGCCGGGTATCTGGGCCAACTACTGAGTGTTCCAGGCTGCGGCTAGCGCCTTCAACATTTCACCCAGCAGCTGCAGTGCATGTTGTGCCTGCTGCTCAATCTGAACTTTAACGATCGCGCCATCAATCAACATCGCCAGCATCTCTGCCCGTTGTTCCCGTTCTGGGCCAGCGGGGAGATGGCGGGCAATCTCTTCAGACATCTGTTTCTTGTGCCGGTGCGCGATGTTCAGGCTTTCAGGCAGCATATCAGCCAGTTCGACCGCCGTATTGATAAATGCACAGCCGCGATACTGTGGATCGTTAAACCACTCTTCAAAACAGGGCACTAAAGCGAGGAGAACATCCCCACGTTGCGCGACATGTTTCTCTAGCGATGCGCTGAACCAAGTTAGCCATTGCGCATGGCGATAAGCCAGGAACGCCTCAATCAGCTCATTCTTGCTAGGGAAGTGACGATAAAACGTGACCTTGGCCACGCCTGACTCGCTAATAATGCGATCGATACCTGTCGCACGTATTCCTTCACGGTAAAACAAATCATGGGCTGTCAGCAGAATACGCTGGCGCGGCGGTAGAGTGTTGCTGACAACAGACATCAAACATCTCCAGAAATATTGGTCACAGTGATTGTAGACAAGTCTGTCTACATGCGCTAGCTTATTTGTGTAGACAGACTTGTCTACATTATTAAAACCCAAGAGGTGAGTGATGAGCATTAAACCCCCGTTACCCCCGTTTACCCGTGAGTCGGCAATTGAGAAAGTCCGTTTGGCTGAAGATGCCTGGAACAGCCGCGATCCTGAACGGGTTTCGCAGGTCTATTCTGTCGACACCCACTGGCGCAACCGGGCTGAGTTCGTTGATGGCCGGGACGCCGTGTGTGCATTCTTACAACGGAAATGGGCGAAAGAGTTGGAGTATCGGTTAATTAAAGAGCTTTGGGCATTTGATGAGGCGCGTATTGCGGTCCGTTTTGCTTATGAATGGCGTGATGACTCCGGTAACTGGTACCGCAGTTTTGGCAACGAGAACTGGGAGTTTAATCCAGAAGGCTTGATGATTAACCGACATGCCTGCATCAACGATATGCCTATCCGCGAGCAGGATCGCAAATTCCACTGGCCGCTTGGCCGTCGTCCAGATGATATTGCGGCCCTGAGCGAGTTTGGCTTCTGATCCTTGTTACTGATAGTAGGGCCGTAGTTCTGTATGAAGAGTGGATATAAGCCTTTTTTTCCACTCTATTTCACCCTGGCGATAATGCGAGAACAGATGGCCCACTGCCAGATTGTCCTGAATGGGGAGGGTTCGCAGTCCCTGTTTATCCGGTTGGGCACTGAACCAAGGTTGTGGAACGACAGCCATTAAAGGGGCCGTCCGCAGCACTGGGGGTAATTGAGCATAATCGGCGCAGCTGAGCTGAATTCTACGCTGCAGCCCCTGCCGTTTTAGCTGGCGGTCCAGCTCATTTTCTTCTTGTGGCCACGGGTGGCAGTAATAGTGCGCATAGTCCGCTAATTCGCTGAATCTCAACCCACTCTTGTGCTGTAACGCCTGATGCAAAGGCGGCCCGAATACCGCCACCAGACGCGTACTGCCAATAAGTTCATACCGTAGTGCGCTGGTGCGTTGTTGATGATCGCCGACCGCGATGACCATATCGATACTGCCTTCCAGCAGTTCGTTGCGCCATGAACGGCGCTCAAAATTCTGGCAGCGGATAGCTGCATTGGCGAGCGTACTTTTCTGCGCTAAAAGCGGCAGTAAAATCGGGTACAGTGCGGGCGGGGCGACCAACGTGAAGTGTCGTGGCGTGTCCTGCACATGGCCGAACAGTTCATTGTCCAGTGAAGAGAAGAGCGGCGTCAGCTTTTCTTTCAGCGACAGGGCAAACAGGGTTGGTACTTGAGTGTGGCCCTCTCTGCGGAATAACGGTTCATCCAGCACTTCGCGCAGGCGGGCTAACGCGTGGCTGACCGCTGAGGTGCTGATACCCAGCTTATCTGCCGTTTTTTGGCTGGAGCCCGTGATGGTCAAAAGATAGAGCACTTTCAGCAGGTTCATGTCCATTTGTAGGATATTCATTAATGGCCTTATAAATTGAATACGCCTCAATATTGCTCTGAGTATACTTCAGCCCCGTTTACCTCCATAGAATTGGAATATGAAAAAGAACTTGGGTTATTTGGCCACCATGACTGTCACGTTGTGTTTCAACGTGCAGGCACAACTCAATCCTGCACAGCCGCTTTCCAGCGCACCGCCGTATACCTTGTTTGACGAGTGGGCGCAGCCGGTGGCGCCATTTCAAATGTTCCCGCATGTTTATTACGTCGGTACCCGCAATCTTTCGTCCGTATTGTTGAGTACCCCTGAAGGGCTGATTTTGATCGACGCTGCATTAGATGCCAGTGCGCCTACGATAAGGGCGCACATTGAGGCGCTGGGTTTCGACATTAAGGATCTACGCTATATCCTCAACAGCCATGCGCGCCTTGATCAGGCGGGGGGCATCGCGCGGTTGAAGGCATGGAGTGGGGCGAAAGTGGTTGCCAGTGCCGCAAATGCCAAACAGCTGGCGCTGGGAGGAAAACACGATTTTGCTCTCGGCGATGCGTTGAGCTTCCCCCCCGTGAAGGCCGATATCATCGTCGGTGACGGCGACAGCATTACATTGGGCGGTTTGACGTTAACAGCCTTGATGACGCCAGGCCATCTGCCAGGGGCGACCTCGTGGTTGGCCACGCTGCGGCAAGGGGAGAAAAACTACCGGCTGGTGTATGCCGACAGCCTGGCAACGCCGGATTACTATTTGATCGACAATAAAAATTACCCCGACCTGGTGCAGGATATCCGCTGTAGCTTTGCCCGGCTTGCCAAACAGCAGGCGGATATTTTTATCGCCAATAAGGGAACGCGTTTCGATCTGGAAAATAAAATGGCACGTCTGCGGGCCGGTGATTTGGACGCTTTCGTCGACAGTCAGGGGTTGCAACGCTATGTGAAAGAATCACAAAAAGCCTTTGAGGCGCAGTTGCAAAAACAACAAAAGGAAATGTAAATCCTGCAGTTGAGGGGGCCGTGACGCCAGGACGATAAGGGCGGCCGATCGCCGTTAGCTGACGGGCGGTTTTAGGGAGTCACCTGCTGCGTTATCCACAAACGAATGGGAAAAGCGCACCGAGAGATAAAGCGAAATTTGTCGAAAAGCCTTTCTTCTTCTAGAGTTAGGGGACAATAAATGCACTCTAAGAGGACAAGCTATGACGAAGAAGCTGGTTTTAGCCGTTTGCACAGCGGCGGCATTTTCCATCCTGGCTGGCTGTACTGCGTATGACCGTGCCGCCAGTTATGTTGATGAGCCGGTGGTCAGCGACGTAAAAGTAGGGATGACCAAGCAGCAAGTTCGGGCCATTGCGGGCCCACCGTCAACCACGGCTACCCTGGTTCATGCGCAGGGCACTTGCGATACTTATGCTGTGGCACCGCGTGACGGCAAGGTGCAGACCTATTTTGTCAGCTACAACGACACGGGCCATGTAATGAACAAAGGGTATCAGACCTGTTCAGACTATGACTCCCAGCCTAAATAATCTGAGTGTTGTTGAGTAATTGAGCCCCGTTTATGCGGGGTTTTTCATTTTTTAACCACTGATGGTGCGAAGTTTAACCAAACGCACTTTTTCCTGCATTTTTTTGAATGAAACGATAGACATTTCATAACGGTAGCGCTAATATCTGCGCCCATTGGAAGGATGGCCGAGTGGTTTAAGGCAACGGTCTTGAAAACCGTCGAGTGTAACAGCTCCCAGAGTTCGAATCTCTGTCCTTCCGCCAAATTTAGCCGGCTTAGCTCAGTAGGTAGAGCAACTGACTTGTAATCAGTAGGTCACCAGTTCGACTCCGGTAGCCGGCACCATATAAGCAGTACAGACGTTTAACACGTCTACGAACCCCAGTAATCTTAAAGATTGCTGGGGTTTTTTGTTTTCTGGTTTTGTCACAATGAGTGTTGTTGGCCCGGACAAGCCAAGCTTGGGAATAATAAAGAAAAACCCGGCAAGAAAATGCCGGGTCGCTGGGTATAGACTTATCTTCCTTGATTAGTTCGTTACAACAGGACTAGAATTTTTTGCCTCACTGCGACTAATCACATGTTTACCCAGTTTGATACCTGGTTTTTCGATAAACCTATACAGTAGAGCCGCTATCCCATAAGTCAGAGGGATGATAATCGCTGAGGCGGCAATAAATCTCATGAAGGGAGATAACCCAGAAAATTGAGTATTTGACAGCAGGAAGGCGACGACTGGAAGTACGATTAACAAATGCAACAAGTACACGGAGTAGGAAACATCCCCCATGTAAACGCTGACTTTGTTCGTTAGCATCCAGCGAGGGAGGCGTAGCATGTTTTTCCATGTACTCCCTTCGTGTCGAGGCCAAAGAATGGCCGCCATCATTAAAATCATGCCGTTCTGGGCAATCAAGTGATACTTATTCACATCATTTGGCATATATATACTGCCGAAAGCTGCAACTAGCGCAAAAATAACAAACCACATGCTTTTTCTGCGTATGGCTTCAGCTATAAACATGCCGGCAATGAACAAATGTAACTTAATCAGTATCATTGAGGGCATTGGAAAAGTTGCAAAGTAGTTCGGGATTAGGTATTTGGCGAGCGCGCAAAGAACAATGACCGCGAAACAGGCTCGGACAAAGCCCAGCTTCATTACGGCTAACATAATGAAGGGGAATAGGAAATAAAACTGCATTTCCAGGCCGATGCTCCAATCAGGTAGCACGGTATTAAAGGAGAAACTTGGCAGAAAACCAAACAAAAACGTAAGGTGAGTGAATACGTTTAAGAAGGAAGAGTCACTGTAACGCGAGCTGTTTGTTTGAGTTTCGCTGTAAAAATGACCGATAACATCGCGTGCTTCACCAAAATAGTTGCCAAACCCAATGGTTACAATCAGGAGCACGTAGTAAAGCGGTGCGATACGAAAGAAGCGGCGCAGCCAAAATTTTTTGAAGGTAGTCGTTGCAGTCCATGGTTCCTTCTCTTTACGCTCCACATAATTTTTTGCCATCAAGTACCCAGAGAGCAAAATAAACAAATCGACGCCGATTGCTGGATCCGAAAGGATAGGAAAATGGAAACTGGTTAAAATACAAATATGGCCCAAAACAACCCAGAAGGAAGCTAGACCACGCAGCCCCTCCAACTCCTGTGACCATTTTTTAGCAGGTTGCATTGCTGAGCCTCGTGGAACAGTACTTCATTATTGTTATCTGCGTGCAGGTGAACTTTTTGTAGATATTTAGTATAGAAGGACAATTTGAAATGTTCGTTGATATAAAAAAACCAACCACAACGGGTTGGTTTTTCTAAGGATTTTTGGTCGGCATGAGAGGATTCGAACCTCCGACCCCCGACACCCCATGACACCGACACTAAACCGCTGAAAGCCCCGCCACGACTGACTCTCCTCTGTTTTGACTGTTCATACAAACAGTGCATTTTTCGCATAGGTCGGCCTATACACATCAATAAGTTAGGAGGGGGATTTACCACCTTCCTTTCAGCATATTCTGGTAAGTCAGTAAGAAGAAAATGAACTATCATCAGTCAACTTGGTTAACTAGCATTGGATGTGAAAATCAACAAAAATCAGTTGATTTATCATCTTTCGTTTGTTACCTTACAGTCAGAGTCGTGTTGTACCTGACTCTTACGCACATTAGAGAGGCAAAAATATGTTAACGCCGTTTGGTAAGAAAGTTAGGAAATTACGTATAGATGTCGGTGTCACGCTGAAAAGCATGGCTGATGCTATGGGCGTGACCTCGTCTTACCTCTCAGCAATTGAAACAGGAAAACGTGCTGTTACTGATCCTGTATTGAAAAGTATCATTAGTTATTTCACTAATGAGGGTGTTCATGCAGGAGATGAGTTAACGAAAGCAGCACGCGATTCTCAACAATCTGTTGAGATTAATCTTTCGGGTAAGAATCACAATGCTCGTGAAGTAGCGATGGCATTCGCACGCAATTTTGATGAGCTAAATGATGATGAGTTTAAACGTCTACGTGAATTGTTAACTAAAAAACAATAAGTAGGAGGCTCTGTTTGAGCGGACAAGATTATCGAGTGCCACCTTTAAGCCGCGACGCGGTGCGTGGTTTGACAAACAAATTACGCTCGATGCTGAAGATACATGACTTGTATTTTCCCGTAATTGAAATGCTGGAGTTCGCGCTACCGCAGATCTTACCTAACTTTTCGTTTGAAACAGCTTCTGAAAAGGAAATGGGTGGAACTCATGGGCTTACGATGCCTCAGGACTCGCTAATCATTCTTCGCGAGGATGTGTATGAGGGAGCCCATGCTGGTAACGGTCGCGATCGTATGACGGTTGCTCATGAAATTGGACATCTGCTAATGCATAAAAATATTGCTTTTGCACGGGCAGAACCAGGAGTGGAGATTCGTGCATTTGAAAGCAGTGAATGGCAAGCTAAATGCTTTAGCGGAGAGTTGCTCGTACCCTATAGTCATGCAGGATTGTTACGTGGCATGTCCGTAGAAGAAATAGCTGAAGCGTGTGGAGTGTCTGCACATGCAGCAGATTATCAAAAGCAGTTTTTAAAAAAGTAAAAACCCTGACGGCGCCAACCATCAGGGTTTAACCAGGCGATGATACCAAGAGGCATCGCACCATGAACTTCTCAATAAGCAGCCCGAAAATAACACTTCGGTCGAGTAGGTTCAAGGAAAAAATCTCTCTCGGTAAGGAGGTGTTTATGAATGGGTTTGAAGTCAATTGTTTCAAAGGCGGCTCCTAAGGGATTCCGCTGGGTATTCTGCCGCTACCGCAAGGTTCGTGGAAAATCCGCAAAAGTCCTTGATGCGCATGATTATGGCTACGAGGCTTGGGCTTTCTTAGTTCGCTGCTAAGCAAGGATCAATCTAAAGGCACCTTTTGGTGCCTTTTTTTATGCAATTAAAATCTCACCATGAGGAACGACAACCCAATCGATATGGTTCTGTGTATAAATTTTCGTAGATTTTGCATCGCTGTGAGCCATGCGCCCCTGCGGATCTATCCCTTGGTTATCGAACAAGTGTGCGGCTAATGCCCGGATCTCGTGGAACGTTGGGCGCTCTTCCATTTCTAAATGATCGGATAACCCAAGCTGATCCCGCAGCTTTGAAAATGAACGGCTAAGATAGTCAGGTGCTACCTGGGTAGGATGCGCGACTTCTTTGCTGCGTTTTACGTTACGTTCTGGAATGCGGTGTACTATGTACGGGCTGGCCACATTGTCCCGACTGTCGTCAATAATTCGCTTCAACTCATCCCCGATCGGAATCGCTACATGCGAGGCCTCTTTTTTCTGCACTTTCTGGCGGTGTATATAGAGGGTACCGTGAATGCCATTTAACGGTTGGTCCAACCATACGCAACCGCAAACGCCGTTTTTAGGTTCCCGGATAGAATACCGGATCCGTGAAACCTCAAGCCGAGCATGGGTTGTCTGTAATGCTAAATCCATGGCCGTTCTTAACCATGGTGCTGCAGCTCTGCGAATGGCCATAAAATTGTCGAATGACAAACGCTGTCTTTTCTTCTCTTCAACCCTGCGCATTTTCTTCCGGGTGGCTGGGTTATCCAGCATCAGAGATTCATCGACCGCATAGCTGAACAGCTTCTTCAGAAAACTGACTTTACGGTTTTGCACGTTTGCAGATGAGTCAGCGTGGTATTCTTTTATATACGCGTTGACGTGTTCCAGCTCGATATCGCATGCCGGGATCTTGTCGAAAAACTCTTTCACACGGGTCGCATCGTTATTCCAGTCATCCCGGGTGCTCTCGGACGGTTGCTCGTCTTCTATCGCGCGGGCCATAATGCGGTCGACATGCTCAGCGAATGGCAATGCCTCACCTTGAATTCCGCCAGATTCCCGGATCAGCGAGTCGATAGATACTACCGTTTCAGGGCGCATCCTGTTGTTATATTCACGCGCGATAGCAATCGCCATAGCACGATCACTACCGAGTGATTTACGCTTCCCGGTTACAAGAGTGAAGCGATAAACGCCCGTCGCCGTATCAAAATAGAGTAAATCAGGAAGATGCCGATTTTCCCGTCGGCGCGGGCGGGCAGCCACTACGACTCCCTGATCAGTTGATTAACGGCGTGGGAAACTTCGGATTGAACTCCCCAACGCTCTGATGAATAAACCCACGACATACCGTCTATTACCCTTCCTCGAAGTTGTCCGTGCTCAATCCAACGCTTAACGGTGCGTTTATCAGGGATTGAGCCCTCTTCAAATTCACGCTTTAGCCATTTGCTGGCGCGCATCAATTTGTCTTCATTTGCCATGGTTTCTCTCCACACTATAGAGGCCCGCTGCAACGGGCCGGTAAAAATTACAGTTCGGACGGTTGCTGATGGGGGGCCAGTAATCGCTGGTGGATTGCTGAAACATACCGTGCCTGGTGAATGGCATCAGCCAAAGCGTTATGGCGTTCGCCGTCGAATGGCAGATCACGTTTCGGGTCAAAGCCTATCTGCCGACCGAGACTCACCATAGTGCGCACGTCCAAATCGTTATACCAGTTCCAGCATGGCGCCACGCCGCAACGCTCATATGCCCCACGCAGGATGACATTATCGAAGGCGGCACCGTTGCCCCAGACCTTCAGGTACTTCGGCTGCTCGCAACTGAGAGCAACAAAACTGGAGAGGGCATTGAGGGCATCAGCTATTAGCTTCGCCTGGTCATTGGTGATCGCCGCCCGGGCCTCGCTGCTTTGCATCAACCACCAGTTAATGGTGTCGCCATCGGGAACGGCGCCGGCGGCCAGCTCACTGGCAAGATTCACCGCGGTATAGAATTGCAATTGGCTCAGTTCACCGGTGGCGGGGTCGAAGAACACAGCACCGATCGCCACGATTGGCGCTTTGGGCTTGTTGCCCATGGTTTCCAGGTCAATCATCAGGTTGTTCATTGTCCTTCACCTGCCTCATAGCTAAGTTTCATCAGACAATACAGGCGCTCACCTTCATCCAGGCGATACAACTCAGCCCATTCATCCCAGTTTGCAGCCACCACGGCCCATTCTTTACCGTGCTGTGACATGTCACGAATTTTACTTTCCAGCTCCGGCACCGCTTCGACCAGGCGCAGGCAGCGGCCAAAGTCTGCTGGATCGCGTGGGTAATGGTTTTCCGCGATGAATTGGCCAGTAAGGATGGACGCCATATAGAGGCTACTCGCGCCGGTATCATCGCTGGCCAGCCACGCGGACAGGCCCATGCCTTCCGATGTCTTAACTACCGGCTTGGCGAATTCGGCGCAGATACTGTTTGCCGCTTCAGTGATGGCGTTGAACCAGCGTGCCTCAACTCCGTTCCCTGGGTGCTGCCGGTCGATTTCTGTAGAGATCGCCGCGATAAGGCTGATTTGATTTAATCGTATGCTCATCAGTCGTCACCCTCATCAGCCATAACCAACTGCGTATCGTCCGGCACATCTATGGTCAACTGGACGCTGTAACCGCGCTCATGCATGGTGAATGACACCGGCCATGCTGGGACTGGTTTTCCTTTCTCTGCCTGCCCCAGGCCAATTGCCCAGCAGCCATCATCGGTATAGGTGGCGATCACCAATACTTCACCTTCAGACGATTTCAGGTGATAAATCCCCAGTTCGTTGAAGCAACCGATCTCTTCTCGGATCGCGCCTTCAACCTCAAACAGGTCATCGCTGGCGCCATAAAAATTCAGTGTTTTGCTCATGCTGTTTCCTTCAGGGCTTTAGCCCGATTGTTTTGGTTGATAGAACGCATCCATCAGGAAGCGTTTGCCGAGTTTGGTTAATTTCCCGTGCAGTTTCTTCGTGAAGCCGATTTCCACCATGATGGTAGAGAGGGTGTGGCCAGACCATGAGTCACACGCAGCCTTAAGGCACCCTTGCTCTAACATTTTCCGCTTGTTAACCAGGCCAAAGTTGGTGCCGTCGAAAGCTTGCTCGATATACTCATCCGTGATGTGGTCGCAGTTGATTGGCTTAGCCATGCGGTGCCTCATCATCGTCTTCCGCATCAGCGGTATGTGTGAGGTCGTAAAACTGGCCATAGGTAAGCTTCTGGAATTCAACAGGAATGATCACGTCGCCGTGCCCAACCTCGCCGTCGCGCGATTTCGTATTGGGGATGGCGAACAGCAGGCAGTCATCACGCCCGGGGCAGCGGCCGCCGTAGGTACTGAGCATGGGAATACCTTTGGCTGTGCCGGTACCGAATCCGGTGCGCATGATGCCGTAATGGTCGATGATGAACGCCTGCCAAGGTGGCAGGTCCGCCAGCGCGCGGTTGGCTTTGGCGATCGCCACATCCAATTTCTTATTGAACGCGCGGCCTTCTTTGGTATTGCCTTTGCCGCGGGCAAAGACGACAGGGGCACCGTTGAAATAGTCACGCCGCCTGATGGTGGTTTCGCACGGGAATGTGTACTCGGCATCCCACACCAGGTTGACGACGCGGCTTCCTTTATCGCCGAATCCGGAAGAGGTGGTGTGGGCGATCGCACCGAACTCGTCCTGCAGCGCATTGGTTATGGCTATGCGCTTGGCGCCGATGGCGTCAAAGCTCTCAATCAGTGCTTTTATGGCTGGTCCTTCGACTTTGAAATGGTCGAAGTGTTTGGCATTGTCTGTCATGCTACTTGTCCTCCTGGCGCCGCGCCGGGATTACTCCGTCAACCGGCAGGCATTCATACTGCGGTGGTAACTGTTGCTGGTGGATATCTGCCAGGCAGTTGCTTTGATCTGGATACACCCAGCCTTGCGACACGAATTCGCACGGCTGGTACGTGTAGCAGACGAGCAGGAACAGGCCGAACATCACGCAGTCCTCTCGGCGGTCAGCTGGTGGAATCGCAGCATGAACATTGTGCGGGCCTGAATTGGGTTAACGGGGGATACCAGGATATCTTCCGATGGCTGGATACCGTCGAGCATTGGCCATGGGGTGCCGTCGTCCAGTTCCAGATCCCGGCGTTCGGTGGCCAACAAAATGAGGTCAGCGAGTTTGACGATAGGGCTAATGGTTGCAGGCAGATCGAATTTTTGGCGGATCACAAAATCGATACTATTTTCGATGCCGCGATAATCTGGGATAAGTGCTTTCAGTGGAGACGGAATATCTTTGCAATAGGCCTCATGAGCATCATGTAATAATGCCTCTAATGCATATTCTTCCGGTACGATTTTACTCACTAAAACGCAATGTTGGGCGACGCTATAAAATTCAGGTAAGTGCCCAGCAAATCGGCATTCATGGGACAAGGCTTGTGCTGTATCCTCAATGCAAATACTTTCTTTGGTAGGGTTTTTATAATCAAAACGCTTTCCGGTGAATGTTTTAATCCACGACATAAATATTTCTCCACACAGTTTTAGGCAACACTTCACCAAATACCCCATTACTGGGGTATTTGAGGCTGTATTACTGAGGTTTAATTAAGCTTTAAATTTACCGATGAAGGATTCGACTTCAACGCCATCGAACTTGCTGATCAGTAGGTCGCGGAATTCGGCGGCAATTTCTTCCTCCGCTGTTTCCAACTGAACAATTCGCAGCACTAAGATCGGCTTATCACTGGTGATAATGCTGTAGCGCAATTTGAAGGGGCGTTCGCCCAGGCCTTCATAAGGTACGCATTTGAATTCGAAGGCCGCCGGCATAACGTCTTTACTCTTGGCTTCAACGCTTTCCATCAGCGAGCGTTTGCCACTGAAATCGTTCTCTTCATGATCGGAGGTTGAGATTGACTCAATGGTGATGCGGCGAACGGCGCCAACAGCCTGCTTGATATCCAGCACAGTGCCGTCAGCATCAAAGGCCAGCAGGAAATCACGGTTATCTTCCAGCCATTCAGCCAGTTCTTTCTGGCCCTGTTTGCGGCCGTTGATCTCCAGCAGGCCAGTGAATGGCGCTGTTTTCTTCAGGGTAATTGCCGCTTTGTTGTCGGCATGGCCTGGGTTATCCAGAGTGCCCAGATTGAAGATGGTTTCAGCCTGCATGCGATCCGCGTCGATGAAACAGCGGACGCCGGCGCCAGCGTAGTCTGAAGAGTATTTAACGAAGTCTTCAATACTGGTAGTGGTCATGTTTCCACGGAAGCGGAAGCGGTTTGCGTTGAACCCCTCCAGGTTGTGGAGATCGACATCATTCGGTAATACAGCTACAGGACAATCGGTCAGTTCCAAATTCTTGAGTAATGATGCTGCAAGAGTGAGATTTTTAATTTGCTCGATGGCAGAACCGTCTAATTGAGACATAAATATAATCCTATCTATTAATAAAATGACTGTGTTAATGAAAGTGTGGCGTTATTACTGAGCGACGCGTAATTTACCGTCAGTCTTTCCGTCAACAGTAAATAGCTGACCTTGGTCTTCTTGCAGAATTGTCAGCTTGCCACCTTTGCCAACGTACATTGGTGTTTCGGTGGTATCTTCTTCTGAAACTTTCCCGCGCGGGGTAGGGGTAACAAATTTAAGCTGATGCTTAATACCGACACGTTTCTCTTCGACAGAATTGCTTAAGCGGTCAAGGTCAAGGGTAATAACGAGTTTTCCCTTGCCGCCATTATTAAGAACACCCAGCGCAGTAGCGTTTAAAGCTGCTGAGATTTTATTCATAAACACACCGGCATCCAGTTCGCCCAGAAAGTCCGGCACGTTGGTCTTGCGGTCATCACTCATTGAATACTCCTCACACGAAGCGGCGATCGCCGCGGTTTTCTCCACACACCAGGTAGCGCACCGGTACAGGGTTTTTATACTGTGCAAATAGAAAAAGTGATCTGCCCAGTGCGCTACCTGATGTGTAAAAAGGGCGGCCAGCCTACGAACATTATCTTCACCTCCGAGGGGTAGAAGCTCGGCGTGGCCGCCAAAGACTACACACAGCACTAACATGGTTGTGGTGGCCGGCGGACAACGCCCCGAAGTCCACCAGCCAGATCCACAACGGTATGCTCACTCATGAGTTAGGATCCTCCACCGCTCCCAGAACTGAGGGAAAGGGCGAGTGAGCATGCCGTTGTGCGCCGGTCACCCGGCGACGTACACCACTACACAAAAACCAACAACCAACCAGAACGGGATGCAAGCCACAATGCTATAGACCACTGCCTTCCAACCTTTGGCGCTCATGATTGCCTCGTTGCGCCCCGTAGGGCGCGGTATTACTTTTTGGTTTTCAACATTGGCCAGGCTATGGCCATTATCCCCGCAACCAGCACCCCATCAGCTACCATCGACATCAGACGGCTGGTGAAGTCGACAGCAACGACCAGAAATAACAGCAGGCCGATGCCAACCCACCGCAATTTGGTAATCACAGGTACTGATCCAGAGACAGCTGCAGGGCCTGAGCAATTTTCTTCAGCTGCTTTTCTTCTTCATCACCGATGCCATCGTTATCGGCGACATCCAGGCACAGACACAGGACGTCGACGGCATCAGGGGTGCCAGCCACATCTTCCAACTCACGCAGAGCCTGAGCGTTTGCACTGCGCGGTGACGCTTCATAACGAGCACGGATATTGCTGCTCATCTGGGCAATCTCACCGGCGAACGGGGCGAAAGCTGGCAGGGCGCTGATGGTTTTCTCCAACACCGAAATTTCTTTCGCGTCACAGGTGCCATCGGCATAGGCGATCGAGTAGGCGCCCCATACGGTTGCCTCAACGGCATCGCGGTTTTCCATTTTCTTGACTTCAACAACTGCTTTGCGGGCTTTCTTCTTGAAAATACCGAACATGTGAATTCCTCTTTGGCTGGGTAAGAAACTGCTTGCTGAGTATGACTCTCTAATTTGAAGAGGTCGCGTTATGAGGAAACTATAGACTGTCGCGATTTGCGGAGCAAGCGAAAGAGCCAAATTATTTGTAAATGCCAAAAAACAAGTGTATAAATATACAGTATAAATTATTTTGAATACATTTAATCAATAACTTATGGGTGCGTTATTGGTTTGCAGGGGTGCTTATGGGGATGTTTGAACTCAGGCGAGTTAGTGGTGGGGTATACGAGAGGGTAGCCCGCGAAGAAGAACCTCCGCAGGCTGATAATCAGTTACGCATTCTTCGGCTTAAGAAAACTACAACGCCGATCATTTCAACGCCTGCCCCAATTTCTATTAAAGGAACTCGCTGATCATCGACACCGAGAAATTTTTTTCCAGCGACTTCTAAGTATTTGAATACTGAAATTTCATTTTGAACTTTTGCAGCAACAAAATCTTTCGAAACGGGTGCTATTTTGGCGTTAACTATGACGGTAGTTCCCGCAGGTGCTACCTCACAACCGCTATCTTTTTCAATAAGATATGCGCGATTGTTTAACCCTACATCACCAGGCACTGTTATTGTCTCATCTGTCTGCCCGTCTTTATTCCATATCGGGACCAAAGCTTCGTCTTTGTTAGAAATATGGGGTGCTGGTTTAAAATCTTCTGGTTCACCGAAGAGTAACCACCGGGAAGTAACCCCAAGAGCCTTGGCGAGCATGCTGATCTCATCAAGCTTTGGTTCTCTATCTCCGCTTAGCCAACCACTTACCGTTGATCTCCCTCTACCAATTCTTTCAGCAATAGCTTCATGTGAAATCTTCTGTTGAGCGGCTAAATCTCTGGCTCGTTCGTACCAATGCATAAATAAATTACCTATCTGGTTACTTTCTAACATGGTCGCACATCGCGGAATTCCATTCTGTTGACTATTGAAGAATTAATGCGGATACTAACTCCGAGAATTGCGACCATGAGAAGCCCGTATGACCCCTTTAATGAAATTCAAGCAAGAGAAGAAACTGACTCTCAAAGAGCTTTGTGTGCTCTTGGGTGAAACTACTGCCTACGAGAAAGCTTTGGGTGATGTGGTTAATGGAAAGCGTGAGGTACCTGTAGCCAAGGCCCTTAAGTGGGCGGAAAAAACAGGAATTCATCCTCATAAACTTCGGCCAGACATTTATAAATCCAGCCATTTTCAAAACAAATTTAAACCACCGGCAAAGAATATCTCTGTAGCTCCATAAATGTAACTACCAAAGGAAAAACAACATGGTAGAGCCAAATTTGAAAGATGTAGTGAAGGGCATGTGTAAGGCGGTAGCTGGTGGCCGATCGGCGATGGCCGGCGCTCTGGGCATGTCTGAGACGGCTTTTAACAACAACCTGTACGAGAAGAACGGCTGCCGCTTCTTCGAGATCGGGGAGTTGGAAGCAATGGAAGATATTTCCGGTACCAACCTGCTAACCGAATATTTCGCCCGGCGCCGCGGTTTGCTGGTGGTGGAGATCCCGGCCCTGGAAGAATTGGACCAGGTGGAATTGTTCAGCAAAAGCATCCGCACCGCCGCGCACCGTGGCCATGTGGATCAGATCATTCAGGAGTCTCTTGCAGATGGAGTCATTGATGAAAAAGAAGCTGCCCAGATTATGCGCTATCACACAAAGCATCTGCAGGCGCGTGATGCAGAGGTTAGGGCTGTGCTGGCGCTGTTTGGCAAAAAAGCCAAATGCCAGAAAGGTTGACGCCCAGAGGTTGCAGCCGCTGGGCGTCGGGGTGCGAGTAAATCAGTGTGTGGAGAAATAATCGCATGAGCAATTTAACCAGAAATTCAATGGTGCCGCAAATCCGCTGCCGTGCAATGACTGGCGGTAAATCTGCGTCGCCGTTCCGGTATGAAGTAAATGTAATGGGTCGGTGGATTGCCAGCAACTACCAGTTTGCGCGCTGGGTGGTAGATAGCGGTCACTGGCTGGCCCGGAAGCAGGAGGGTGTATGAACCAGCTAACTAACTCCGTATTGCCAACCATGAGCAGCCGCGAGATCGCCGCTTTGGTTCAGAGCAACCATTCAGATGTGAAGCGCTCGGCAGAACGTCTCCATGCAGCTCATCTTTTAACCCAGCCGTTGGCTGAGTTCGAATTTGTCCACAATGGGAACACTTACACCGAGTACCGTTTCAATAAGCGTGATTCTTTGGTGCTAGTTGCCCGGCTTTCCCCTCAATTCACTGCCGCTGTGGTTGACCGCTGGCAGGAACTGGAAGAAGGGCGGAGCCCGTCGGTACCTCAATCACTGCCTGAAGCGTTGCGTCTGGCCGCCGATATGGCCGAACAGAAAGCCGCCCTAGAGCAGAAGGTGCAGGCCGACGCGCCGAAAGTGGCCTTTGTCGATCACTACGTCGACGCCAGCGGTGCCAAGAGCCTGCGTGAGACAGCCAAAATCCTGAACATGCCAGAGAAGGCGATGATTGAAGCGCTGATCCGCGATCGGGTGCTGTTCCGACAGTCCAATAACCTCCTTCCGCATTCGCAACGTCAGCGAGAGGGGCTGCTTACCGTAAAAACGGGCACCTCCGACCATTCAGGCCATGCCTATACGCAAACACGCGTGACGCCGCGCGGCATCCAATGGATCGCTGAGCGCTACGCCTCTGAGCTGATGGTGGGCTGATATGGCGAACTTACCTATTCAGGCTGGCTACCATTACCGCGACCGCAATCACTCAGTGGTACTGGTGCACAGCACGGATCCGGAGCGTGAGACGGTTACATGCAGCCCGGTAGGGCAAGAATGGGCGATCACCACGGCGATGATTATTTTCCGGTCACGATTTATCAGGTTTGAATTATGAGTACAAAACTAACCGCATACGTGTGGGATGGCTGCGCGGCGGCAGGTATGAAGTTGTCCATGGTTGCCATCATGGCGCGTCTGGCCGACTTTTCCTCTGATGAAGGGCTGTGTTGGCCGTCTGTAGGGACTATTGCCCGCCAGATCGGCGCCGGTGAAAGCACCGTACGCACTGCACTGGCAAAGCTGGAAAAGGATGGCTGGATCACTCGTCAGCAGCGTAGGAAAGGCAACCGCAACGCTTCCAACATGTACCAGTTGAATGTGGCTCAGCTTCGTGCCGCTGCAAATTATCACCCTCCAGAATCTGACACCTCAAAATCTGATGCGTCAAAAACTGACACTTCAAAATCCGACGGGTCAGAATCTGGCAAAAATGGGACTTTTGACCCGTCAGAATCTGGGGGGGATCCGTCAGTAAATTCAAAACAAGATCCATCAGATAGTAAAACCCTTTGTCAGCCTGCTGCGCAGACCGACCCAGAAATTGAAATTACTGATCAGGCTAAACAAGTTCTCAAACACCTGAATCAGGTCACTGGCTCACGTTACCAGCCAGCCAAGGGCACGCTGGAGAATATCCGAGCCCGGCTGCGTGAACAGCATAGCGTGGCAGAACTTTGCCTGGTGGCCGATTACAAACAGGTTCACTGGGGCAGCATGGCAGACATGGCGGAATACCTGCGCCCGGCAACGCTTTACCAGCCAAGCAAGTTTGAGGGTTACCTGCTGAGTGCCAGCAAGTGGGATAAATCGGGCCGCCCTCCGTGCGTTAACGGCAAGTGGCTGAAACCTGGCGAATCGGCGGAACCCGTCGATCACACCGAACGTGATGCGGCATTCCTACGTTTCCTTGGAAGAAAACTACAACTTAAACACCCGAGTGCACTCGAGCTGTTGGTTCGTGGAGAAGCGAGCAAAGCCGGTGTCCGGGCAATCCGCAATGCTGATTATTGCCTGTCCACGTGGAACCGTATCTGGGCTGACTGTGCTCAACGCCTGAATGGAGGTAAAGCAGCATGAAACCAGCAACACATCAAATTTTAGGCGTCACCGTATTTCCGCTGGTGGCCGTGCTGCAACAGGTTCGCCGCTGGTGGTCATTACGGTATTTGCGCGGGCATTGGGCTGATGATCAGGATCTGCTCCGTATCGCCCGGGAACGCAACTGGGTGCGCGTCCTGACCCAATTCAACATCGAGGCGCGTTATCGCTTAATCAAGCTGCTGGCAGCCGCTGAACAGCAAAGGGGGATCCTGTGATTTATCAACTCAATGTAGGCCGCTGTGAGGATGTTCTCTGCGGTATGGCTGATAACTCTGTTGATTCCATTGTCACTGATCCGCCGTATGGACTGAGCTTCATGGGTCATAAATGGGATTACCAGGTACCGACTGTTGACCAGTGGGCTGAATGCCTTCGTGTGCTTAAGCCAGGTGGCCACTTGCTGGCATTCGGTGGGGCACGGACTTATCACCGCCTGGTGGTTAACATCGAAGATGCCGGCTTTGAGATCCGCGATCAACTGATGTGGATTTATGGCAGCGGCTTCCCGAAGTCGAAAAACCTCACCGGTGATAACCAGGGGAAGGGTACCGCCTTAAAACCCGCGCATGAGCCGATCGTAATGGCCCGTAAGCCACTGGTAGGCACGGTAGAGGGTAATGTTGTCCAGTTTGGCACTGGTGCATTAAATATCGATCTTTGCCGGATTCCAACAGAGGAATCTTTAACAGGTGGCGCTGGTGGCCTGCTGTCGCATGTGCGTGAGGACAAGGCGCCAGAAGAAGGTGAATGGCAGCCTGATCAGTTGGGGCGCTGGCCAGCCAACATTATTCACGATGGCAGCGAAGAGGTGATCACCGAGTTTCCGCAAAATGCCGGTGCCCGGGCGCCAGTGAAAGGAACCGAACCAACAACCAATGGTTTCAGCGGCCCTGTGAAGTTTGGCGGCATGATTGATCGGGTTGCCAGTTACCACCATGGTGATCAGGGTAGTGCTGCGAGATTCTTCTATTGTGCAAAGGTCAGTAAATCTGAGCGAGATGAAGGGATGGAGCGCTTTGTACCGTACACGGCCAGTGATATGACCGGCGGAAGAAAGGAGGGCAGTGCTGGCCTGAATGACCCTCGCGCGGGTGCCGGGCGTACTGGTGGTGCCAGGAATAACCATCCAACGGTGAAGCCTGTAGAACTGATGCGTTACCTTTGCCGGTTGATCACCCCTGCCGGTGGTGTCGTGCTGGATCCGTTTATGGGGTCAGGGTCCACTGGTAAAGCCGCGTTACTCGAAGGTATGGGATTTATCGGTATTGAGCTGGATCCTGACCATCTGACAACGGCCGCGGCGCGTATTGCGCATTCCGCTAAGGCGGTCAGTGGATTATGAGGATGTTACTTACCCCTTACCTGCAGCGTGAACTGGGCGTGGTGTTGCTGCGCCCAGGCAGTGAATTGCTGCATTATTTCAGTGGCCGTGCGCGGCTGCTGATCGCCAGTGAGTCGGACGAGTTAAAACCTCTGCCTTCCGGCCTGCTACCAGCAGTAGAACAGAGCCTGGCGGCCGACCTGCGGTTGTCCTCTTTCTTCCAACATGATCGGGTTATCAACGCTGCTGGTGGAGTTGATGCATTGAGTGCATGGTTGAAGCGAGGCACAGAATGCCAGTGGACCGCCGGCGAAGATTACCACCACCATAATATGGACATCCTGAACTATGACGGCCGCCCAGTCCGCCTGTGCTGGCACCATGAGCACCGCTTGCGGGAACAAACGTTGCCGGAGCTGGATGCCATCGCTGCGCAGAACGTGGCGGACTGGGTAGTCTACCGTGCCCGTTCTCATTTCATGTTTGGTGAAGACCACCAGCTAAGTCTGCCGGAGTTGTGTTGGTGGGCGGTGCTGAAAGAAGTGTC
>NZ_JBXWLA010000012.1:0-186841 GCF_058191755.1 Serratia sp. CoH_122_TC_1
AAGTGAAACGCCGTAGCGCCGATGGTAGTGTGGGGTCTCCCCATGCGAGAGTAGGACACTGCCAGGCATCAATTAAAGCAACAAGCCCTACGTGAAAGCGTAGGGCTTTT
Organism: Serratia sp. CoH_122_TC_1; assembly: GCF_058191755.1. Lineage (NCBI taxonomy): Bacteria > Pseudomonadati > Pseudomonadota > Gammaproteobacteria > Enterobacterales > Yersiniaceae > Serratia > Serratia sp. CoH_122_TC_1. Next base: position 111 of record NZ_JBXWLA010000012.1, read on the forward strand.
TGTTTTGTCTGCGATAAATATTTGCCTAAATTCTGATCAGTTTTTATCCCAATCTTCAATACGCATCACATAAATCACGCTATATTCTTCGCCCGCTATTTGTTTTAGTTGTTAACCATGCAATAACAATTAAGTTACATTTAATCGGCGGGATGCTGACCTACGATTTATTAGGCTCGGAGAATATAAAATGACAGAAACAACCTCGGTTATTGTGGATGGGGAGGGCGCTGATCTGGTTGTCCAAGATAAAAAGAAGCGCATTTTCGCCATTGTTGGGGCATCGTCGGGAAACCTGGTGGAATGGTTTGATTTTTACGTCTATTCCTTTTGTTCTATTTACTTTGCCGCATCTTTTTTCCCAGCAGGTAATAGCACGACCCAATTACTGCAAACCGCCGGCGTATTTGCTGCTGGTTTCTTTATGCGCCCTATCGGTGGTTGGTTATTCGGTTATATCGCCGACAAGCATGGCCGTAAAAACTCGATGTTGATTTCAGTCTGCATGATGTGTGCAGGATCGCTGGTGATCGCCTGTTTACCGACTTATGAATCCATCGGTAGCTGGGCGCCCGCACTGCTGTTGATCGCACGATTATTCCAGGGATTGTCCGTCGGCGGTGAGTACGGTACCAGTGCCACCTATATGAGTGAGGTGGCAATAAAGGGGCGACGTGGATTCTATGCTTCTTTCCAATATGTGACGCTGATTGGTGGCCAATTACTGGCGCTGCTGGTTCTGGTTGCGTTACAACAAATCCTCTCTGCTGACGAACTCAAGGCGTGGGGGTGGCGTATTCCTTTTGCCATTGGGGCCGTATTGGCCGTGGTGGCGTTGTATCTGCGTCGCTCACTGAATGAAACCTCCGATGCCAAAACGCGTAATCATAAAGACGCCGGTTCACTGAAAGGATTGTGGAAAAACCGCAAAGCCTTCCTGATGGTACTGGGCTTTACTGCCGGTGGCTCGTTGAGCTTTTATACCTTTACCACCTACATGCAGAAGTATTTGGTTAACACCTCTGGAATGGATGCCAAGTTGGCCAGTGGCATCATGACTGCGGCGCTATTTATCTACATGCTGTTGCAACCGTTGGTCGGGGCATTATCGGACAAGATTGGCCGCCGCAGCTCAATGCTGATCTTCGCCTCGTTTGCGACCTTATTGACGGTGCCGATCCTGCTGACGTTGAAAAATGTCACTAATCCTTATGCCGCCTTCGGTCTGATTGTCCTGGCGCTGTTTATTGTGAGTTTCTATACCTCGATCAGCGGGCTGCTGAAAGCTGAAATGTTCCCGCCGGAAGTGCGGGCATTAGGGGTTGGACTATCCTACGCGGTCGCTAACGCAATGTTTGGTGGGTCAGCAGAATATGTGGCGTTGTCGCTGAAATCCTTCGGCGCGGAAAATGCCTTCTTCTGGTATGTTTCCGGCATGTGTCTACTGGCGTTGATCGTGTCACTTCGCTTGCATCGCAAAGGAAAAGAAATCCAACTGTGAATCAGCGAGTGGCGTGATACAGGCTATAACCGGTCGCGGCGCCCGCGACATCCCAGGCAAAGTCCTTCCAGCTCCAACCGGTGCCGCCTTCACGACTGTCATACAGTTCTTTGGCGGCACCGAGCCCAATTGAGAACATCAGGCCGAAACTACGGCTACGGGCTTCACTCCAGTTTTGATGATCGCCATACGCAGCACCGGCGGCAGCAAAGGCAGCAGAAGCAACAAAATGCTGCGCTTTGTCCTTACCGGTCCAACTGTCATTGGCCAAATGGGTGCAGCCGCTGGTGAAAAGTAAAAAGGGGAGTACGGCCAGGCTGCGGAGTGGGCGCATAATGAAAACATCCTGTTGTCATGGCATATAAAAAACCCCGACATTGGCCGGGGTCTGCGATAGCTGAATTATAGCGGGATTACAGTATACGGCTAATCAATCTGTCGATGCGGATACGGCGCAGACGACGGATCAGTTTGCGCACTTTAACCGGATACTGCTGAATGCTTTGTAATTCCAGATAGTGCCCCACCACGGTGGTGTGGGTACGGATGCATTCCAACTCTTTGTGTCGCTGCTCACGTAACTCTTGCTTAGGATCGTGAATGAGAATGGCATTCTCCAGATCCAATCGCCACGCCCGCGGGTTAAGGTTATTACCGGTAATCAACTGCCATTCATCATCTACCCACATGCCTTTCAGGTGATAGCTGTTATCGCCGTCTTTCCACAAACGAACAATCAGCTGACCGGTATCGACATAACGCTGCAGGCGACTCAGAAAGCGTCGCAGGTTGATTTCATACAGGTAAGGTAACGCACCGATAATTTTGAACGGCTGATCTTCCGGAATATAGAAGTCATTCGCGGTTTTATCGCCAACAATGATTTCTACCTGTTTGCCTTCGCGCAGCAGAGAAATGATATTGCGTACCAGTAACGCCGGGAGGTTGAAGTAAGGCGTACACAGCGTCAGTTTTTGATCGGCGCAGGACATCAGATGGTGAATCGTTTTATTCAATACGCTTTGCTTGCCCAGCCCAACCAGCGGCGTTACTGCAAGCTCGTCGTTACCTGCCTTATTGCGAAACTGATAGCCGGCGCGGCGCAGGCCAAAGCGGAAAAGGCGAGTTTCGTTTTTGATCTCAGGGCTTTTCGGACGATCGTCACGATCCAATCGTTGTACTGCACCAGCGGACAATAGGTGCTGTTTGATGTAATCGATCAGAGTATTCGCCAATTCGCCGTTGGTGATCAGCTGGTAACGGTCGTAACGGTATTTCTCATGTTGATGTAAGTAAACGTCGTTGATGCTGGCACCGCTATAAATCACGGTATCGTCAATCACAAAGCCTTTCAGGTGCAACACGCCCAAGGCTTCACGGGTATTGACGGGCACGCCATATATCGGCACGGACAGCCCTGGGTGCTGGTTTGCCATGGCGCAGTACCAGTCAGCGTTTGTATTGGCAGCCGCGGCGCCGATGCGCCCACGCTGGGCACGATGCCAGTCAACCAGAATGCAAATCTCCAGTTCCGGGCATCGCTGCTTCGCCTGATAAAGGGCGTTGAGGATATCGCGTCCGGCGTCGTCGTGCTCCAGATACAAAGCGACCAGATAAATGCGTTTGGTAGCGTGAGCGATTAAGTCCAGCAGCGTAGCGCGGTAATCAGACGGTGTGTACAAGGTACGTACATCAGCTACCGTCTGAGGGAATTTGGGCAGTTGTGCAAGGTGTTGTTGATGTTTGCTACGTTTAAATTTTGACAACATCACAGTGCGCTTCTTCTCTCATGATTAGATGGCCTGAACGCCAAATACGGAAAAACAATAAATCGAATAATCGGGCGATAATACCACTAGTTGCCCCGATTGTGCGTATGTTTTGGCGTTAAGTGGTGGATTCGTAGCGCATTGCGACATAGGTCACTGCGCATCCTCCGCTTGCAACGGCAGGGTCAAATTGACGATGCCATCCTCAAGTTGCACATCGATGCTAAAGCCCAGTCGCTGTGCCAGCCCGATCATTCCGCGGTTGTTTGGCATGGTGATCCCGGTCAGACGGGCCAGCCCGTGGGCGCGAGCATAGGCGATCATTTTCTCAAGCAGTTGGCGCCCCAAACCGAGTCCTTTCAGATCGGACCGAACCAACACGGCGAACTCCGCATCGATATTGTCTGGATCGGACAGGGCGCGCGTGACACCAATGATATGTTCATCGCGCACGGCAACAAAAGCCATCTCCCGATCGTAGTCGATCTGCGTCATGTTAGCCAAATCGTCATGGGTAAACTCGTTGATCTCGCTGAAGTAGCGATAATAGAGATCTTCTTTGGTCACACGATCGATAAAGTGTTTCAACGCCGGTTCATCCTCCGGCAAGATCGGCCTGAACAGACAGTGTGAACCGTCTTTCAATTCTATGGTTTCTTCCAGCTCGTGTGGATAAGGACGAATGGCCAGACGTGCCTGTGGATCGCCGGTAAAGGGCGCAAGTTGCATGGAGACATCGAGAAGGGTGAACTCGCTGCCGGAGGCCAATACCGGGTGGATGTCCAGCCGAGTAATTTCCGGGCAATCGAGGATCAGGTTGGACACCTGCACCAACAAGCGACTCAACCCTGGAATATCCAGCGGTCTCAGGGCACTGCGTCCGCGGATTTTGCCCCCTTTCACGGCCTGCAACACCAGATAGCGTGCCAGTGCCATATTTAATGGGGGGAGAGCTACAGAAACCTGATTTTCCTGCCGCCATTCAATCCCGCCCTCGCCAAGCATGATCAGCGGGCCAAAAATGGCATCTTGTTCTACAGCAATGCGCAGTTCCTGTGCCCCGGCACGATTCGCCATACTCTGTACCAACAGGCCGTGAATGCGGGCCTGCGGATAGGTGCGCTTCACGCGATCGAGAATGGCTTCTGCAGCCCGCTGTACTTCGGTCGCGGTGCGTAAGTAAAGCATGACGCCCTGAACTTCAGACTTATGGGGAATATCGGGTGAACGCAGTTTGAGCGCTACCGGGTAACCAATCTGTTCGGCAATATGCACTGCCTCGGCGCTGTCTTCGGCAATCCAGGTGGGTAAGGTTGTCAGATCATAGGCTTGCAGAATCGATTGTACTTCGTGGGTATCGAGCTGCGTTGCGCCTTCAGACAACGCCTGTTGAATCAGCCGGTGAGCATCTGCGGTATTGGCCGTCAGACCTATTGGCAATGCCGGGGTCTCTTTTAGCTGTTTCTGATTACGGCGATATTCCACCATGTGCATAAATGCGGTTACCGCACCTTCCGGGGTACGGTAGGTTGGAATACCGGCTTCGGTAAATAGCCGCCGGGCTTCCTGCGACGAATACTCACCACACCAGTTGGTAAGGAGTGTCATTCGTTTGCCGCGGGGGTGTTGGCGAATGGCTTCAATAATGCGTTCAGCGGTGATCGTACCTGGAGCCGCAGCGCTTGGCGCGTGGATCAGCAGTAAGGCGTCGTAGTCATGGCTGTCGAGCAGTGTTTTCACCGCAGCCAAATAACGTTGCGGTGTTGCGTCGTCGCGCAGGTCAATCGGGTTACCGGCAGGGATAAATTCGGGTAGCGCGTCGGTAAGCTGCGCCAGGGTCTCGTCTCCCAACAGTGCCAGCTTACCGTTGCGGCCCAATAATTCATCCAATGCCATCGCAGCAGGTGCGGCCCCGTTACTGACAATCATCAGCCGTTCTCCGCGCAGCGGGTGCATATGGCTCAGGGTTTCTACCGCGGAGAACAGCTCATGGGTATCCTGCACGCGCAATAACCCGGCACGTTGAATGGCCGCATCGTAGGCGGCATCTAACCCTTGCTGGCTGTTGAGCAATAACTGAGCTTGCTGACTGCGACCACTTTTGACGACCAGAATCGGCTTGTTGCGGGAAGCACTGCGGGATGCAGATAAAAAGCGACGTGCATCGCTGATGTTTTCCAGATACAGCAAGATAGCGCTGGTTTTACTGTCGCGAGCCAGAAAGTCCAGCAGGTCGTCGACGTCAATATCCAGGCTGTCGCCCAGCGCAATAAAATAGGAAAAACCGACTTCGCGCTGCTGTGCCCAGTCGAGGATAGTATTGGCCACTGCGGCGGACTGGGAAATGAACGCCAGCTTGCCCTTGAGGATCGGGACCGGCGAGAAACTGGCATTGATACCTTGCCAAGGGGCCAACAGGCCCAGACTGTTTGGTCCTAGCAGGCGCATTGAATAACGCTGAGCATAAGCCTTTAACTCGGCGAACTGCTCTGGAGGAGAAGAGAGAACAATGGCGGTTTTGCATCCGCGCTCACCCAGAGCCTGAATTAGTGCGAGGTTGCGTCGTGCATGGGTGCAAAGTATTGCCAGATCGGGGCTGATAGGCAGGCTGGCAACGTCCGGGTACGCCATTACCCCGCAGACGGCCTTGTAGCTTGGCGTGACGGGCATTACGGGCCCGTTGAATCCCCCCGCCAACAGGTTGCTCATCATCAGATTGCCGGCACGGCCAGGTTGTTGTGAAGCGCCGAGAACGGCAATCGATTTGGGACGTAAAAGCGCTTCTAACCCTCGCTGGCTCATGCACGACTCCTTGATGTCCTTCAAAATAACAGGGGGCGTTGGCTGCCGTTGCTGCTTTGTAAACTAAATGTCCTGGGGCATGTTCAGTTGTCAGCGGCCTGCATTTCGAATTATTGGCTATAGCTACGTTACTGCCTGATTCTAGACGTTTTGAGACGGCTTTGCTGTGACCGGTGCCTCCGGGCGCGTAGGTTTCCCTGCCAGATACTGTTGGCGGAAATAGCGAAAATGCTCGGCCAGCCCGTCTGCGGCGGCCGCATCACCGGCCTGTTGCAGCAGGGCAGTCGCAACTTCTGCTGTGCAGTGTTGCTCAGTACGGCTGGCTTCGCGCAGTTGGTAGTTCGACGCGGCGGTTACGTTGAGTGAGAACACCGGGAACTGATTGAGATACGGGCTTTTACGGAACATTTTGCTCGCCTCGGTCCAGGTACCGTCCAGCATAATAAACAGCGGCGGTTTGCCACCGGCAGGCAGCTCGCTGAATACCGGCCGTTCAGGCGCGGCATAAGACGCGGGGAACACCACATAAGGCTGGCGTCCGGGATCGTTAATGGCCGTCAACAGGGCTGGGTCAACCTCGGTGCGCGACCAAAGGAACGCCTGCGTTTCTGGCAGTATATCGGCGATCAAGCGGCCGGTATTGCTCGGCTTCAACGGCTCTGCACCAAACATGATTAAGCAGAAACGGCTGGTGGCGGGCTGTGGCTGAATAGTGTCGCACAGGCAGTTTTTTTGCGGCAGCAGGCAACCCTGACAACGCGATATGCGGTTGCCGCGCGCCAGAAAGGGGCGAGTAGAGCGTTCCAGGCGAAACTGGCGCAGGCGAAGTACGGCGTTGTCGGTCATAAGTATTCCGGCGAAAACCGCCATTGTAACGCAGAAAAAAGCCCGACGGGAGCGTTCGGGCTGGATTGCGTCACGGCGATGTCATCCACAATGGGCAACACCGCCTATACTTTCTGCGTTAAACTAGTTCATTGAGCCAGTTATCAAATGGCGCCTTTGGCATGGCGCCGTTGAGCATGTCGACCATTTTTCCTTTACGGAATAGCATGATGGTCGGAATGCTGCGGATGCGGAAGCGAGCGCTCAATTCTGGCTCTGCCTCGGTGTTCACTTTTACGAAGCGAACTTTGCCCGCGCGTTCTTCGGCAACGTCTTCGAAGATCGGCGCAAAACTGACGCAAGGGCCGCACCACGGTGCCCAAAAGTCGACCACGACCGGCAGATCATCCTGCAGCAGCGGGTCCAGTGTCGCGGCGGTGGCATTGATCACCTCACCGTCAAATAGCGCATGGCCGCAGCGGCCGCATTTCGCACCGTCAGCCACGCGTTCTTCAGGGACGCGGTTGGTGGCATTACAAGCTGGACAGACTGTATTCATGATGACCTCGGATACTGAGAAAGCATGACAAACCGCATTCGGGTTGCGGATATGTTTCTTTAATGCTGCTTATTATCGTTAAAAGTGCGGCAAGGAACAAAGAGGTTTGTTCAATGAATACGATAGTTGTTAGCTTTTAGCGCAAGTAGGTGGCTTAGCACCCCAACATCAGGTAATCTTCGCGCCCTGCGCGTTGGTGGAGAAGAAAATGAACGATTCATTTAGTGGCAAGAACGGTAAAGTTAAAGTGATGTACGTCCGCAGCGACGATGACAGCAGCAGCGACGACCGTAACAAGAATAAGCGTCCGGCCGGCAAAGGCCGTCCGGCAGACGGTGCGCGCTCTTCGGGCCGTACCGGTCAGGACAAACCACGTGGCAACAATGATCGCCGTGGCTCTGGTACTGATTCCCGCCGCAGTGAAAGCGATCGTCCTCGCCGTCCAGCGCGTACTGAAGACCGTGGCGGTTATGATTCGCCATGGAAAACCGTGTCACGTGGCCCGGAAGAAGAGCCGGCGTTCGATCACGGCGGTATCAGCGGTAAAAGCTTTATCGATCCGGAGCAGCTGCGTCGTCAACGTGCGGAAGAAACCCGTGTTTACGGTGAGAACGCCTGCCAGGCCCTGTTTGCCAGCCGCCCAGACGCCATCGTCCGTGCGTGGTTCGTGCAGTCGGTCACGCCACGTTTTCGTGAAGCCCTACGTTGGATGGCGGCGAACCGTAAAGCCTATCACGTCGTAGATGAAGAAGAGCTGGCTAAAGCGTCCGGCACTGAACACCATGGCGGCGTGTGCTTCCTGATCAAAAAGCGTCAGGGGCTGGATGCGCAAACCTATTTGAAAGAAGCACCGGCGAAAGACTGCGTGCTGGCATTGGAAGAAGTGGGCAACCCGCATAACCTGGGGGCTATCGTCCGTTCTTGCGCTCACTTTGGCGTTAACGGCGTGTTGCTGCAGGATCCTGCGTTGCTGGAGTCTGGTGCTGCGGTGCGTACGGCAGAGGGTGGGGCAGAGCACATCAAAGCGATTAGCGCTGATGACTTCCTGTCGGTGCTGGATACCTTCCGCAAGGCGGGTTATGCCATTGTGACCACCTCGAGCCACAAAGGTACCCCACTGGCGCAGGCTAAACTGCCGGCCAAAATGGTACTGGTACTGGGGCAAGAGCGCGACGGTCTGAGCGACAGCGCCTGGCAACAGGGGGATATGAACGTGTCTATCGGCGGTACCGGCAAGGTAGAAAGCCTGAACGTATCGGTCGCGACCGGTATTTTGCTGGCTGACTGGTGGCGTCAAAACCAGGCCTAATATACCCGTCGCCTTTCAAGCTGCAGCGTTGTTAGCTGCACTCAGTTATGTGGCCCGTCCATGGGCCACACCCCTTAGGGGCCGCTGCGGGCAGCGTTCAAATCTGCTCCCGGCAGATTTGTCACCCCAGTGACTGACTAGAGTAAGCGCCTGGGGATGAGTGAGTGGATCGCCTAGCTGCAACTTGAAATTCATAGGGTATACATAATGTTATAAAAAAACGGGCGCCCTGGGGCGCCCGTTTTGCTTTCTACTGTTTAGTGAGCGCCGCCGCCCCCGCCGCCAGAACTGAATGGCGGTTTCGCCACCCACACCAGTACCAGCAGGATCAGGAACACCCCAGCAGCCAACCAGAAAATCTCGTTGGCAGAGATGATCAACCCTTGCGCGGTGATCTCGTTGGCAATATAGGCCGACGCCTGCTGCTTGCTCATACCGATCTGTTCCAACTGTCGATACATTTCCTGCGACTGCGGACTGTATGGATTCACAAACTCCGTCAGCTGCGCGTGATGTTGCGATTCGCGCTGGGTCCACAGCGTGGTGGTGATCGACGTACCGATCGACCCCGCCAACGTACGGGTAAAGTTCGACAGGCTCGATGCCGCTGCCATACGTTCCGGCGGCAAGCCGGACAGCGTGATGGTGGTTAACGGCATAAAGAAGCAGGCGATGGCAAAGCCCTGGACAAACTGCGGCCAGGCCGAGGCACCAAAGTCCATTCCCGGCTCAAACGTATAAGCGCGCCAGTAAAAGCACACGGCATACATAATGAAGCTAAAGGTCACCAGCCTGCGCATATCGAGTCGGTTGCCGAATTTACCGATGATCGGTGACAGCAATACCGGTATCAACCCGATCGGTGCCGAAGCCAATCCTGCCCAGGTGGCGGTATAGCCATACACCTCCTGTAGCAGCTGCGGCAACAGGACGATAGCGCCGAAGTAGAGCATGTAGGCCAGACTGATGCACAGACAGCCGATGGTAAAGTTGCGTGACTTGAACAGCGACAAGTCTACCACCGGGTGGTCGTCCGTCAGTTCCCAGACCACCAGGAACAGCAGCGCCACCACCGCCACCACCGTCAGCACAATAATCTCGGTCGAGTTGAACCAGTCCAGCTCCTTACCCTGATCGAGCATCACCTGCAGCGAACCAATGCCGACAATCAGCAGCACCAGGCCAACGGTATCGATCGGTTTGATCTCGGTCTTGGTTTCTCTGCCGCGCAACGTCGACAGGGCTGCCATGATCACGAAACCGCCAATCGGAATGTTGATGAAGAAGATCCAGCCCCAGTGATAGTTATCACTGATATAACCCCCGAGGATAGGCCCGAATATTGGCGCGACGATCACCGTCATCGACCAGAGCGCCAGGGCCATCGCTCGCTTGGCGGGCGGATAGTTGTTCAGCAACAGGCTTTGTGACAGCGGGATCAAGGGCCCTGCGACCACCCCCTGGATCACGCGGAAGAAGATCAGCATGCCCAGGCTGTTGGAAATGCCACACAGCCAGGAAGCGAGCACGAACAATGCGGTGGACCAAAGGAACAACCGCACTTCACCGACGCGCTTTGCCAGCCAGCCGGTGATCGGGATGGAAATGGCGTTTGCCACGCCAAACGAGGTGATCACCCAGGTGCCCTGCGAGTTGGAAGACCCGAGGTTACCCGCAATTGTTGGGATCGCCACGTTGGCAATGGTGGAGTCCAGCACCTGCATAAAGGTCGCCATGGCGAGCGCGACCGTCATCCAGGCGAGCTGAGCGCCTTCAAGCGGTTTCTGTGCCAAGGTAGCCTCCCGCGCGCTTAGCCGGCATTCGCATGGATCACGTCAGCGATCATCTGGTTAACCGGTGCCAGATTCAACGCCAGCGCGTCGGTCTGGTACAGCGGTTTGTCTCGCACCACATCAGACAGCACGCGGCCATCCAGATTGGTGGTATCGACTTTTACCAGTGTGGATAAGCCAATGCGCAACGGATGATCGGCAATTTGTTTGGCGTCCAGCTCAATACGCACCGGCAGACGCTGAACCACTTTGATCCAGTTACCGGTAGCATTTTGTGCAGGCAGCAGCGAGAAGGCGCTACCGGTACCCATATCGATACCGACGACTTTGCCGTTATACACCACATCGTCACCGTAAATATCACTGACTACGGTAGCCGACTGTCCAATACGCATATTGGCAATTTGGGTTTCTTTAAAGTTGGCATCAACCCAGATGTGATCGGCTGGCACCACGGCCATTAGCGGGGAGCCGGCGGCGATTTGCGCGCCAACCTGTACGCTACGACGGGACACATAGCCGGTGATCGGGCTGATGATTTGAGTACGTTGCAATGCCAGCCAAGCGTCGCGTACTTGCGCGGCGGACTGTTGGATCGCGGGCTGCTGTTCCAGTGGGGTATTGAGCACCATCGCCTGATTGGCGTTGTATTGCTGTACGGCCACTTCTAACGCGGCCTTGGCGCTGTCGACCGCATCACGTGCATGTTGCAGTTCTTCACGGCCAATGGCGTCAACGCTACCCAGCACCACACGGCGCTTTAAATCACTCTCAGCTTTGCTCAAGTCAGATTTGCGCAGGGCAATATTGGCCTGATATTGCTTACTGTTAATGATGAGCTGGTGGGTTTGACGCACGCTGTTAGCCAAGCCGGTTTTGGCGCGTTCAAGCGCTTGCTCGGCATCGGTTGGATCGAGCGTGACCAGTACATCACCCTGTTTTACGTAATCTGTATTGTCGAAGTTGACGCGGTTAACGCTACCGTTCACCTGGGCCATGATCTGCACCTGGTTACCGGACACATAGGCGTCGTCCGTTTCCTGATGATGACGCAGCACCAGGAACCAATACACTAAATATGCCACCCCAATAACAACAAAAATAACCGTTAGCAACAGCAGCCAGAATTTACGCTGCTTCTTCTTACCGACCGGTTGCTGCGGGTTTTGAGTTTCCGCGCTTACACTCATGGTGTTCTCCAAGCTCTCTTTACCCTTCAGACTGAAGCGGCATCGGTATTGGCTCTGCTCACTCGCCCGATGCACTTACAGGAGTAAGTTCATGGGGCTCGTTCCCTTGCCGTCTCGATGCCGCGCCAATTATTTTGGGTCGTTTTATTATGCTTTTGAATCCGCTACGGCCGGAGCTTGATAGCCACCGCCCAGCGCACGGATCAGTCCTATCTTCGCCTGCAACAAGTTGCTGCTGGCATTCAGTTCCGCCTGCTGCTGCTGCAAGAGCTGCGTTTGGCTGGTTAACAACTGGTCGCGCCCGATAATCCCTGCCTGGTATCGAGCGTTAGCGACGCGGTACACCTGCTGCATCGATTGGGACGCGGATGCCGCCTGCAGCTGCTGTTGCGCAGTGCTTTGTTGGACGGTGATGGCATCAGCAGTTTCCTGCACGGCATTCAGGATAGTTTGGTTATAGGACTCGACGGCCTGGTCATACAGTGCAGACTCCTCACCCAGCTTGCTGCGCAGTGCGCCGGCGTGGAAGATCGGTAATGAAATCGCTGGCACCACATTCCAGGCTTGGCTGGCCGCTTCAAACAGGTTCGGGCTGGTGCCACTGGTATTGGTCGTGGTCAGGCCGGCAAAGGCTGAAATGGTCAGGCTAGGGTAAAATTCCTTACGTGCGGCGCTGACGCGTTGGCTGTAGGACTCCACCAACTGGCGCTGTGCGGCGATGTCCGGGCGTTTACCCAGCAAATCGGCAGTTAGCTCACCTTTTGGCGCCATCAAATTACTGGCAGGCAACGCGACTGGACGCAGGTGCTGCATCGCATTCGGGCCCTGGCCAGCCAGTGCGGCCAATTGGTGTCTAAGTTGTTCAATTTGCGACTGCAGTTGAAGGATCTGCTGTTTGGCGCCGTCAGCTTGTGCCTGGGTTTGTTGTGGAACATCAACACCCGTAATGCCGGCTTTATATTGCTGCTGGCGCAGGTCTGCCAGGCGTTGGTTGTTATCCACTTCCTGTTGCAGCAGTTTTTCCAGTGCAAAATTGCTTTGAAGCTGGTAATACGCCGAGGCCACGGAACTGGTCAGCGTCAGTGCCGCCTGTTCCTGTTCGGCGCGTGCCGCATCAACCTGTGCCTTGGCGGCGTTAACCTGATTGCGGTATTTGCCCCACCAGTCAAACTCATAAGCCAGATTCAGGCCCAAAGAGTTAGAGGTTTCATAGATCGGTTGGTGCGGGTAGCCCAGCCCCAGGTTAACGTTCTGTGGAATTTTCTGGCGGTTGCTGCTGGCGTTCAGATCCAGATTGGGGCCATTGGCGGCACTGGCTTCGCCTACGACACTTTGTGCTTCGCGCACGCGACCCGCTGCTTGTCTCAGCGTCGGCGAGCTTTGCAGCGTCTGGGTCATCAGGCTATCGAGCTGCGGGTCATTAAGCGAACGCCACCATTGCGGGCTGACATTCAGCGAACTGACTTTTGGCTGTGACAGTTGCAGGCTCTGCGGATCCATCAGGGTGGATTGCGGGGCAATATTATCGGTAGATGCACACCCGGCCAGCAGCAATACAGCGAACAGCGGGGTGAATCTCCAGTTAAATGGGGATCGCATAGTATGTTACCTGAACAGAAGTTATTGGGATAACTGTCCTGAAACTTCCATCTGGTCCAGACGCGTTAACAGTTTGCGCGTCAGCTTTTCAAGCTGCTGCTGTTCGTCATCGTTCAGCGTGGACCACAGGAAATGCAGACATTTGTGCTGCGGTGGCAGCAACTGGTTGAGAAATTCCTCTCCCTGCGGCGTCATGTGCAAATGCAGGCAACGACGATCATTGTCACTTTCACGGCGCTCAATCCAACCGCGCTTTTCTAACTCATCGGCAATACGTGTGGCATTAGTACGCGACGAACCTAGGGCAGAGCTTAGCTCAGAAGGCTGAATGCTGTGACTTTCCTGTGCATCCAGAGTAATCAGCGCCATAAACAATGTTTCGTTAATCCCTTGAGCTTTGAGCATTTTATTGCGGTTTTCCAGCAGCTTACTTTGCATGTGCATGCACAGACGGGTCAGCAATATCTCCTGATAAGGGAAATCTTTCTGACGTTTTGCGCGGAAATTAAGCATTTGTTCAATGGGAGTAAACGAGCTTTCCATAATTTGGGGCCTCATTAATTTCGTTCGAGATAGTAACGATAGTGATTAATAATGTAAATGTTCAGCCGTGCGAATAATTTAGCAATTCGTGTCATTTGTAAGTTGTTTGTCAATGACCCATTTTTGAGTAAGTGCTCAGAATGGGGATGACGGACAAAATCAAAGGCTGGCTGGGCCGAGAATCATAAACATTTTTAATGTGATGCCAAAGGCGACTGCGCCGATCAACGTCGACAAAATGATGCTCTTGCTGCGGTAGAAGCACAAACCCAGTGCGGCGAACCCGACCAGTGTTGGCCACAGCTTGTCGGGTTCACGCATCACCACCGGCGTGCTGGATACCACCAGCAACGCACAGATAGAGGCGATGCCGATACTGTCGAGCAGCAAGGCCGTTTTACCTCGCTTGATGCCGGGTTGGGCACGCGCTGGCGCCAGGCGTAATGGTAAGTAGCGGAACAGGTAATTAGCGCAACCCACAACCAGGCCAATGATCAGCACATCAGTGTTCATTGATAACCTCCTGCGTGGTGGGTTGGAACAGCGCGGCGATACAACCGGCACTGATACCCGCTAAAATGGCTACCGGGATGGAAAATAGCACTACGCCGAGCAGTGCACCGGCCAGAGCCGCGGCGATAGTCAGGCTTTGCGGGCGTTTGAATGCAGCAAGCAGGAAACTGAGGAACAGCGCCGGCAGCATAAAGGAGAGTGACGCCTCGATGACGGGATATTGCTCAAGAGGCCCGTTGCCGAAGAGTGCGCCAATCGCGGTGCCTGCGACCCACGACAGCCAGGAGCACAGCGAGATGCCGAGCATCCAGTTTTCGCTCCAACTGCGGTTATTGCGCATTAACTTGGCCGTAGCCGCGGCGAACACTTCATCGGTCAGGCCGAAGGCCCACAGTGCCGTTTTACCGCGCGACATGCGCGAAACGATGCGGTGTCGCAGGGCTGGGCCATACAGCAAATGCCGTATGTCCATGGCCATCACGGTTAGCGCGGAAACCCACAGTGACATACCGGCACTCAACAAGGCAGTGATCACAAACTGACTCGCCCCCGCATAGATAATGCAGGAAAAGAAGATGCTCTCTAGCGGGGAGAATCCCAGCTTAACGGCGCTCAGGCCGAATGCGAAAGCCACCGGCACATAGCCGATGACAATAGGTAAACTGTCGACGATGCCGTGGGTAAAGGTAGAGCTGACGGCAGGAGGATTGAGGTTTTCTGCAGCTTGGCTTTGCATTTTTATGAGTGTCGCAGGATATAGAGATCAATAGTTCATCTGCAGAACATTACCAGAGAGTGAGTAATGTTTATACCCTGCGGCGCTAATAAATTCCTGATATTACTATTCGCTTGCTAATCAGATTGTCGCTGGGCCTTGTGGGTCATGGTGCTTACCGTGCCACCAGGTCAGCAGGTTGAGGAGACATAAAACGCCCCCAGCAGCGGCGACGCCGGTCCAGCCTGCATGTTGGTAAGCGGTGGCTGACAGCAGTGAACCGAGTGCGCCACCGATAAAATAGCTGGTCATGTAGCCTGCCGTCAGGCGATTACGCGCTTCCGGCATGATGCGGTAAATCACGCTTTGATTGGTGACGTGTACGGCTTGCACCGCCAGGTCAAGGATCAGGATGCCGGCGATCAATGCCCATAGCGATTGTTTAGCGAAAGCGATGGGTATCCATGACAGTAACAACAGCACCAGGCCAACGGTGGTGGTTAAACCGGCTTTGCCTTGGTCCGCCATGTGCCCGGCACGTGAGGCGGCTAACGCTCCCGCAGCACCGACTAACCCGAACAGGCCGATGACGCCTTCGGAATAGCCAAAGGGCGGCGCGGCCAGCAGAAAGGCCATGGACGTCCACAGCACGCTAAAGTTGGCGAACGAGAGCGCACCCAGCACCGCACGGGTCCGCAGCAGTGGAGTCCCGCAGAACAGGGTGAAAATTGATTTCAGTAACTGGGGGTAATTCAGCCCTGAGTGCTGTTTATAACGTGGTAGTGCACGCCAGAGGATCAGCGCCATCAGGATCATTAACACACTGGCCACCCAGTAAATGGTGCGCCAACCGCCGAACGACGCAAGTGCCCCGGCGACGGTTCGTGCCAACAGAATACCGAGCAGTAAGCCACTCATGATAATGCCAACGGTTTTACCGCGTTTTTCCGGGTGTGCCAACGTAGCCGCCAACGGCACCAGGATTTGCGCCACCACCGAGAACAGCCCGGTGAGTGCCGTGCCGAGGATCATCATCGGCAAGGTTGAGGAACTGGCCGTGATCAGCATGCCCCCTGCTGCCAGCAGCGTCATAAAGACAATCAACCCGCGGCGTTCAAACATATCGCCGAGCGGCACCAGCAATAGCAGGCCTACGGCGTAGCCCAATTGAGCGGCGGTGACGATAAAACCGGCCTGATTCACTGACAGATCAAAGTTCTGGGCGATGGTTTCCAGCAATGGTTGCGCGTAATAGTTACTGGCGACCGCCAGACCGGTGGCGATGGCAATCAGTACGGTTAACGCTGGGCTTAGACCCGGCTGTGCGTGTTTTTGATTCATAGTTTTTAATCATAAGAAGAAGTGGGGCGAGTATCGTTCAGGACAGCGCGTTAAACCAATGTATAATTTTCATTTGATTAATCTCATTTTGCGATAGATGCCATGAACCTGAAACAAATCCGCTTTGCACTTGCGGTGGCTGAAGAACAGAGCTTTACGCGGGCGGCGCAGCGCTGCCATACGGTACAGTCTGCCCTTAGCCACCAGATTGCCAAACTGGAGGAAGAGCTAGGATGCACATTGTTTGAGCGTACCTCACGCCGGGTAAAATTGACGACTGCCGGCCAGGCATTTATTCAACCTGCGCAACGATTACTGGCGGCGAAACAGGCGCTGGTGGAGGAGGTGGTCGCGGCCAGCGGCACAGTGTCCGGTACCCTGACTATTGGCACCATTTCAACCATAAACGCGATTGATCTCACCGAGAAACTGGGTAATTTCCATCGTCATTATCCGGCGGTGAACATCCGGTTGTATGTGGGAATGAGCGAGGAATTGCTGGAGGATGTTCGCCAACAAAAAACCGACGTGGCGTTTGTCGGCATTTGGCCGGGGGATATCGATATGCTGCCGGTATCTCATCGGCAGCTTACCGATGAGCCGCTGGTGGCACTGGTGGCGACACAACATCCGTTAGCCAACCGCCAGCGAGTCAATCTGCAAACCTTGTCGGAAGTACCGCTGGTGGACTTTTACAGCGGTACAGGGGCCAGGCGCCAAACCGATCGCGCGTTTCAGGCTGCGGGGATTAAGCGGCACGTCAGTTTTGAAATTGATCATATTGAATGGCTGGAAAATTTGGTCCGACGCGGGCTAGCGACGGGTATCGTACCGATTTCGACGGCACAGCGTTTGAGTTCGCTGGTGTCAATTCCAATCGAGGATGGCCCACGGCGGCAGGTGTACTGCGTATGGCCGCAGTTGCTGTCCAGAACCGCCGAGCGTTTTTTGCAGTTTAGTGGGATAGATATTGTTGAATAAAGAGAGCAGGGGTGCAGTTGCCTGCACCCCTGTGTGATTATTTCTTCGCGGCCTCGGCGGCCGTTTTCACCCAGCCGTCAAAGGTGGCCTGATGCGCCTTGATCCAGCCATTAACGTGACGCTGGATATCGGCTTCAGATGCCTGACCCTCATGCATACGCAGGTTTTGCGCATTCACATCGGCAATGGGCAGCTTCATGATGGCGAACAGCTTGGCGGCAGCCGGGTTGGCTTCGGCCCACTGCTTGTTGGCGGCGATACGCATGGTGTTCACCGGGAAACCATAGTTAGCACCGTTTGGCAGCTTGGTATCCCTGTTTTTCATTTCGCCCGGCATGGCGGAAAATGGCACCTGCAACCAGACGACGTCGCGCCCCGGAACCAACACATCGCTCACCCAGTATGGCGTCCAGGTGTAGTACAACACCGGTTTGCCTTCTTTGTAGCGGGTAATGGTATCGGCAATCATTGCCGCGTAGTTGCCCTGGTTGTGCTCGACGGTCTTATCCAGACCGTAGGCCTTGATGTGGTGGTTAATGGCGGCTTCACAGCCCCAGCCCGGCGTACAACCGGTCAGATCCGCTTTGCCATCCCCGTTGGTGTCGAACAGTTTGGCGATCTTCGGATCTTTCAGCTGTTCCATGTTGGTGATGTGGTATTTATCGGCGGTTTTTTTGTCGATCAGGTAACCCTGTGCTGCGCCGTTGACGTATACCCCCTCGCGGTAAAACTTGGCGTCGCCACCGGCGGCTTTGTACTGATCGGCGTGCAGCGGATCCCAATTGACCGCAAGAAACGTCGCGTCACCGGAGGCGATTGACGTGTAGGCGACGTTATAGTCCACTTCGCGCGTGTCTTTCACGTCGTAGCCCAGTTTTTCCAACGCTTTACTGACCAGCAGCGTCTGGAAGGTTTCTTCGGAAATGGTGCTCTGCACCGGTTGCACCCTGATGCCTTTACCCGGCAAGTCCGCGGCAAAAACCGTCTGTGAGCTAATCAGTGTGGTAAGGGCAACGGCCCAGATTCCTGTAGTGCGCATAGTGAAATACCTTTTTATGTTATGAAGCCGGGATTTCCGGCACGTCGGGATTATTTCGCTGCTGCAGCAGCCGTATTGACCCAGCCATCGAAGGTGGCCTGATGGGCTTTAATCCAGCCGTCTACGTGGCGCTGTATATCGCCGGCACTGTTCTCACCGTTATGCATACGCAGGTTCTGTGCGTTCACATCTGACAATGGCAGTTTCATGACGGCGAACAGCTTGGCAGCTGCCGGGTTGGCCTGCGCCCATTGTTTGTTGGCGACAATGTGTTCGTTATTGACGAAGAAACCGTAATTTTTACCGTTCGGTAATGCGGTCTCTTTATCTTTCAATGACCCAGGGCTGGCGGAGAATGGAACGGTGAGCCAGACGACGTCGCGGCCGGGCACGAGCTCGTCGCTGACCCAATAGGGTGTCCAGGTAAAATACAGCACCGGTTTGCCCTGTTTATAGCGGGTCAGGGTATCGGCGATGATGGCGGCGTAGTTACCCTGGTTTTGAGTGACGGTGTTACTCAGGCCATAGGCCTTGATGTGGGTGTCGATCACATTGCTGCATGCCCAGCCCGGTTCGCAGCCAGCCAGATCGGCTTTGCCGTCACCGTCAGCGTCAAACAGCTTGGCCAGCTTGGGATCTTTTAGCTGGGCAATATCACTGATGTGGTATTTGTCCGCGGTTTTTTTATCGATCAGATAGCCTTGTGCCGCATTCGTGATATAGGCACCCTGGCGATAGAACGTCTTATCGCCGCCGGCGCTTTGGTACATGTCTGTTTGCAACGGATCCCAATTCACTGCCATATAGGTGGCGTCACCGGAAGCGATGGAGGTATAGGCGACGTTATAGTCCACCTCGGCGGTAGGCTTGACGTCATAGCCCAGCTGGGTCAACGCGCGGTTAACCAGTTCTGTCTGGAAGCTTTCTTCCGCAATGGGGCTTTGCACGGGGTTAACCGTGACGCCTTTGCCGGGAAGTTCGACGGCGAACGCCTGTGTGCTTAGCCATGAAGTCAGGGCAATAGCCCAAATTCCTGTCGAGCGCATAGTGGTTCCTTCGATTTTATGGGGACTGCCGATACCCCCGGCCAACGCCGGGGGAAGGCCATTAAGGCTTTTTGATGAATGGACGGGCGACTAACCCAATCGGGCCGTGAGCATACCAACGACCGATGCCTTTGCTGCGACGATCGCGCCCCAGAGACTGTGTGAGGCGGTCCAGAATAATCGCCAGGATCACGATACCGACCCCCCCAACGGCGGCCAGACCCATATCGAGGCGGCCAATGCCACGCAGTACCATTTGACCCAGCCCCCCGACGGCGATCATCGAGGCAATAACCACCATCGACAACGCCAGCATCAGCGTCTGGTTTACGCCAGCCATGATGGTCGGCATAGCCAGTGGCAACTGCACTTTAAACAGCAGTTGGCGCGGGCTGGCACCGAAGGATTCGGCGGCTTCGATCAGATCTTCTGGCACCTGCTTGATGCCAAGAATGGTCAAACGCACGATCGGCGGCAGAGCAAAGATGATCGTGACCACCACCCCGGGCACGTTGCCGATACCGAACAGCATGACGATGGGCACCAGATAGACGAAGGCGGGTGTGGTCTGCATGGCATCGAGCAGTGGCCGAATAACTTTGCCGGCATGTTTGCTGCGTGCCAACCAGATACCTAGCGGCAAGCCGATGACGATACAGAAGAACAGGGCCGTCAGTACCAGCGCCAGCGTTACCATGGCTTGTGACCAGGCGCCAATTGCACCAATGGCAATCAGCGAGACCAGCGTCGCAGCCCCCATGCCGAGGCTGGAAAGCTGCCAGGCAATCAATGAAAACAGCAGAATGGCGATCGGTGCCGGCATGCCAAGTAGCAATTGTTGGAAGCCACTGAGGATAACGTCGACGGGAACGCGGATCCCCTGAAACAATGGGCGAAAGTGCAGTACGAGCCAATCGATGCCATGCGTTACCCAGGAGTCAAATGGCACCCAGGTCTTGTGGAACGGGTCCAGCAAGTTGAAATGCTCAGGCTGTGCCGGTGCGCTGTTAAGCCAGTCAGCGCCCTGTGCAGCCTGATTAGCGGCGTCATGGGCGGCGGGTGGTGGTGCGCTGGACCAGGCATCACCCGCAGGCGCCGCTGAACTTGCAGCGTCAGTTGCCGGTAGGGTGCTGGGGTCGGTAGGCGCGGTGGCCCAGGGATCCTGTGTAGTATCACTCATTCGTTGGGCCCTCTTTATCTAAAGCCTGCAACAGCATGGCTTTGGAAATAATTCCGATATAGTTATTGTCTTCGCAGACCACGGGGACAGCACAAGGCGCCAGGGCGACCAATGAAATCAGTTCGCTCAGTGGCATATCGGCTGGCACTGGGGCCGGAGCTTCCAGCAGGGCGTCGTCCAACGTTTGATTGGCGGCGAGCGCGTGCTTGAGCGAATCTATCGACACAACGCCGATAAATTTCTTTCCACGTTCAACAACATAACCGTAATCGCGGTCTTCATCGCGCAGCAGCTGCAATGCCGAACGCGGACCAAAACCGGGGGTTTTACGAATAAGCGCGACGGGGCGACGCTTGGCAATATCCTTGGCGCTGAAGACATGGCTGATATCGACGCCGCGGAAGAATGTACGGACATAATCGTTGGCCGGATTATTTAATATTTCCTCCGGCGTACCGACTTGAATCACTTCTCCACCTTGCATAATGGCAATGCGATCGCCAATACGCATTGCCTCATCCAAATCGTGGGAAATAAAGACGATGGTGCGTTGATGTTGAGCCTGTAATTTGACAAGCTCATCCTGCATCTCCGTACGGATTAATGGATCCAGTGCCGAGAAGGCTTCATCCATCAATAATATGTCAGGATTATTCGCCATGGCACGGGCTAATCCCACGCGCTGACGCATCCCGCCGGAAAGTTCATCGGGATAGGAATGCGCATAATTCTCCAGACCGACCTGACGCAGGGCCTCCAGCGCTTTTTCCTGGCGCTCCTGCGGCGGAATACCGGCTAACTCCATACCGAATGCAGTGTTATTCAAGACATTCATATGTGGCATTAAAGCGAATGATTGAAACACCATGCTGATCTTATTTCGACGGACGGTGCGCAGTGCGCTGTCGGATATTTTCGATATATCCTCGCCGTCAATCAGCACCTGCCCGCGGGTGGGTTCTATCAGACGATTGAGAAGGCGTACCAGGGTAGATTTTCCGGAACCGGAAAGCCCCATGATGACAAATATCTCGCCTTCTTCAATGGCCAGAGAGGCGTCTTTTACGCCCAATGATAACCCGGTTTTTTCAAGCAATTGGTCTTTTGTCAGGCCTTTATCAATCAGTTTGAAAGCGCGATCCGGATGTTCGCCAAATATCTTATATAGGTTCTTTACTTCGAGTTTAATTGCCATGCAATTTGCTGTTTCCTCTGATGAATTATCAAACGATAAAAATATCCCAATAGAAAATAATAGTCCTCTATACCCTAACACAGTGAATATCTGAGACAACCCTCAATGTCCGATGAATAGGATATTAGCGATTTACATCAGGTTTTCGATTGGTTATGGTAGTGCGGTGAATATTCAATTATCAACACCTAATATTCCCCGTAACAGGTTGGTTTTAGGTAAAAATAATCCGTTCTGATTATCGCTATTATTTTCCGGTCAAGTTGTCTTCTTGGACAATAAAAAACCCGACCATAGGTCGGGTAAAAGTCATCAGTATTTCATCAGTTTTCAACGACAGGTGCCGATATCGAGGGGGATATCGTCGCAGGCATATTATCCCGTCATTATGACAGCCAGATGTCAGTTTAGGCTTTGCGATACAATCGACGCGGGTGGCCGATATTGCCGTACATCATCTCAACGCGTACAAACTGGGTGGCGACGCAGTATTCCAGATAACGTCGGGCCGTCGTTTTGCTAATACCGACTTTCTCGACAACATCTTCCACCGCGTGGGCAACCTCTGGTTGGTTGATAAACAGCGATTGAACCAGCTCTAACGTATTGGTTTCGATGCCTTTGGCACTGGGCTCGCTGGAAAACTGTTTGGATTGCAGGTTATAGAGTGCATCGACGTTGCTTTGGTCGATCACTTTGAACGTCCGCTGGGTTTGCACAAACTGCATAAAGCGTTCCAGCGAGTTGCGTAGGCGCTTGTAGGACACGGGTTTAATGATGTAATCGAAAGCGCCGTTACGGATCGCCTGGCTGCACGTGTTCATGTCACTGGCGGCGGTAATAAAGATCACGGAACAACCGGGGTTTTTTACCCCGGCCTCTTCCATAAGCTCAATCCCCTGGCCATCCGGCAGAAAGTTATCCAGTAAGATCAGGCGTGGCTGGTGTGCATTGACTTTGGCTCTGGCCTCGGCCAGCGTGGCGGCATAGGCCACCACGCGCAGGGCAAAGTTCTGCTCAATGAACTCGGCGTGCAGCGTGGCCAACTGTGGCTCATCTTCCACGATCAAAACGTCCAGTGCTTCAGGTTGCATTATTCGGGTGCTCAAGATTGTTTAGGGATAAACAAAGAAAAAATAGCGCCGTGTGGCTCGTTGTCCGACACTTCTATGCTGCCATGCGCTTGGGCCACATGGCTGGCAACCAAATGCAAGCCGATGCCGTGGTCACCTTTGTCATCTTTAGTAGTGATGCCTTGTTCAAACAGCGTATCACGGATCTCCGCTGCAATGCCGGTACCGCGATCGGCCACTTCAATCACCAGTTCATTGCTGTTATCACTGATATAGAGTTCTACGGCTTCATGTGGCGGGCCACAACGAAGAGTCGCATCAACCGCATTATCCAGCAAATTCCCGATGATCGACATCAGTTCGGTTTCATTCAGCGCGGCCGGGATTTGCCGCAGCTGACAGGCGGGATCGAATCGCAACTCAACGCCTTTTTCCTTCGCGCTGGCGTATTTACCCAACAGCAGACCACAGAGCGCCGCAGAGCTGAAACGCTGCGAGATAAAATCGAGAATCTCTTGTGCGCCTTCTGACTGCGCCTCCACATAGCGAATCGCCTCGTCGTAGCGTTGCATATGCAACAGCCCTGCGAGGGTGGCAGTCCAATTGAGTTGTTCATGGCGCATGATCCGCAAGTTGTCGGCGTAACGTTTAACCTGGCTGAGTTGGCTGCTCAGGGTATTGATGTCGTTCTTGTCGCGGAAGCTGATCACCCAGCCCTGCAGCTCTTCTTCCTGCATGATGCGGACGCGGCTGGCGATGACCCGTACATGGTTGAAACGGCAGACTTCATCGTGGGTATCCTGATCTAACTGCGCAGCGCCGAAAAAGTCAGGTTGAGATTGAATCACCTCACCGATTTCACGTCCCATCAGGGCACTGGCGGGTTGCCGCAAATCCAGTAACTCCCGCGCTGCGTGGTTGATGGTGATGATGCGACTTTGGGGATCGACGGCAATAACGCCCTCATAAATCGCCTCCAGCAAGGCTTTTTGCTGGCGCACCAATAATGCAATTTCTTTCGGCTCCAACCAGAACATCTGACGTTTTAAATTCTTGGATAACAGCCAGGAAAATACAAATAGCGCAATTAAGAGCAATACAATCGATCCTACGATTTGCGTTAGCGTTCTCGCATTCAGGTTGTCGATATGTGATTTAAGGTAGCCGACCGAAACAATACCGATGACATTATTATTTTCATCCATAATGGGTGCTTTGCTGCGCAGTGAAACACCAATGCCGCCTTTGCGGATAGAAATAATGCTTTTCCCTTCCAACACTTCTTTGTTATCACCGCCGACCATGGGCGTTCCAACAATATTGGGGTACTCGGAATGATAAAGATGCCGGGTTTGTTTATCGCCGATAACGATATAGCTGGCATCGCTGCTGGCGCGTATTTTCTTCATCAAGGCGGCAATGTTCACCGGATCATGGTTTTCGACCGCGGTGACCAACGACGGGATCAGGGCAATCTCCCGCGCCTGTACCTGTGCGCGGGCACCAAGGTCTCGGTGTAGCTGGGCATCGAGCTGATAGTAGGTGTAAGCACCAATAAATGTCAGCAGCAGGCAGGAGAAGGCAACCAGGCATAGAAAAAGTTTGATTTGAAATGAGAGTTTTATGCGCATGGCCTGGGGTTCACCCTGAGAGATCCTGAGTGCTTACCCTATCATGAGTCGCAGTTAATGTAATATTGCGCCGGATCAACTTGTGATCGCAGCCACGGGATTATCCTTATCTGGCAGACCGCGGGGCAGTTACAATAAAATGGACAATCCTTGAAGTAAAAATAACATTAACACCATTAAAACCACGCCATATTTTACATAATGACTATTAACACCATAGAAACCATAACCACCATTAAAAACCCTTTTTAATTTTGAACAAAATCACAGCAGATAATCAGTGCGTTTCTCTATGATGGCCGAACAAACTAATAAGAGGCCAGATTATGAGCACAACAGATGATTCTTTCCTCGCTGCCAAAGATAAAACCGCTGAAATACCGTTGCGGGAGAAATGGTGGCAGATACTGGACAATTACAAGGTAGGGATTATTCCGTTGCCGTTCTTTGTTCTGGCCGGCGTACTTATTTTATTGGATTGTCTGGAAGGGAAATTACCCAGCGATATTGTGGTGATGGTTGCCACACTGGCCTTCTTTGGTTTTGCCTGTGGCGAGTTTGGCAAGCGCTTGCCGCTGATCGGTAAAATGGGGGCAGCAGCGATTTGCGCCACCTTTATCCCTTCTGCATTGGTGCACTATGGGCTGTTGCCGGATGTGGTGGTGGAGTCGACCACCAAATTCTATAAGTCGACCAATATCCTTTATCTCTACATCTGCTGCATCATTGTCGGCAGTATTATGAGCATGAACCGACAGGTATTGATCCAGGGCTTCCTGCGTATTTTCGCGCCAATGCTGTGCGGTGAAATTGTCGGCATGTTGGTGGGGATGGCCGTCGGTATGGCATTGGGACTGGAACCGTTCCAGATCTTCTTCTTTCTGATCTTGCCTATCATGGCCGGCGGTGTCGGTGAGGGCGCTATCCCGCTGTCGATGGGCTACGCGGCAATCCTGCATATGGATCAGGGCGTGGCGCTGGGCCGTATTCTGCCGATCGTGATGCTTGGCGGCCTGACGGCGATTGTACTTGCCGGTTTGCTGAACCAACTGGGCAAACGCTACCCGCACTTGACCGGTGAAGGCAGCTTGATGCCGAACAAACAAGGCAATAGCGAAGTGAGCGCGGTGGAAAAATTCAGTGGCAAGGTGGATGTCAGCACCATTGCTTGCGGCGCCTTGCTGGCTATCTTGTTGTACATGGTTGGGATGTTGCTGCACCGCTTGATTGGCCTGCCTGCACCTGTAGGTATGTTGTTTGCCGCGGTGGCGGTGAAGCTGGCACACGGCGTGTCTCCGCGTATTCAGGAAGGTTCTCAAGTGGTTTATAAGTTCTTCCGCACCGCGGTGACTTACCCGATTCTGTTTGCCGTCGGTGTGGCAATCACCCCATGGCAAGAGCTGGTTAATGCCTTCACTCTCCAAAACCTGGTGGTGATTGTGAGCACCGTTAGTGCGTTGGTGGCGACCGGGTTCTTTGTGGGTAAGAAAATTGGTATGCACCCGATCGATGTGGCAATTGTGTCCTGCTGCCAGAGCGGGCAGGGCGGTACCGGTGATGTTGCCATACTTACCGCGGGCAATCGCATGTCGCTGATGCCGTTTGCCCAAATCGCTACCCGTATTGGCGGTGCGATTAACGTCTCCCTCTCATTGTTAGTGCTGGCCAAATTCTTCGTATAACGTAAAAAAGACCTTAGTTTTCTTTGCCTTTCCCCGCCCCCGCGGGGATTTTTTTTGCCTGTGTCATGGCCCCGCGGGCAGGTTCAGCGTTTTGCGTTAATACTTAGCGCTGCTGAATTTACAATTAAGGAGTTGTTATGCACTGGAAACACTACCTGTTGGGAGCGGCGTTGGCCGTCATGTCACTGCAGGTTTCGGCCGCTGCGCCGCAGGTGAAAAGCCCCGCGCCAGGCTTCTATCGCATTATGCTGGGCAGTTATGAAATTACCGTATTGTCCGATGGCATCATTCGTTTGCCAGCGGATAAATTGCTGTTGAATAGCTCGCCAAAACAGATTGAAACCGCGTTAGCCGAGCATCACCAGAGCCTGCCTGTCGCCACTTCGGTGAATGCCTATTTGGTCAACACCGGCAGTAAGTTGATTCTGATTGATACCGGTGCCGGCACGTTGCTGGGGGATGGATTGGGCAAATTGGTCGCCAACCTGAAGGCTGCCGGCTATCAGCCGCAGCAGGTGGACGAAATCTATCTGACCCATATGCACCCGGACCATCTCGGTGGCCTCACGCAAAATGGCGTGGCGATGTTCCCGAATGCGGTGGTGCGAGCCAGTCAGCAGGATGTCGATTTTTGGCTGAGCGAGAGCCGATTGAAGCAGGCGAAGACCGAAGACAAGGCGTCGTTCGAAAGAGCGATGGCGGCGATAAAACCTTATCAGGCTGCCGGGCACTTTACACCGTTCAACGGCGACGGTGAGCTGTCTCCGGGGATCAGGGCATTTGCAGCTCACGGCCACACGCTGGGTCACAGCATTTATCAGGTCGATAGCAAAGGAAAAAGTCTGCTGGTGATTGGCGATCTGATCCATGTGGCGGCAGTGCAGCTCCCTCATCCGCGCGTGGCCATTCGCTTTGACAGCGATGCAAAGGCCGCGGTGGCTGAGCGCCTGCGCGTCTTCGGTGATAGCGCCCAGCAGCGTGTGCTGGTGGGCGGGGCGCATCTGTCGTTTCCGGGGTTAGGCTATCTCAATAAACAAGGCGACGGATACGACTGGGTACCGCTGGACTATGGTGCTCTGTAACTTGCTGGCCGCCTTAACGGGCGGCTTTTTAGCCATTGCGCGCGGCAAATACCTTGCTGAACCAGTCGATAAATACCCGGACCCGAGGCGAAAGTTGACGGTTACGGGGATACAGCAGTGAAACCGGCATCGGCGTGGAAGGGAACTGCGGCAACAGCGGCAGCAGGCTGCCCTCGGCAAGGCTGTCGCGCAGGTGATAGCGCGGTACCTGAATAATGCCCAACCCCCTGTGTGCCGCTGCGACCAGACTTTCTGCTGCACTCACCGATACAGTACAGGGCAGTGTTACCTGGTGGGGGTGTCCAGCGACAGTAAACTCCAGGGGCATGATTGTGCCGCTGGCCGAAGAACGGAAACCGACCATTCGGTGCCCGTCAAGTTGGTCGAGGCTCAGTGGCGTACCGAAGCGTTGCAGATAGTCAGGCGCCGCGCAGGTAACCTCTTCCAGCTCACCCAAACGACGTGCCACCATATCACTGTCTTTTAGCCTGCCGACGCGCACCACGCAGTCGATGCCCTCCCGTACCGGATCAACCAGCCTGTCACCTTCGCTCATGAAAAATTCGATGTCTGGGTATTGCGCCAGAAAATCGGGTAGGTCCGGCAAGAGAAAATGACGCGCTAACGTGCCGTGGACATCGATGCGCAGTAACCCACGCGGCTTGGCGCCGGCAAAAGCCATCTCGGCATCTTCTACATCCGCCAGAATGGTCAGGCAACGCTGATAGTAGGCTTCCCCGTCCAGCGTCGGGCTGACATGGCGGGTGGTGCGTTGCAGCAAACGCACTTGCAGCCGGGCCTCCAGTTGTTTGATGGCGTCGGTCACCGTCGAGCGCGGCAGGCCCAGATCCTGCGCAGCCTGCGTAAAGCTACGTTGTTCCACCACGCGGGTGAACAGGCGCATGGCGTCAATTCTGTCCATGAGTATTGTTCGTTAAAATCGGATAGTGATAACGAAGAGTAGGGGATTATTCGCCATAGCGAAAGGTGCATGATGATCCGACGCCGGCAAGCCGCAGGCGTATACCTGATGAGGATAGATAAGATGAACACCACTTCACAACGCGTCGCCATCGTAACCGGCGCATCACGTGGCATCGGCGCAGCCATTGCCGAACGCCTGGCTGCCGATGGTTTTACCGTGATCGTCAACTATTCGGGTAATCAGACCTTGGCGGATCAACTGGTGCGTAACATTGAACACAACGGTGGGCGGGCGCTGAGCGCCAAAGCCGACGTCAGTGATGCCACGGCCGTTGCCCAACTGTTTGATCGTGCGGAGCAGGCGTTTGGCGGCGTCGATATCCTGGTGAATAACGCCGGGGTGATTGCATTGGCGCCGGTTGCTGAAATGAGCGACGCCGAGGCTGACAGGCTGATTGATATCAATCTGAAGGGGACGTTCAATACCCTGCGAGAAGCCGCGAAACGGCTGCGTGATAACGGCCGTATCATCAACTTTTCTTCCAGTGTGGTCGGGCTGTTGCAGCCAAGCTATGGCATGTACGCTGCCACTAAGGCCGCGGTTGAGGCATTGACCAGCGTGCTGGCGAAAGAGCTTCGCGGCCGTAATATCACGGTGAATGCCATCGCGCCGGGGCCAACGGCCACCGGATTATTCCTGGACGGGAAAACGCCGGAGCTGATCGCGCGCCTGGCGAACATGGCACCGCTAGAGCGCCTGGGCCAGCCGCAGGATATTGCGGCGGCGGTCTCCTTCCTGGCCGGTGCCGACGGCGCCTGGATCAACGGTCAAACCCTGCGTGCCAATGGCGGTATCATCTGATCGCGTGGGGGCGGTTTCTCTGACGGCAGGATCGGGTATCCTGTTGTCAGACATCCACCGGAGGAAAGCGTCCCATGGTAGGCCGCAGCAGAAGAAGAAAAACCCGCAGTCAAATAGACGACGGTGTCCGTTCGCCCTGTAATAACGTTTGCCAGATCGACACCGATAAATCGTGGTGCCGTGGGTGTTGGCGCACGTTGGATGAAATCGCCGCTTGGTCGAGCGCAGATGACGAGGAAAAACGGGCTATCTGGCAGCGCATCCGACAGCGTGCTGGAAATATCTAAACACCAGGGGCGCGGCATGCTGCGCCCGTTCACCGGTTATCGTTATAGGGCGAAGTTATTCGCCCCTGCATTACGCTTAGAAATCCCAGTCGTCATCTTCGGTATTGACCGCTTTGCCAATCACGTAAGACGAGCCAGAGCCGGAAAAGAAGTCGTGGTTCTCGTCGGCATTCGGTGACAGCGCCGACAGAATAGCCGGATTGACCTCAGCCATTGATGGCGGAAACAACGCTTCGTAACCCAGGTTCATCAATGCCTTGTTGGCGTTATAGTGCAGGAAGGTTTTCACGTCCTCGCTCCAACCGACGCCGTCGTATAACTCCTCGGTGTAACGCACTTCGTTGTCATACAGATCCTGCATGAGATCGAACGCGAAGTTTTTCACCTGTTGACGGCGTGCCGCGTCAACGTTCTCCAATCCCTTCTGGAACTTATAACCAATGTAATAGCCGTGTACCGCTTCGTCACGAATGATCAGACGGATCAAATCGGCGGTGTTGGTCAGTTTGGCACGGCTTGACCAGTACATCGGCAGATAGAAACCCGAATAGAACAGGAATGACTCGAGGAACACGCTGGCGACCTTTTTCATCAGCGGATCGTCACTGCGGTAGTGGGCCAGAATGATGCTGGCCTTTTTCTGCAATGCGCGATTCTCCTCGCTCCAGCGGTAGGCATCGTCAACGTCTGGCGTTTGGCACAGCGTGGAGAAAATCGAGCTGTACGAACGTGCGTGCACCGCCTCCATAAAACTGATGTTGGAGTACACCGCTTCTTCGTGCGGTGTGATGGCATCGGCAATCAGTGCCGGTGCCCCGACGGTGTTTTGAATGGTGTCCAGCAGCGTCAGCCCGGTGAACACCCGAATGGTCAGTTGCTGCTCCTTTGGGGTCAGCGTTGCCCACGACGGAATGTCGTTCGACAACGGCACTTTTTCTGGCAGCCAGAAATTGGAGGTCAGGCGGTTCCACACCTCCAGGTCCTTATCGTCTTCAATGATATTCCAGTTGATTGCGCGTACCAAGGGTGACGGTTTAACGGTATTCATAAGTTGCCTCACAGCGCACAGGACACACAGCCCTGCACCTCGGTGCCTTCCAGCGCCATCTGGCGCAGACGGATGTAATAGATGGTTTTGATACCTTTACGCCAGGCGTAAATCTGTGCACGGTTGATGTCGCGCGTGCTGGCGGTATCACGGAAGAACAGCGTCAGCGACAGCCCTTGATCGACGTGCTGGCTGGCAGCGGCGTAGGTATCAATGATCTTTTCTGGCCCAATGTCATAGGCATCCTGGTAATACTCCAGATTGTCGTTGGTCATATAAGGCGCGGGATAATACACACGACCGATTTTGCCCTCCTTGCGGATCTCGATGCGCGACACGATCGGATGGATGCTGGAGGTGGAGTTATTGATGTAGGAGATGGAGCCGGTCGGTGGCACCGCCTGTAGGTTTTGATTGTACAGCCCGTGCATCATCACCGACTGGCGCAACGCCAACCATTCTTCGCGACCGGGAATGGCAATATTGGCGTCGGCGAACAAGGCACGTACCCGCTCAGTCTGTGGCAGCCATTCTTGTTCGGTGTACTTGCTGAAATACTCGCCGGAGGCGTAGGTGGAGTCCTCAAAACCGCCGAACGCGCTGCCGCGCGCGATCGCCAGCTGGTTAGAGGCACGAATGGCGTGGTAAGCAACGGTGTAGAAATAGATATTGGTGAAATCGATGCCTTCTTCAGACCCATAGAAGATGCGTTCACGTGCCAAATAACCATGCAGATTCATCTGGCCCAGGCCGATAGCGTGGGAGCTGCGGTTACCCTCGGCAATTGACGGTACAGAACGAATGTCGCTCATGTCGGCCACCGCCGTCAGTGCGCGGATCGCGGTGTCGATTGCTTTGCCGAAGTCCGGCGCATCCATGGTTTTGGCGATGTTCAGCGAGCCAAGGTTGCAGGAAATATCCTTGCCTACCTGGTCATAGCTCAGATCGTCGTGATAAGTGCTGGCGCGGTTAACCTGTAAAATCTCCGAACACAGGTTGCTCATATTGATGCGCCCGGCGATCGGGTTTTCGCGGTTGACCGTATCTTCAAACATCATATACGGATAACCGGATTCGAACTGGATCTCCGCCAGCACCTGGAAAAACTCGCGCGCATTGATGCGTGATTTGCGGATGCGTTTGTCATCCACCATCTCGCGGTATTTTTCGCTGACGCTGATTTCCGAGAAAGGTACGCCGTACACCTGTTCGACGTCATACGGCGAGAACAGGTACATCTCTTCGTTATTCTTCGCCAGTTCGAAAGTGATATCCGGGATCACCACCCCCAGCGACAGCGTTTTGATGCGGATTTTCTCGTCGGCGTTTTCACGCTTGGTATCGAGGAACCGTAAAATATCCGGGTGATGAGCGTTGAGATAGACCGCACCCGCCCCTTGGCGTGCGCCAAGCTGATTGGCATAAGAGAAGGCGTCTTCCAGCATTTTCATGATCGGTATCACGCCGGAAGACTGGTTTTCAATGCGCTTGATGGGGGCACCGACCTCCCGGATATTGGTCAGCAAAAATGCCACGCCGCCACCGCGTTTCGACAGTTGCAGTGCAGAATTTACCGCCCGGCCGATCGACTCCATGTTGTCTTCAATCCGCAGCAGAAAGCAGGACACCAGCTCACCACGCTGCTGTTTGCCGCAGTTGAGAAAGGTCGGGGTTGCAGGCTGAAAACGCCCGGAAATCATCTCCTCCACCAGATCTTGCGCCAGCGTGGTATCACCTGCCGCCAACGTCAGCGCCACCATGCACACCCGGTCTTCATAGCGTTCCAGATAGCGTTTGCCGTCAAACGTTTTCAGCGTGTAGCTGGTGTAGTACTTGAAGGCACCGAGGAACGTCTCGAAGCGAAATTTTTTCGCGTAAGCTTGCTGGAACAGCTGCTTGATAAAAGCGAAGTCGTATTGTGCCAGTACGCTCTGCTCGTAATAGCCCTCTTCTACCAGATAGCGCAGCTTCTCTTCCAGGTTGTGGAAGAACACGGTGTTCTGATTCACGTGTTGCAGGAAATAGTGCCGCGCCGCCAGCCTGTCCTTATCAAACTGGATATGGCCTTCAGCATCATAAAGATTGAGCATCGCGTTGAGCGAATGGTAATCCAGCGCGCTCGTGGCGGGTCTGGTCAGTTCTGTCGTTGCCAAAATGCGGTTACTCCCTGTCGAACGTTTGCAACGTCTTGTGTGGTGCCGAGCAGCTCAAAACGATAGAGAAAAGGCACCTGACATTTCTTGGCGATGATGTCGCCGGCAATGCCGTACGCTGCGCCGAAGTTGGTATTCCCGGCGGCAATCACGCCGCGCAGAAACGCGCGATTCTGTGGAACGTTGAGAAAGCGGATCACCTGGATTGGCACGGCTCCCACGGCGCTACCGCCGCCATAGCTGGGCACAATCAGAATATAAGGTGTTTCCATTAGCAGTTTGCTGCGGGCGCCGGCGATCGGTATGCGCATCGCCGGTAATCCCAACTTTTCAACGAACCTGTGGGTGTTCTCCGAACTGCTGGAGAAGTAGACCAGCGGGTTCATGGTTGACCTCAGGATGCAAGGGCGTGAGCCAGCGCGCCAATTTTATCGGGCCGGAAACCGGACCAATGATCGTCACCGGCAATAATCACCGGAACCTGCTGGTAGCCAAGGGATTTCACATGGATCAGCGCCTGTTGATCCTGGGTGAGGTCGATCACCTGATAACCAATCCCTTGCTTATCAAATGCGCGATAGGTGGCGTTGCACTGGACACAGTCCGGTTTACTGTAAATAATAATGCTCATGATTCGCATTTACCTTTTGTGTTGAAGGAAAGGCGGACAGGTCAGATAACGGAGCATTGAACGGCGTTTCTGACGGCGTTACCGACCGCGACATGTTCCCTGCGGTTGATGGAATAAATACTATATGTTGATATTTAATTTATCAACCACGCTATATATGGTGTTTTGGTGGATTTTGCGCGGAGGCCGCAGCGGGGCTGGAAATGCGGTGAGGAAAATTTTTTTGCGGGCGGTTATCGGTGAAAATCCCCTCTCGCAGCAAGAGGGGAAAGCGCATTTTTATCACTGGCGCATGCTGACGGCCAAGCGGTTAAAGGCATTCATGATGCTGATGGCGAAGGTCAAATCGGCAATTTCTGCGTCGCTGAAATGCGCTTTTAGCGCTTCAAACGCGCTGTCTGGTGCGCCGGTTTCGGCGATCAGCGTGACAGACTCTGCCCATTCCAGTGCCGCACGTTCGCGTGCGCTGAATTCATGGCTGACACGCCAGCCTGCCAAGGTATCCAGTTTAGCGTTGCTAACACCACTTTCACGCAGGGCCTTGCCGTGCATATCCAGGCAGTAGGCACAGCCGTTGATCTGCGATACACGCATGAACATCAGTTCAATTGTTGCCTTGTCCAGGGCACCCTTTTCCAGTGCCATAAGGGCGTTCACCATGCCTTTGTACGGTGCAGGAGAGAGTTCGGAATAGTTCAAACGTTGCTTAATCATGGTCAACCTCGGTTAGCGAGTAGCAGAATCTTGGTGCTACTTTAAGGGCAATATGGACTATGCTATAGGGCCATAAAATGATTATTTAATCAGGCCATGATGCGTCAGTTTCTTTCCTCCCTGCGGCTGGACAGCCAGCTTGCCGATCCTTTGTACCGGCAGATTTATCTGCGAATTAAAGACGCCATTACGCAGGGCACCTTGCAAGCCGGCAGCCGATTGCCCTCGGTGCGTGGGCTGGCGAGCGATCTCAGTGTGGCACGCGCCACGGTGGAAAACGCGTATGGCCAACTGATCGCTGAGGGGTTTGTGCAAAGTCGGGGGCAGGCGGGTACTTATGTTTCGCCACAGGTGCAGAACTTGCCTGTGCGGGCAGCATCGACGGCGGAGCCTTTACCGGCGGTGACGGCGAATCCGTTGCATCCCAATGGGGCTACTCAGCCGTTTCAGTTGGGGTTGCCGGCGCTGGATGTTTTTCCGCGTGCGCTATGGCAGCGGATTGTTGGTCGCCAATTACGGACGAGCCCGCTGGCTTCGCTGGCGCATCCGTCAACTCAGGGTTTGCCTGAACTCCGCGCGGCGATTGTCAATTATTTGCAACTTTCACGTGGCATCAACTGCCGTCCAGAGCAGGTCTTTATCTGCGCCGGGTATCAGGCATTGCTGGATCTGGTGATCGGTACCTTGCTTAAGCCGGGCAATGAGGTGTGGTTGGAAGATCCGGGCTACCCGGTGACGCTGCCGCTCTTCCAGGCCGCGGGTATGCGGCCGGTAGCGGTACCGGTTGATGAAGAGGGAATGGACATTGCCGCCGGCATGGCGAAGGCGCCTTTGGCAAGCATGGCAGTATTGACGCCGACTCACCAAAGCCCACTAGGGGTATCACTCAGCCTGGCGCGGCGTATGGCCTTGCTTGAGTGGGCACAGCAGCAGGCGGCATGGATCCTTGAAGACGATTACGACAGCGAAGTTCGCTATCATGGCCGTCCGCTACCGCCATTGAAAAGCCTCGATCGCCAGGGGCGAGTGCTCTATGCCGGAACCTTCAGCAAAACGCTGTTTCCGGCGCTGCGCATGGCTTATTTGGTCGTGCCCGTTGGGCTGGTGGAGGTTTTTGGCCACGGCAGCCGGCTGCGGGGCTGCGGTTGCCCACCACTGATGCAGGCCAGCGTGGCAAACTTTATTAATCAGGGGCATTTTTATCGCCACCTGAAACGGATGCGGCCAATCTATCGTCAGCGACGTGCGTGGTTGGCGCAGGCGCTCGAGCAACAATTGGCTGAGCACTTGGCGGTGGTCTCACAAGCGGGTGGCATTCAGTTGCTGGCGCGGTTAGCGGAGAATGGGCAGGACCGGCGTTTGGCGGAGGAGGCCTGGCGGCGCGGATTGTCGGTACAGGCGTTATCGGACTGGCAAATCACAGGACCAACAAGCTCTGGCCTGCTCATGGGCTTTGCCAATTTTACTCAGCAGGGTGAAGCCGAACAGGCGGTGGCCAGGTTGGCTGAATTGTTCAACAGTGGACATTAAACGGCCCGCGGTTTCCCGCGGGCCAGACGCACATCTGTTTTATCTTTATGACTGCAGGGGGTGTTAACGCCGGGCCAGCAGAACGCCAAGGACGATGCCAACCGCGGCCCCGATTCCTACGCCCTGCCAAGGTTTTTCGCGCACGTAGCTATCGGCGTGTTCGACGGCATCGCGAGCATGCTGTGTCAGATTAGTGGAACCATTGAAGCGTGCCCGGGCATCACGTAATACACCTTTTGCCTTACTGTGCAGCTCTTTCAGTTCCTCTTTGGTCTTGTCACCGGACTCCCGTAACACTTCGTCCAGCGTATCGGCCAGAAGGGTAACGTCTTGATCGATGTCGCGTTCTACTTTTTCTGATCTCTTAAACATTCGATTCTCCGTTTCGACACATGTCTATTAAGTGTAGACCATTTTTCAAACTGTGTTGGCGATCACGGAAAAAACTGTCATTAAGCGCTGTTTTCGCGGCGGATAGCGACGCAATAGAAGCCATCAGCAACCGGCGGCAATAAAGTCGCCGTTGGCGCTCACCGGGATGACTGAATTGAACAGCACCAATGCGAACAGGATCAGCAATATCCCCCCTAAAATAACGGCCAGTCGTGATACCTGCGCCAGGCGTTTACCTGTCAAATGGTCGTTGGCAGCGATAAATTTTTCACGTGCATGGTGTACCAGGGTGGCGAGAATCATGATCGACAGCGCCGTTCCCAGCGCCATGCTGAGTGCGGAAATCACGCCCCAGGTGAACATGCCAACGGCGTTGGCAAACACCAAGATGAGGATCGCACCGCTGCAGGGGCGGATACCGATAGAAACGATAAGCCACAGTGCATTGCGCCAGCCCCCCGTCAGGGCTGTTGCATCAGGCAGATGCCGATGGCCGCAGCCACAATCGTCTTCTGGGCTGTGCTGTGTGGTTGTTGTTAACGGCCTCAGCGCCTTGAACGCCAGTCGCTTGCGCTGGGGTAGCCCCACGGCGCGCAGGATCACCACCAGGCCGAACGCGGCGATAAACAGTGCGCTGCCTTTTTCCAGCCAGTAACGGCTCAGGCTCAGATCGCCCATCGACAAATTCAGCGCGATTGCCAGCACCAGCACGAAAAGGATCGCCACAACGCCTTGCATCAGGCTACCGAGCAAAGTGATCAGCCGGCTGGCGTTCAATTGTCTACGGTGGGTCGCCAGATACGTGGTGATAACAAACTTGCCGTGGCCCGGGCCGACGGAATGCAGGAAACCATAGATAAAGCTGCACAACGCCAGCATCACACCACCGCTGTACTGATGATTGCGCTGTTGCAATAAGTACAGCACCAGATAACGGTGCATATAGATCTGGGCATTGATGCAGTATTGGACGAACTCCGCCCAGTGGCGGGCGAACAGATAGAGCATAACCAGCAGCAACAGAACACCGGCGCCCAGACCGGCAACGTTTGCCGGTGTGACTTTCATCGTTGAGGTTTTCATGGCGCTGCCAGCCTGTAGCAAAAGGGGATCTTCAGCTTCCAGCATAGACTTGTGTACAGGGTTCACAAGCGCTGTACATTTGGTTACTCGGCGAAACCAATCACTCACGGAAGCGGTTCATCGATTCCTCTAGTATCTGCTTCAACGGCCCAACGGGGCTTACTGAAAAAACACTCTGAGGAATTAAAGATGAAAAAAGTATTAGCCCTGATCGTTGCTGCTACCATGGGTCTGTCTTCTGTTGCTTTCGCTGCTGATGCAGTAGCTCCAGCAGCAGCACCTGCTGCAACTGCAACCACGACTACCGCTGCGCCAGCTGCTGCTGAGAAGGCTCCTGCTAAAGCGACTCATCATAAGAAGACGCACCATAAAGCAACCAAGAAAGCCCCAGCACAGAAAGCTCAGGCCGCTAAAAAGCACCACAAAGCGACCAAGAAAGCCCCAGCACAGAAAGCTCAGGCCGCTAAAAAACACCACAAAGTGAGCCACAAAGCCCCAGCACAGAAAGCTCAGGCTGCTAAAACTCACCACAAAGTAAGCAAAAAAGCGCCAGCTCAAAAAGCTCAGGCCGCTAAAAAGCACCACAAAGCGACCAAGAAAGCCCCAGCACAGAAAGCTCAGGCTGCTAAAAAGCACCACAAAGCGGCTAAAAAATCAGCAACTCCAGCTGCTTAATTGAGTGACAAATGCGGGGCCTGAGGGTGCCGCATCATCCAGACGCGATGCAAACACCCGGTTTTTCCGGGTGTTTTCTTTTGAGGGCTAGCTCATGATGATCAATCGTTATTTGTTCGAAGTGATTTTCAGCGCCGTCACCTTATGCGGACTGATTGTTGCCTGGGAACTGTTCCTGGCAGACGGCTTTCTCTAATGCCTGATTATTGGGCCAGTGTGGTTTCGTGCAGATGCCGCCAACCCAGCCCAGCCTGGGTCTGCGTAAACACCACGGTAGAGTTACGCAGCGTTGCCCCTTGTCCTGGCAGCATTTGCTTTTCGCGATAGCTAACCACCGCCCCCGTTGGCCATTCGGCCACTAACGTCATTTCTTCTATTGTGATAACCAGCCCCGGTTTAACGGCACGATTGGCATGGAAGAATGCGCTAAGCGCAGCGAAATCCAGCCGGTTACCGTTCAGCGCGATCATGCTGAATGCGGGATCAAAACGCGCCAGCAGCGTCTGTTCTTCCCCTGTACCTTTTTCCAGCCAGTTTTCAATGGCGACATGAGCGTCGATCACTTCGGTAAAATATTGATTCATGAGAGGTCCTGTTGAGTCTTAAGGTGGCGCACAATTGCGCGGTTAGCGATGCGCAGGCATAGCAGTAGTGGAATTAACGTGCTGGCGGCGGCCAGGTAGAAACAGCTTTTATAGGCAACGGCCGGGGGAAAATGCTCAAGCAACAGGTTCAGCACTAAGCTGAGCAGGGCGACGCCCAGGCAAAAGCTGAGCTGCCGATTGATGTTCCATAGCGCACTTGCGTCTGCCAATTGTTCATCGGCAATATGCAGAAAGGCGCTGCTCTGCGCTGTGCTGCTGCACAGGCTGCCGCCAAACCCCATAAGGGCGAAAGCCGCTACCTGCAACCCATACTCCCCGGCGTGCGCAATCTGCGATAGCGCCAAAATACCCAGCCCTTGCAGCAGACAGCCGACGATAAACAGGGGGCGTGGGCCAACGCGATTAAATTTTTTGCCGGTTAGCGTGATGGCCAGGAATGAGGCCAAAGACCAAGGTACCATCAGGCTGCCGACTTGCGCGGCACGCATTCCGAGTTGATTTTGCAAATACAACATGGCAACCAGGCTGACTCCGATAAAGACACCCGGTATGCATTGGTAAATGATCATCGAGGTGCGCAGCAGCGGCTCTTGCACCAGTCGCAGGTTCAACAAAGGCTGCGCGATACGCAAACTGCGCCGCAGGTAATAGGTCAGTGTTAATGTCCCTGCGGCCAGCAATAAGAAGCCCTGTAGCAGGCCGTCGGTTTCACCCAGCCGCGTGAGGCCAAGCAGAATCAGTGTCAGGGCCGTGCAGGCGCAGAGCAGCCCGTTAACGTCGAGTGGCCTGGGTTGGGCGTCTGGTGCTTGCGGACGTAACCACAGTGCTGCCAGCAAGAGCGCCAGCGCTGCCAATGGCAAGTTAGCGAAGAAGACCCAGCGCCAGTCAAGCCGATCAACAATGAGTCCACCCAGTGCAGGTGATAACGCGGGTGCCAGCAAGCCGACCAACATAATGGCGGCGGAAAGCCCCGCACGTTCATGGCTTCTGTACAGTTGATAGGTCAATGTTTGGCCTATCGGGATCAGCAAACCGCCCCCCATGCCTTGCAACACACGCCAGCCAATCAGTTCCCCGATTGAACCCGCATTACCGGCTGCGGCCGTCGCCAGCATAAACAGTGTCAGAGAGACCAAAAATACGCGTTTCCCACTAATGCGTTGCGCCAGCCAGGCGCTGAGTGGGATCACCAGCGTCAGGCCGAGAATATAACCATTGCTGACCCACGCCAATTCACCGACTGAGGCATGAAAGGTATGCCCGATAGACGGGTAAGCGACGTTAGCGATAAACATGTTGATCAGATCGACGAAAAAACCGAGCAGATAGACGATTGCGACTTTGATGCGATAGGGCATGGTGCCTCCGGTTGAAGGCGAGCAGTGTAGCGGGCGGGAAAGTGCGGATAAATCGGCTGCGAGCGAT
Source organism: Serratia sp. CoH_122_TC_1 (assembly GCF_058191755.1). Lineage (NCBI taxonomy): Bacteria > Pseudomonadati > Pseudomonadota > Gammaproteobacteria > Enterobacterales > Yersiniaceae > Serratia > Serratia sp. CoH_122_TC_1. Next base: position 39,809 of record NZ_JBXWLA010000012.1, read on the forward strand.
TACACTGTCAAAATAATTTTGACAATAAAGGGCGGTAACATGCTTAACCTGCAGCGTTTGGCTATCTTTGTGGCGGTGGTGGACGCCGGCAGTTTTACCGCTGCTGCGGTAGCGCTCGGGCAAACCAAGGCGGTGGTGAGTTTCAACGTCAAACAGTTGGAAAGTGAGCTAGGCGTATCCTTACTGGTGCGTAGCACCCGGCGGCTGGCACTTACCGATGCAGGTGAACGGTTTTATCAGCGCTGCTTGCGCTTGTTGCAAGATGCCGAGAATGTGTTGGACGACGTACGCCGCGATCACCACGGGTTAAGCGGTGTCTTACGTATCACAACCACGCCTGAATACGGGGCTCAGGTCGTGGTGCCGGCATTGGCGGCATTTTCCCGCCTGCATCCGCGTTTGCGCATTCAACACGTTTCCTCTTCTTATCATGCCGATTTGATTTCAGAGCGCTTTGACGTGGCTATCCGCCTGGGGCAATTGGCAGATTCTAGCCACCGGGCGGCTCTGCTGGACAGTTTTGCCATCTTGCCGGTTGCGTCGCCGGACTATCTGGCGCGACATCCTGTTGAGTCATTAACCCAATTGGCGCAGGCGCAGTGGATCGCCCACAGTCGCCTCAGCTCGCCCTTGAGCTGGCAGGTTGTGACGCCAGAACGGCAAGCGGTGTTGTTCAAAGTTGAAGACACTGCCACGCTAATGGGCGACAGCGCTTCTGCGCTGCTGGCGTTTTCCCTGCATGGCGCTGGAGTGGCACTGCTGCCGGCGTGGCTGGTACAGCCGGCAATAGCATCAGGAAAACTGTGTCATTTGTTGCCAGATCACAGCTTCCCTGAACAGAGTATTTATGCCCTGTACCCCAATACCCGCCATGTGCCGGAAAAGGTACGGGCGTTTATTGATTTTCTGCGTGAACAGGTAACCAGGGGTGAATAAAGCTCAGAATGCTAGCCACCGTTTGCTGGTGTACCCATTCGCGTTGCGCGTTGGAAGAAGCGCATAACACCTCCGCATCTTTCTCTTCTTCTGCCAGGATTTGACGTCCATTGGGCTGGCAAAGCGGAGTAAAATCGAAATGATTGCCTCTGGACAACAGTAGTGCGTGAATCGGTTGCTGCCCCGCCTCTTTGGCCAGCGCGGCACCGCCAAGGCCGGGGATCTGGCCGTCTGGCTCGAAACGCTGAGGTTCGACGATCAATAAAGGGGCGCTGAGCTGATGCAGGCTGGCAGGCAGCAGATAAGGCACCATACCGGGATCGAGGGCGACGGCAAAGCGGATGCGCGGGTCGGTATAGTCTGCATCAAATTGCTGGGTGGAGAGGGTCCCCAGATCAACCTTGGCCCGAGTATAAAACTGGCAGTTGGGCGAGCGTGGCGCTTGCTGGCAACCGCGAATGAAATCGGTGAGCTGGACTCGACCACCGATGATGGCAATCGCACTGTAACCGCCCTTCGAGTGGCCGATAACACCAATGGCTTTATGATTAATGGCCTTAGCCCAGTGGGGATCTGCCGTGATGGCGCTAATCAAGGCAGAAATATCGTCGGTCTGTAACCACAGCTTGGCGGAGCGTGCGGGGATTGAGTCACCGGTGGTGCTACCGGGATGATTAGCCGCCACCACGACCACGCCTTGCTCGACAAGAGCGGCTGCCAGCCAGGCCTGGCTGCTGTTATTACCACCGCTACCGTGACTGATCACGATCAGCGGAAAGCGCCCATTGGCTATACGTGCATCAGGCTGGCTTTGAATGCCGGTAAAGACCGGATTCGCACCGATGAGCTGGGGGGAACCTGTCTCGGTGGTGGGGTAGTAAATTCGGCTGGTCAACGTACGTGGACCGTCCTGAAAGACGTCATCCCGGGTGGCAACCTGGTAAGGGGCGGCGCTCGCGGCACCACATAAGACCCACAATAACAACAATGCTCTTTTCATTTTCACTCCTCAATGTATCAACGTCGAGAGAGTGACATTGGCGGGGCTGCCCGGCGACCTCGATCGCGATCCGGGTCGTTAAATGATTGTTTTAACAGTACACTGTCGGTTCTGTGTAAAGACAACAAGATGCTGACGATGCCGCTTATTCCGCTCACTTTTCTGTTTGGTTTATTGTGCCTGGGGCTGCTGTATCGGCTGGGGCGACCACATGCGCAACGCTGGGTCTTTCAGTTATTGCTGCTGTTGTGTGCTTGGCAAAGTGTGCTGGTGGGCATCCGTTACGGCTACGGCCTGGCTCAATTAAATGGGTTGCAACCTTTGAGCGCAGTGGCGATCCCCACGCTAACGTATTTGGCTTTTTTGGCCAGTACCCAAGGCAGGCTAAGGCGGCGAGAACTGTGGCACCTGATGCCACTGTGCCTGACGTTGTTGGCGAGTTTGGCCGCGCCTTTTTGGTTGGATACGTTGATCGTTGGCACTGACCTGGGCTATGGCGTGGCGCTGCTGTATGCGCTGCGGCGTGGTGAGAACAGCCTGCAGCAGGTGGCGCTGGCGGACAGTTGGCTCAGTTATCGGTTGTGGCGCGGTTTGGGCATGTTACTGATCGCGGTAGCGATAGCCGATCTGGTGATCACACTCGATTTTTCACTGTTTGATGGGCGACATGCCGGTTGGATGGCCACCCTCGTTAATGTGCTGGTGGCATTGAGCCTCTGCCTGGTGTTGGCCCGCAGCCGACCCTCGGAAAGCCCGGTGGATGCACTGCCAGAGCCCACGGAAGATGCCGCAGAGGATGAAGAACGGTTGGCCGAGTGGTTTGCGCAGGTACAGCAACGGCTGCGACAGGATGACCTTTATCTGGAACCAGAGCTGAATCTGGCGCGGCTGGCGCGAAAAGTTGGCTTACCGGCACGCCGTGTGTCACAAGCCATCAATCGGCATGCGGGCATGAATGTGTCGCAATATGTTAATCAACTGCGTATTTGCCAAGCGGCGCAGTGGTTGCTTGCCGATGACCGTTCGATCACCGAGATCATGCAGGCTGCGGGCTTTACCACCAAGTCGAACTTTAACCGTGAGTTTTTACGCATTTATGGCGTCAATCCGAGCGAATGGCGCAGGCAACAAACGCGTAGTTAAATAATAATTCGTTATAACTCTCACATTTATCATCAGATCCCATCGGGGTATGCTGAACGCTGTTGCCTACCCCGTTCGATGCGAGCCACCGTTGATGACCGCAATCAGTTCCAAAGAAAACAATCTCCAACTGAATAAACGTATTTTGTCGGTCGTGATGTTCACCTTCGTTTGCTACCTGACCATTGGCCTGCCGTTGGCGGTGTTGCCTGGGTTTGTACATAACGATTTGGGGTACAACTCGGTGCTGGCCGGTCTTATCATCAGCGCCCAATATTTCGCTACCTTGTTTAGTCGACCGCATGCCGGGCGCTATGCCGATCAGCTTGGGCCGAAAAAAGTGGTGTTGTTCGGGCTGGCTTGCTGCGGGGTGAGCGGTCTGTTTTATGCCCTGGCTTTTTGGTTCGGCGGGGTGCCGTTGTTGAGTTTAATCCTGCTGTGCGTCGGCAGGGTATTTCTCGGTGTCGGCGAAAGCTTTGCCAGTACGGGGTCTACGCTGTGGGGGATTGGCCTGGTGGGGCCGCTGCATACCGCCCGGGTTATCTCGTGGAATGGGGTGGCAACGTACGGTGCGATGGCGGCTGGGGCGCCGCTCGGTGTTTACCTCAACCAGCACTGGGGATTGGCCGGGGTAGCGGCGTTAATCGTGTTGGCGGTGGCGGTTTCACTGTGGCTGGCGAGCGCTAAACCCACCGTTTCAATCACTGCCGGTAAACGCATTGCCTTTAGCGCGGTGTTGGGGCGTATTTGGACCTACGGCGTGGGGCTGGCGATGGGCACCGTGGGGTTTGGGGTTATCGCCACCTTTATTACCCTCTACTATGCTGATAAAGGTTGGAGCGGTGCCGCGTTCTCGCTGACGTTGTTCAGTGGTGCTTTTGTCGGCATTCGTTTGATTTTCAGTAATACCATCAATCGTCACGGTGGGTTAACGGTGACGTTGGTGTCATTCCTGATTGAGATTGCCGGGCTGCTGCTGATTTGGCTGGCGACGGATCCACTGATGGTGCAGGCCGGCGCGTTGCTGGCAGGAGCCGGTTTTTCTCTGGTTTTCCCCGCGTTGGGCGTGGAGGCGGTGAAGCAAGTGCCACAGCAAAATCAGGGCACCGCACTGGGTACTTACTCCGCGTTTCTTGATTTGGCGCTGGGGATCACCGGGCCATTGGCGGGTTTGTTGATGAGCCATACGGGGGTGCCATCAATCTATCTGGCGGCTGCGTTGATGGTGTTTATGGGCGCTCTGCTGACGCTGCGTTTGCTGCTGCTAAACCGGCAAAATATATAGTTAAGGATTATTCCTAAACCCACATTCATACCGAAAAATTTATTGTTTCATCTCATGATTGCGGTAAGGTCGCTCAGCGGTCCAGAACGAGAGGAGAAATCGATGTATTTACGGCCGGATGAAGTGGCTAGAGTGTTGGAGAATACTGGCTTTGAGCGTGATTATGTCACCGACCAGTCTTATGGTTACCGCAAGGGTGAGCACTACGTGTATGTGAATCGTGAAGCGCGGATGGGCAGAACCGCGTTGGTGATCCACCCTGCACTGAAAGAGAAAAGCGTGCATTTCGCCACGCCGACCTCGCCGGTGCGCACCAGCGATCAGTACCTTGAGTTTCCCCTGGATTTAAGCAGTGATGCCCCGAGTGCGCGCTACGGCATTCCACACGGCTTCAGCTCGCGTGATGCGCTTTCGCGCTATATCTACAGCATGTTTCAGTAATGCCTCCCCCGCCTGCGGGGGACACTTTCACCCATTCGCGATAGCGTCCTGATTAAAACGCTCGTTGTACGCGCGGCGAAACTGCGCCAATTCGAAGGCGTCTATATCCAGTTCGGTAAAGTAAAACAGGGCGGCTTCAGTGTGTTCGGCATGCAGCTCTGGCGATAGTCCTGCCCGCATCAGCGTTTCCCGCCACAGGGCAATCTGGTGGTCATCCGCCTGTTTGATAAAGGTCAGATAGATAAACAGCAAATAGGCTGCCTGGTGCATCTCTTCGGTGTAGCCGTTGTTTAAAACGCGGATAAAGATTTGGCTGTTACGGCTGCCCATCTCCTGAATCATCGATTCAACCAACATCGGTTTTACTTTCAGCAAGTGGGCCAGAGAGTCGATGGCTTTGCGCGTATCGGAAGTCAAAATGCGGTAACCAATAATAAATACAACGATCAGGGCAGCGATGATGATCCAGGTCATTTATGATTTATTACACTCTCAGAACGCCAGTATTTGGCAGGAGGCGCTGTGCGACAGCGCCCGGTGTCAACGCTGTTCGCCGCTGAAATTGTCGGCTGCCCGCTGTTGATTGCGCAGGTGGTGGTTGAAGGTGGCTGCATCCTTGGCCAGTGCATCCAGATGGGCGCCCAGCATTTTGATTTGCTTGACCAACGCGTGCTGCTCCGGCACGGAGCTGGCGGTGCTCAGCTTGCGCACCAGCTGCTCATTTTGCATACGTAATGCAACTTCGCGTTGTTTAGCTTCTTCCAGCAACTGCTGCAGTGCCTGATAGCTGTGCTGCCATTCACGGTGCTGCCTTTCGAAGCTGGCCTGCAACTCGCTCATGGCATTTTGAAACTGGGTTTCCAGCTCGCGCATTTTCATGGGATCGATCCTTTGCGGCACTCAATAATGGTTTAGCAGTATAACGAAAACTGCACAGAACCTCACCCGTTGACGACAATTGCGGAAAATTCCCGGCTTGCAACTGGGGTGAGGCGTTTTACAATCAGGGTCATCCCAAGCGTTGAAGGCTTAGGTCCAAGAGTGGCAGTGAGATGAGCAAACAAGACAAAGACTTTTTTGAACAGGCGATGGCGGATGTGACGCCGTTATCCAGCACTTCCCAGACGCTATACCTTAAGCCGCTGGAGAAGACGGACAAAAGTGTGCGTCGTGAAGAGCAGGCGCTGCGACAGGAAAACTTTCTCAGCACCGGCTTTCTCGAACTGATCCCCTGTGAGCTGCCGTTGGAATACAAAGGCGAGGGCATTCAGCAAGGCGTACTGGATAAGCTAAGCCATGGCCGCTACCCACCGCAGGCCAGCCTTAATCTACTGAAACAGCCGGTAGAGGCGTGCCGAGAAGCCCTGTTCCGTTTTATTTTGCAGGCGGAAAAGCAAAACCTGCGTTCGTTGCTGATTGTTCATGGTCGTGGGCGGGGGAATGAGAGCCACGCCAACATAATCCGCAGTTTTATCGCCAAATGGTTGGCGCAGTTTGAACAGGTACAGGCTTTTTGCCGAGCGCTACCGCGTGATGGGGGCGACGGGGCTTGTTACGTCACATTGCGCAAGTCAGCGCAGGCCAGGCTTGATAACTTCGAACGTCATGCCAAACGCAGCCGCTAGCGTGGGAGTTGAGGAGGTGGCAGGAACAACCGGCAGCGTTGCGGCTGCCGGCTGAAGAAAATTATTTACCAAAGAACTTATAATCCAGTGAATAACGCCCGGCACCGGTGACGGCCAGTAACAACAGCCCGCCGATTATGCTGATATTTTTGAAGAAGTTTATTTCATTGCCCATCATTTCCATGCCGGTCATTTTCCAGAAGGGGTGACCGATAAATGCGGTACCGAGGACATAGACAGCAAAAATAACCGCGATAGGACGGGTAAATAACCCGAGAATAAGTGCGATGCCAAAAAAGAATTCAACGACTACAGCGATAATGGCCGCCAAATAAGGCATTGGTGTGCCATACCCTTCCATTGACGTAACGCTTGCACCAAAGTTGGTTAACTTCATCCAGCCGAAAATAATAAACAAAATCATCAATAATATTCGGGATAGCAGAATAACGCCGTCTTTTGAACTTTCACCCATTTTGAACTCCTTAGCCACTGTCAAAATTATGTCGTGTTACTGATTAAATAGTAGACTAATATCAGATTTGTTCTAGACCCGTCATCTTTCAAGTTGCAGCGTTGTTACCTGCACTCGCTTACCCCAGTTACTTACTCAAGTAAGCGCCTGGGGATGAGCGAGCTGGCCGCCTAGCTGCAGCTTGAAATCTATAGGGTATAAATTTATGTATTTTTAAGATGGGATAAATTTATGGATTTTGAAATTCTGGCAGATGAGAAACGTTTCTATATAAACGATCCGCAGGGAAAAATGATCGCAGAGATATCCTTTGTGCCGAGTGGGGATAAATTAACGATTATCGATCACACCTGGGTGGACGAGGTGTTGAAGGGCCAGGGCGTGGGTAAAAAGCTGGTGGCATTGGTGGTGGCGAAAATGCGCGCGGAAAACCGTAAAATTATTCCGTTGTGCCCGTTTGCCAAACACGAGTTCGATACGACCCCCGAATACCAGGATATCCGCGCGTAACGGCCTTGCTGGTGTAAACCTGTCTTGAGCGTTGTGGTGGTTGGCAGAATAATCGTTATATATTATGTTATATAGCGATTATTAAAACAGGGAGATAACACGATAATGCCGGGACTATTGATGTTCTATGTGGGCGGCACGGCGCCGGGCGCCAATATCGAACTGCACGATGTGCAGTTTGTCGCAGCAGACCAGCCTGAAGAGGCTCACCCTTTACTGCGAGAAAAATGGTTTGGGGATAAGAGCAAGGTGCATATTGATGGCTATGCGCGTATTGAATGGGCGGATGGCTACGACGTAATGTTGCATCCAGCCCCCTTTAACGGTCCCGAGAAGCTGTTCTTTGTCAATGTGGGGGGCTACCGCAGTGACGAGCTGGCTGAGTTGCATCAGTTTGGCTTGTTTGTGGCACACAATGCCGATGAGGCCAAAGAAAAAGCCAAGCAGGTGCTGCTGACCGGCAGTTTCCAACAGCATAAGGATGATTTGGCGGACGTCGACGACTGCCTGCTGCTGCACTCACTACAGGGGTACCATGTTCATCTGCAGGCCAATGCGCAAGGGGAACCGGCACGGCCGCTGTGGCAGGGATATTTGCCAATAGGCGCATAATGCCACCTGGGGAGGATCTCATGGGGGAGGTGACCTCCCCATATTGGATAGAGTAAGCATTTATGCGGTGCCGGGTAATTATGTGGGCTTATGTGCGGCGAGAATAAAGAGCATCGGGCGCTCTTTCTCTTCGTCGAGCGCCGGGTTTTCTGCTATTTGCTGCGCCGAAGGGCCCCATTCATTGAGGTAGGTGACGACAAAACCTTGTTGTACCAGCAGATTAATGTAGCTGCCGAGCATACGATGCTGTTTGATCACACCTTCCGCCAGCCAGTTTGAGATCCGTTGGCCCTCTTTCTGATAACCATTGACCGGCCAGGATTTCTGCCCGTTCTGATCCACCAACCAGCCCTGATGCTGCGGCGCAGTATAAATGGGGTGTTCGGCGGTGAAGACAAACTGACCACCGGGCACCAGTGCCTGATAGACCGTAGCAAACAACCGGGCCAGATCGTCTATGTAATGCAGCGTCAGTGAGCTGTAGGCAAAATCGTAGGAAGCAGGGGGAAGTTGAAGCTGCTCCAGATCCTGCTGGCAGTATTCAATGCCGTCATCCTGTGTCAATGTCCGTGCCTGGTTAAGCATTTTTTCCGATAGGTCCAAGCCCAGGACGCTGGCAGCGTTCTGTTCACGGGCACTGCGGCAAAACCAGCCATAACCACAGCCCAGATCGACCACTTTCTTTCCGTGTAAATCCGGCAATATGCTGCGGATGGTCGGCCACTCCGGCGCACCGTCCAAGCCGTTCACGGAACGGTTAAGCTGTGCATATCCATCGAAAAATGCCTGATTATCATAAATATTTTGAGCCATTACGATTCCTGTATTGGGGTTGTGCCTCCGCCATGGTATGCGCTGATGGCGTTGTTTTCCAATATAAACGGGTGTTAAAACAGAGGCATTGCTGCATAATTTTAAACCGACCAGATAATGAAAAATAACAGGTGTTGAGATGGACATTATTTCGGTGCGTCAGTCACCCGAATTTAAACAACAGGCTATTCGCTACTTCCAGCAACAGTGGGCGTCGGAGGAGACCTTGATAATGTATGAGGATGCTATCTCCCGCTGTATTGGTGCAGCCAACCCGTTACCTCAGTGGTATTTGTTAATGGAAAAGACTGAGATCCTTGGCTGTGCGGGGCTGATCACCAATGATTTTATCAGCCGGGGCGAACTCTATCCTTGGCTATGTGCGCTGTATGTGGAGGACGCGCACCGTGGGTGCGGTTATGGCACATTGTTGATTAATCATGTGGCCGCGGAGACGCACAGACTGGGGTTTCAACAGTTACATTTATGCACCGATCTGGAAGGTTATTACGAAAAGCAGGGTTTTGCCTTTAACGGGCTGGGTTATCACCCCTGGGGGGAGGCGTCGAGGGTGTATACGCGGACGCTGTGAAGATAGGGCCACCTTTATTGAATAGCAGGGTTTTCATCGTGATATAAGGTAATGGTGGTGGCAGTTTTCTTAGATCAAACGGTGCTCGTGTAGTTTGATGGTGTCCATGATGCTGTCCATCAATACTTGTACCCGATGAGGCAACACACCCCGTTGGCGGTAAATGAGATAAGCCTGCATATCGATGCACCGCTTACGTTCAGTACAAGGTAGCAATGAACCGGACTCCAATGCCGAGGCCACTGAGTAATAAGGGGCATAAATAATGCCCAATCCCTGCTTGGCTAACTCAATGGCCGGCAAAATATTGTCACAGATGCTGGCACCGTTGACCGTCACTTGCACTAACTGACCTTGTGAATCATAGCTGCTCCAGGTGTTGCGGCTTCCGCCTAACACCCGCAAAGTAATACAGCGATGCTGCGTCAGTTCCATCGGCTCGGTAAGCGGTGAATGAGCAATGTAATCCGGTGATGAAAACAACCCGACGCGAAAACGGGTCAATGGCCGGGCAATCAGGTTCTCGTTTTGCGGCTGGAATAGGCTGATTAACAGATCACAGTCGCTGTCGAAAACGGCGCCATATTTCTTCTCACGTTCATCCGGATTACGGGTCACTAAATCAACGATCAGTTCTGGAGATTCACGTAACAGGGGCGGCAATAGATAACGCGTCAGGAATGAATGAATGCCAATGGGCGCCCCAAGCGTCACCGTGCCGTTCAGGCTGCGTTTATAGGTGCCGGACATGTCGAGCAAGTCGTTATGCTCATCGAGTAAAAAGGCGGCGCGACGTAAAAACTGCTCACCGAACTCGGTTAAAGACAGCGTTCGCGGGCTGCGCAAAAAGATTTCCAGACCAAGCCGCCGCTCAAGTGCCGTCAGCGTGCGTGACACATTGGATTGCGGCATATCCAACAGCTGTGCCGCCTTGCTGACGCTGGCGGTTTCGGCGATTAAGCGAACAATCCTGAGTTCGTCTATCTTGAAGTCTTTTGCTTTCACGCGGTGAACCATTCTTGGTTTGTATATCAAAAATGATATACATTTTTGCCGGTATTGTCATATGACTTATCACTGAGCGGCGGGTATTCTTTTGGTCAATTATTTGCTATGCATTAAAATTGACATGGAAGATTATTATGAAAATAACCTGCGCGATAATTTTACCCGTGACGTTAACGTTGACCGCCTGTTCATCATCGGTCACTGAAAAAGAGAAATACTCGACGTTTCTGCCAAATTATAATGATATTACCAAGAGCCAATCGGCGTCTGGCAAGGATGTATTATATTGGAAGGATAGCAACGTTGATTTTTCCAAATATAAATATCTGGTTTACCAGCCGATGATCTACTTTCCACGACCAAAACCTAGCGAGATGGTGAGCCAGCAGGCGCTTGATAATATCCTCCGATACACCAACAGACAGTTCAAGCAGGCAATGGGCTCTCACCTCATTTTAGAGGATGTACCGCGCGAAAATACGCTGATTTTCCGTGGGGCGATCACGGCGATAGACACGCAGAAGAAGGGGCTACAGGTGTATGAGGTACTGCCGATTACGCTGCTGGTTGCCGCAACGCAAAGCGTGACTGGCCACCGTACCATGGAAAGCGCCGTTTATATGGAAGGTGAGTTTATTGACGCCTCAACCCACCAGCCGGTAATCAAAGTGGTGAGGAAGGCGTCCGGAGAAAATCTGAATAATGAAAAGTCGCAGTTAAAAGTGGCCGATGTTAAAAATGCCATAGATACCATTGCCAATGATATTAAATCCTATAAGACGTCATAGACGTCGGTAATTAGTTTAGCCTTATTAACCAGGGTTTCGCATGTTTCTAGATTACTTCGCTTTAGGCATATTGATCGCCGTGTTTTTAATTCTGTTTTACGGTGTGATCATTATTCACGATATTCCTTATCTGCTGGCCAAAAAACGCCAACACCCGCATCAGGATGCCATTCATGTGGCGGGCTGGGTAAGCCTGTTTACCCTACATGCCATTTGGCCACTGTTATGGATTTGGGCGACCTTATACCGGCCGGAACGGGGCTGGGGAATGGGGGATAAGGTTGAACAACCTGACGCTTTGCAGGCGCGAATTAACAAGCTTGAAAGCGAGTTGCAACGTATGCAGATGCAAGTGGCGGATCAACGTTTGCCGTCTACGAAAGGTTGAGAAAACAGTATGGATCTCTTAATTATTCTCAGCTACGTCGCGCTGAGCTACGGCGTATTCAAACTGTTCCGTATTCCTGTCAATAAGTGGACGGTACCGACCGCAGTGCTTGGCGGTATTTTTATTGTGGGTGCCTTAATCTTGGGCATGAACTATAACCATCCTTATACCTACCGGGCACAGAAGATTGCGGTTTCTGTCCCGATCGTCCCGCAGGTTTCGGGAATGATTGTTGAAGTCACCGATAAAACCAACGTGTTATTGCGTAAAGGGGAGGTTCTGTTTCGTCTTGATGATACCCGCTACCGCGCCCGACTGAACAAGCTGCAGGCAGAACTTGCTGGCGCACAAGCGGATGTACGAGTACGTCAGGCAACATTGAATGAGTCCGCAGCAAATGTTCAGCGTGTGAATGCTGAGTATGAGCGTGCTCGCAAGGATTATCAGCGCTATGCCAAGGGCGCGACCATGACGGTCAATCCTTTTTCTGAGCAAGACATTAGCCATGCACAACAACAATATCAGGCACAATCTGCCGCATTGCAGGCCGCCAAGGCCCAGCATCAACAGGCGCGGGAACAACTTTCAGGCCACTATAAGGGCGAAGATACCCACATCGCCAGCCTGAAATCGCAGATTGCAGAGGCAACGTATAATCTGGAACAAGCCACGGTACGTGCGCCAAGCGACGGTTATGTGACGCAAGTGTTGGCCAGACCGGGCACTACGGCGGTACGGCTGCCTTTCAAGCCAGTGATGATTTTTATTCCACAGCAAAAGCGGCAAGTGGTGGCGGTATTCCGTCAGAACTCGATCCTGCGTTTAACCGAGGGCGATAAGGCCGAGGTGGTATTCAACGGTTTGCCAGGCAAGGTTTATGGTGGTTTGGTGACGCGGGTACTGCCCGTCGTGCCTGACGGCAGCTATCAGGCCAGCGGTGCATTGCAGGGATTAAATGTCGGTGCAATGCAGGAAGGGGTTTACGTGATGATCGATCTGGCACCTAGCCCAGAACTCGACAAACTCCCCGACGGTGTGACGGCACAGACTGCGGTCTATACCGAGCACTTTGAGCATCTTTCCATCATGCGTAAGGTTCTGTTACGCATGACCAGTTGGCTGCATTATCTGTATTTGGATCACTAGCGGTGAGTTGTTTGGCGGGTTAGCGCTGCCGATAAGAAAACCCGCAACCTGGGTCGCGGGTTTTTCGTTATTGTCACCCGATCTATCATCACTTTCAGTGGTGCAGCATATCGTCGACGACCTGTTCCGTTGTCAGTTGGAAGGGGTAGTAAGTCGGCCAGTTATCCATTTCCGCCAGCAATGCTTCCTGGGATGTATTCCCCATAAATATATGGAAATGGGCCGATTTGCGTGGCGCGATGGTGTGATCGCTGAATTGAACATATTTCGGCGCTTGGCTACCGGCATCTTTACATTCAAACAGGTAGCGAACCCCTTTTTTGCCCGAGGTGTAAGTCAGGATTTTATAGCCGGCATAGTCGTACTTGCAGGAGCTCTCTTCGTTGCCTTTATGGAAGGCCATAACGCCGTTTTCAATCCCAATAGTGTCTATATCGCCAGCGTACCCTTTGCGGTAATACGCTTTGATCTGTTCGAAGGTTTTACCCGGTTCTTTTTCTGCCTTCTTCTTGAACACCGGATCAAGGTCCCCATTTTGCAAATAAGGATAAACCGACTGCCATACGCCATCCCAATCCGACAGGCTTCTATCCTTCACGTTCTTATCATCGAAAACACCGACAGCGGCCTTCTGCTCGATGTCCGTCAAAGGTTTGCCATGCGAATGATTGCCATGGGCTGACGCGTAGCCACACACCAAGAACGCACCCAGCGCCAATGAAAGTTTGCCAATATAACGTCCCAAAATATCACTCTCCTTAGGATTGCAAAAAAACAAAACGTTACAATATAACATAACAATTATTGATTCAATGCGATCTTCAATCACCTGAGGCATCCCTCCACAAAGACGCGTTTTCCAACGAATCCATCATCAGTATTTTCCGAGGGGCGATTTTAGAATCCGGCATCAGCAGGTAACGCCTCATTGCGCTGATTTCTGGCAAGAGTCATGGGGGGATGGCCCATTTCAATTATCATTATTGTCAGTAACGGGGCTAAAATGAAGGTGTCTATGAATACCCTTCATAAGTTCTCTTTGGGGGGCGATGCTTGAACAAGGAAATAACAATGCTCAAAGAAAACTTCAATGAACTCCAAATCTTTCTCGTGGTGGCAAGAGAGCGAAGTTTTACCAAAGCTGCTGGTAAGCTTGGTGTTTCCCAGTCAGCCCTTAGCCATGCCATGAAAGCTCTGGAAGAACGGCTGAATCTCCGTCTTTTAACCCGAACCACGCGAAGCGTTGCCCCCACAGAAGCCGGCGAGAGAATTATTGCCTGCCTTGAACCTCGTATTGCCGATCTTGAGCAGGAGCTGGAGTCGCTTGTGCAACTGAATGGCAGAGCCTCCGGCAACATCCGTTTATCTGCGGGAGAACACGCTGCGCGGAGTCTGGTATGGCCGAAGCTAAAACCCTTTCTCAAGGAATATCCGGAAATCAATGTCGAGTTGTTGGTCGATAACGGCTTCGTCAATATCGTCGATGGCCGCTTTGATGCCGGGATCCGCCTGGGCGAAAGCGTGGATAAAGACATGATCGCTGTGAAGATTGGTCCGGATATGCGAATGGCCGTGGTGGGCGCACCGTCATATTTTGCAGCTAACCCTGCGCCTGAAACGCCGCATGAGCTACAAAATCATCGCTGCATCAATATGCGCTTGCCGACTGCCGGTGGCCTTTATCACTGGGAGTTTGAGAGAGAAGGGAAGCCGCTGCGTGTGAGAGTTGAAGGACAGGTAACGTTTAATCTGCTGGCGGAAAGGATCGATGCGGTGCTATCGGGTTTTGGCATCGCCTGTGTTCCTGAGAATGTGGTTCAGGATCATGTAAAGTCAGGAGAACTTATTCAGGTTCTGCAGGACTGGTGCCCTTCTTTCCCCGGATACTACCTTTATTACCCCAGCCGCAAACAGCACCCACCTGCTTTTGCGCTGATGATCGATGCGCTTAGGTACTCGCAATAGCGGCCCCGCAATGTGCAGCGGACCCGCCTGAGTTTTAACGAAGCGCCATGTAACCGAATCCAGAGATACACGGATAACATTTTTTGCATTCAATAAGCGCTTCTTTTGTCCTGGCTTAAACGTCGAGTTTGCGGCCAGTCAGCCATTCAACCATGGCTGGATCGCGATGAGAAAAGAATGCGCTGGTGGCTGTATCAAGAGCGGCAATCTGCAGCATATCTGCAGAGTTGAGTTCAAAATCGAGAATATTGATGTTCTCTTCCATGCGTTCTTTTCGCACTGATTTTGCCAGCGAAATGATGCCGCGCTGGTATATCCACCGCAGAACAACCTGACCTACACTTTTTCCGTATTTCTGACCAATCGCCGTTAACACGGGGTGTTGGAACAGACCATTTTTACCCTCCGCAAAGGGTGCCCAGGCCTCCGGCTGAATGCCACGGCTTTGCATCCAGGGAGCGGCATGCAATTGTTGGTTGAAGGGGTTTACTTCAATCTGGTTGACCGCAGGGACCACTTTGTTAAAGGCGATAAGATCGGCGAGCCTGTCAGGGTGGAAGTTACTGACGCCGATTGCACGAATTTTGCCTGCCTGTTGGAGTTCTTCCATTGCACGCCAGGCACCATGCACATCACCGTATGGCTGGTGAATCAGGTACAGGTCAACATAGTCCAGTTGCAGTCGGTTCAGAGAACGTTCGAACTGCGCTTTAGCACCTTCGTAATGGGTACCCTGTAGCCAAAGTTTAGTGGTAACAAAGAGTTCGTTACGTGCGATCCCGCTCTGTTTCAGTGCGTTGCCGACCTGGGTTTCATTCTGGTAAGACGCGGCGGTATCGATCAGGCGGTATCCTGTATCGATGGCGTCAATAACGGCTCTTTCGCATTCGGCGGCATCAGACATCTGAAACACGCCAAAACCCAGCAGGGGCATTTCAATGCCGTTATTCAGTTTTACAGTTTGCATGACGTTATCCTTCAGCTGTTGTGTAGGAAAGCATAACGCAAAGCGGTTTATTCGATTAGATGGGGTAATTAACTAGGGTTTATTAGACATATTCATTAATTATGCCGACGCCTGGTGCCAATCGCGGAGGTTGCAATGTGGTTCATTGGCGGGCTCAGAACGTGAGAAATATCATCACAAGGCGTGGCTAAGCGGATCCCTTATATTTGAGCTCATCAATGAATAAGGAGAAGGCAGAGCCAGGATGGCGCCGGTGTGGATAGTACAGGTGGTATCCAGGCAAATCAGGGGTAAATTTCTCCAGAACGCGAATCAGTTTTTTTTCTTCAATGGCATTTTGTACCTGGTCATAAGGTAGGTAGGCCAGCCCGTGTCCGTTAAGCACGGCATCAACAATCAAATCTAGCGTATTTAGCAGTAGTTGACCTTCCATGTGAACCCGGACTTCTCGCCCCCCGCGGATGAGTCGCCAGCGGTTTGCGGTACCTGATGTCGGAAGATACAGGTTGATAGCCTGGTGATCGACCAAGTGCGCGACAGATGTTGGGGTTCCCCGTCGCGCAAGATAATCTGGCGCACCCACTATCGCCATTGGAATATCAGGCCCAATACGCACTGCAATCATATCTTTGTCCATTTCGCCACCCAGGCGTACACCGGCGTCAAAACGTTCAGATACCACGTCAGTCAGGCCATAATCGATGATGAGTTGTACATTGATTTCGGGGTGAGATTTCAACAAATTGTGCATGGCAGGCAGCAGTATGGTCTTTGCTGCATGTTCAACCGTTGTGATACGTATCGTGCCGGAAGGTCGGTCGCGTAAATCCCCCAGAGAGGCCACGGCAGAATCAAGATCATGCAGCATGGGACCCAGTACGGACAACAGTTGCTCTCCGGCCTCGGTGGTTACAACGCTGCGGGTCGTTCGCGTCAAAAGACGAAACCCCAGTCGTTCTTCAATGCGCCGGACAATCTGGCTTAATGCCGACTGCGCCATATTCAGACGAGACGCGGCCCGGGTAAAACTGCGCTCTTCAGCGACGACCACAAATGCCACCAGATCCGCTATCTCATCACGCTTCATCTCTGCCTTTATTCTCGTTAATTAATCATTTAAATGATAGGTCCTAGCGTGATTTTGGGTCTAATCATCTTAATGGTCAATGACTATAGTGATATCACCAGGCGTTACTGCTAACCGAAGCCCTATGAGGAACCGGATGATGAACCAGAAAATCAGCTTCACTAATACCAATATCCCGACTATTTCTTTATCTGCTGTGATCTATTTCCCCCCAGCATTTGATGAGAACCGTGAGTATCCGGCTATCGTCGTTTCCCACCCGGGTGGCGGTGTTAAAGAACAAACTGCCGGAACCTATGCTGAAAAGCTGGCAGAAAATGAATTTGTGACCATTGCCTACGACGCATCCTACCAGGGGGAAAGTGGCGGTGAGCCGCGTCAGTTAGAAAATCCGTATATTCGTACCGAAGACATTAGCGCTGTGATTGATTATCTGACCACGCTGCCGTATGTCGACAATGCGCGAGTGGGGGCAATGGGGATTTGTGCCGGTGCGGGTTATACCGCAAATGCTGCAATTCAGGATCGCCGCATCAAAGCGATTGGGACCGTAAGTGCGGTAAATATTGGCTCGATGTTCCGTAACGGCTGGGAAAACAATGTGAAATCCATTGACGCACTGCCATACGTAGAGGCGGGCTCAAACGCCCGTACCGGTGATATTACCAGTGGTAACTATACCACCATGCCACTGGCACCCATGAAAGAGTCCGATGCCCCAAACGAAGAATTACGCCAAGCCTGGGAATATTACCATACGCCACGCGCGCAATATCCAACCGCTCCTGGGTTCGCCACGCTGCGCAGCCTGAACCAGATTATTACCTATGATGCCTACTCTATGGCCGAAGTTTATCTGACCCAGCCGATACAGGTTGTGGCGGGCAGCATGGCTGGGAGTAAATGGATGAGTGACGATTTGTATGACCGTGCCTCAAGCACCGACAAGCGCTATCACATTGTGGAAGGCGCTAACCACATGGAACTGTATGACGGTAAAGAGTACGTCGCTGAAGCGGTTTCGGTATTAGCCCCATTCTTTAAAGGAACACTGTAATGAAACATGTGCATATTCAGAATACCGACATGGCCTGGCACATTGCCGCCGATATTCAGTTCCCACTGGATTTTGATGAGTCCAGACAATACCCGACGATTATCAGCGTCCATCCTTTTGGCAGTTGTAAGGAGCAGACATCCGGCAATGTTTACGGCAAAGCGCTGGCTGAAGCGGGTTACGTCGTTATCGCCTATGACGCCAGTTTCCAGGGGGAGTCTGGTGGTACTCCACGTTGGGTAGAAGATCCGACCCAGCGTGTAGAGGATATTAGCCGAGTGATTGATTACGCCGTCACTCTGCCCTACGTCAATGCTGAACTTATCGGCGTGTTGGGTATCTGCGGCGGTGGCGGCTATGCCATCAATGCCACCCTGACAGAAAAACGAATCAAGGCCGTAGTGAGCATTACCGGCGTTAATATCGGCCGACTTTTCCGCGAAGGTTTCAGTAATTACGACCCGATTGGCGCTCTGAATGCGATGGCTGCACAGCGCACAATCGAAGCACAGGGGGGCGAGCTTCACATTAACGAACTGCTACCTGCCAGCCTTGATATGGCGAAAGCCCATGGGCTGACCGAGCGTGATGTCTATGAGGCCACTGACTACTACAAGACATCTCGCGGTCAACAACCCGGTGGCGCAACGCGAATGCTGTTTTCGCATGCTCAGAAAACGCTGGCCTGGGATGCCTTTGCGTATGCTGAGGTGTTACTGACGCAGCCAGTGATGGTCGTTGTCGGAGAGAAAGTCGGTGCCTTTGGCGCCTATCGCGATGGCATGGAGATTTATGGACGAGCAACAATCTCGAAGCAGCGCGAACTGGTTTCCTTGCCTGATTTCTCACATTACGAGCTGTATGACAAAACCGAAGCCGTTCGTGAAGCACTGGCCAGGGTGCTGCCGTTTTTTGCCGCACACCTGGGATAAGACCAGACGCCTCTATGAGTAGGCCGCTGACTAATAGGTGGCACCAGCGGCCGGATTGTTCGCGACCCTGGAAATATTCGACACCCGCACCCGGCAAACCGCCGGGTGATCATGGGCGACGTGTTGAACCCGTCGGTTCTCGAACAGGCCCTGTAGGGGCAGGATCTTGTCTATGCCAACTTGGCGGGGGAGGGCCAGGATCTGATCTTCAGGCGAAGGCCGTGATAGAGGCTCCGGGCTAGATTAAACCTTATCTACCGAACAACGCTGCCAATCTGCCTATTTAAGACCCTAGAGCAATCGCGTGGCCAGAATGGCAACGGCCAATGCCAGAATGACGGCGCCAAAGAACTTATTAATATAGATACCGATTGCCGGGCTGGTTTTTATTTTCAGTGCAATTTTACCTGCCAGAAATACCAGGGGAATTTCAATGAGGAACATAATGACGATGAGCTCAATACCCAATATCAGCATCTGCATACCCGGCATGCCCGCTTCAACCCGAATGAACTGCGGGATAAATGCCAATGTAAAGATGATGGCCTTAGGGTTCAGCAAGTTGGTCAGTAATCCTTGCGAATAAAGTTTATGCAGGCTTTTCCGCTCGCTGTTGTTTTGAAGGCTGATCGCGTTTTTGTTGTTAAAGATGCCAAAGCCTACCCACATAATATAGAGCGCGCCGCCGACGACAAAAAAACCATATAACACAGGCGAAGAGGCGATCAGCGCCGTAACGCCGGCAATCGCAAGACCGATGTGACACGTCACCCCAGTGACAGCGCCAAATACGGTGATTAGCCCCGCTTTCGTTCCCTGGCTGATGGCGTTAGACAATGCGCAAAGCATGTCGGCACCCGGAATAAGCGTTAGCGCGGCAGCCGATAGAGCAAATAAACCCAACGTGGAAAGATCGATGAACATGTTTTCTTCTCGTCGTCAAAAAGGCATATTCTTAGCGCCTCTTCGTCGGTGAGATAGAACGATATTGCTCAAATGCGCCGATCGCGGTAGCTACGCGGCGTGACGCCGTACGTCGACTTAAATATTCTGCCCATGTGCGACTGATCGGCAAATCCGCAAGCGATAGCGATTTCCGCGATGTCTCCGCCCCTGGAAAGCAAGGCCTTAGCCTGTTGCAATCTAAGCTGCCGCTGATAGCGACTCGGCGATAAACCAAATTTTGCCGAGAACTGGCGGCAAAGGTGGAACTTCGATATGCCGACTGCCTGCGCCAGCATATCCAGACGCACTTCCTGCGCATTATGATCGTGCAGATACTCTTTTGCCCTTCTCAAACCTGGCGTGATGTCGCCAGCCTCAGTCAATGACTGCCACGGGGAAAACACCTGGAGCAGCTCCGCCACACAGTGGCTCCAGGCCACTTCACGATCAAAATGGCTAGATTGCATGTCAGTTAATACCGTAGCGGTTTCACACAATTTTTTGGCTAACACCGCATGTTCGATGTGCTTTCCCTTGATCGCCGGTAATTGCATTCCCATGCTCTCCGCTGCGCCGAGCAGCATCTCGTGGCTGGGATAAAACATAAAATAGTGGCAACCCTCTACACCCAGAGTGGTCCCGGCATGCATCTGCCCTGGGGAGATGACGCTGATTTGCCCACGGCAGACGATACCCTCGGCGTCGCCTTTGGCACTGTTGTTATTGGCGCCGCGCAGGACAACGCCAATCGACCAGGTATCATGCCAGTGCACGTCAAATCGGTGGTCCGAAAAATCTGCAATGAGCAGCTCAAGCCCGCTCAACGCGTCAAAACGATGCATGAATGCCGAATTCCCCATAGCCTTTCTACCTGCTTAATCGCTGCCACCGGTGACCAAAATAACACACAACACGCAGCGTGAAAGCCAGCGGTTCAACATTGAAAATGTGTCCTTTGCATCATAAAAAAGGGGCCATTCGGCCCCATAACATCATGTTCGCATTCATTCTTTATTAACTATCGGGCAGATTAATGTTGATTCATTGCGCCGTAGTTTAAAGGATGCCAGCCATAGCCATCACCGCTTTTACTGATGTAGCCCAGGCCAGGGAAGGACAGATGCGCGCCCGCGACAAGTGCTCTTTGCTGAGCAAGACTGTCAAACAGCTTCTTGCGCTGTGCAACGGCGGCAGGGACATCAATATCATAGGCGATAGCGACATTCGGGTCAGGGAATTGTACGGAAGCGACGTGAATCATATCACCCAGTATCACCATCTTTTTCCCTTTGCTTTCGACGGCAAACACGCTGTGTCCTGGCGTGTGCCCACGCGTATCGATAGACGAAATACCCGGTGTTAATTCCTTGTCGCCTTCGAACGTCTTCAGTTTTCCCGCTGTTTCGTAAGGCTTTAATGAAACGGATGCGGCATCAAAGAAGCGCTTATCTTTCTCTTCCGCCTGTTGTTTTTTCTCTTCGCTAAGCCAAAAAGCGACTTCTTCTTTCTCCACTCTGACGATGGCGTTCGGGAAAGCGATTTTATTCTGCGCCATCAGTCCCCCCACATGATCGGGGTGTAAATGGGTTAAATAAATCTCATCCACCTGTTCCGCCTTATAGCCCGAAGCATTTAAATTTTTCATCATCTTGCCCAGCGTTTCGCCATGCAGCATGCCGGTGCCAACGTCGATTAAAATCAACTTGCCTCCGGTGTTAATCAGATAGGCATTCACCGATGTCGGCAAGGGTAACGACAGGTTATTGAGCGCCATCGCCTTTTCGAGCTGCTTCAACTGAGTATTGATCAATATTTTATCTGCGGGCATCGGGCTTATTCCGTCAGACAACGCCGTCACTTCGAAGTCGCCAAGCATTATCCTGTAGAACCCGGGATTTTCTATTTTAGAAAAAGGCGCCATGGCGGTTGAAGCAGCGGAAAAAACGGCGAGAAACGCGCCAATGAGTATATTGCGACGCATAGAAGACCTCGTTAATGTAAGAAAAAATACCTAAGAACCCCTATGAAATAGGGGTAATGAACGTTGAATCTTCCTACCGATGATTTAGAACTCTTGCACTGTCGGCCTGATAACAATTTCACTTACGTCCACGTCCGAAGGCTGCTCGATCGCATACGCTATGGCACGCGCGATTGCATCGGCAGAAATCGCCTGGCTCTGATAGAGCTCGACAACGGCCTTCGAGCTTTCTGCGTGCGAGCTACCCATCTTCAATTCAGTGTCGATCAGGCCGGGAGAGATGGTGGTGGTTCTGATCTTCCCGCCGACTTCATGGCGTAAACCTTCGGTTATGGCGCTTACCGCGAATTTTGTGCCGCTATAGACCGTCCCTCCGGGACTGAATACCTTCTTGCCGGCGATGGACGAAATTGTGATGTAATGACCGAATTGCTGTTTTTCGAACAGCGGCAGCGTCGCGGCGATGCCGTAAAGCACCCCTTTCACATTGATATCAATCATTCGCTCCCACTCATCAACCTTCACGGCATTGAGCGGGGCGATCGACATTAGCCCTGCGTTGTTGACCAATACATCAATCTTGCCAAATTGCTTTACGGCCTGGGCGATCATCGCTTCGACATCCAGGCGGTTTGTCACATCCACCTGCAGCGCTAATGCGCTCCCTCCGGCATCAACGATTTGCTGGACCAACGCATCAAGACGCGCTTTTCTGCGTGCTGCAACGACCACCTTGGCCCCCTTTGCAGCCAGGTGCTTTGCGGTTGCTTCACCAAGCCCACTGCTGGCGCCGGTGATCACGACGACTTTACCTGCAATACTGTTCATCTTTCTTTCCTCCTGTATTTGTCTGTGCGAATACTTTATCCGTAGTTTAAAATCAGTAAATGGAAGTGTTATGCTTTTAGAATTCCATTTTTTGGAATAAAGAGGTGATGGTGCAAAACAGACAAGAAGCATTACGTATTTTCTGCTGTGCCGCAGAGGAGATGAACTTTAAACACACGGCGACCAGGCTTGGTATTTCCCCGCAAAAAGTCACAAGAGCCATCAAAGAGTTAGAGTCGTTGCTCGGGGAGCAGCTATTTCACCGCAGCACCCGAAGCGTAAAACTCACGGATTTTGGCCTCGGTTTTTTTGAGCAGGCAAAAATAGCCATGGAACAGATGAACAGGCTGTTTCAGGAAAAAAAGAAGAGTACAGAAGATATCAATGGCGTTGTACGCATCACGGCACCACATACCTATGGCAGTGAAATCATCATGCCAATATTGGCGGAGATTACACGTTTGTATCCCGCAATTACGCTCGAACTCCACCTGTCAAATATACACAGCGACCTGGTTGATGAAAAAATCGATATCGGCATACGCATAGGCTTTTTGCATGACCAAACCTGCATCGTTCGCCAACCCTGTACCATGCCTTTCCATCTGGTTGCATCACCGAAGCTGCTTGAACATATGCCGCCGCCTGCCAACGTTGATGATCTTGTCCGCCTGCCGATTGTGGCGCTGCTTAACCGTAAAACCGGGCGCTACTGGCCATGGGAGTTTAGTCAAAAACGCAATTTCTATCCGAAATCCGCCGCATTTGTCACTGACACACCCGATATTGAACGCAAAGCGGTACTCGCCGGTTTAGGGTTTGCCCAACTGGCGGGGTATTTGGTAGAAGAGCACATCGCGTCAGGTGAGCTGGTCTCCGTTCTCCGTGACGATGCACCGCCTCCGTGGCCGGTCAATCTCTACCACACACATCAGACCCCTTATCCAATGAGAGTGCGTTTGGTTTTTGATTATCTTTTCAAAAAATTGAGCCAGGGCTAGATGCGTCAAGGTTATCGAACCTCGCGAACCAGGCACGGATTACCCAACCGGCCTGGGCCGGTTCTCGAAGTGCTTCTGACGGTAATATCTGCCTTGCTACAAGAGGGCTGAACGTTCATTCATTTCACGCTATGGCTGACTCTGGATAAGGCCTATTATTAGACGGTCTCTATAGATGCCCAATGAAAGGATTCGGATGATGGTATTTGAAGATAAGAAGAAAAAAGCAATAGCCCTGATGGAAGATAAAAAGATGTGGCGGAGCAATTATGCACCGCCGATCTTGCGCCTGTTTTGGAAGATGGGAGGTAAAATGCCACCTCCACCGTTTGCTCCCTTCTGGCTGAATACGCTGTTCTTCGCCGTCTGGTTTGGCCCGCTATGGGGCATTGTTATGTGGTTTAGTGGCTGGAAAAATCAAGACTTCAGCGTATTACTTGCGCTCTTCACCGCACTCTTTGCCGGTTTGCTGTTTGGTTTATTCATGGCGTTAATCCACTCTTGGCGCAAGCGGGCCAACAAACTGCCTGACTGGAAGAGTCTCTGACAGGGCAATGGTCCAAACGCCAGAAAAAAAAGATTTATAGAAAAATTGTTCTCAGTGCTCACTTTTGGTTTTAGTTTTTTAAAAACAAATAATTAAGCAGTGACCAGTGGGTGATGAGTTTGCCCTGTGGATGGGCAGCAGGGCGAAATTTCAGGCAAA
The DNA here is from genome assembly GCF_058191755.1 of Serratia sp. CoH_122_TC_1. Classification (NCBI taxonomy): domain Bacteria; kingdom Pseudomonadati; phylum Pseudomonadota; class Gammaproteobacteria; order Enterobacterales; family Yersiniaceae; genus Serratia; species Serratia sp. CoH_122_TC_1. Next base: position 64,040 of record NZ_JBXWLA010000012.1, read on the forward strand.
GAAAAGGCCTGCAATGCAGGCCTGAGTAGTTACCGCTACGGGGTTCCCCGGTGTTGGGTGTATGCGGTTTGTACAGTTCGACTACAAGCGGCCCTACGCAACAGCGTCCAATGGGTTCGGCAGATCAATAAAAGTCTATTGATCGGCAAAAACGATCGTAACGTTATTTGCTCAGCGCATTTCGGTATGGGGCAGGGGACCTGTAGTCTGCACTGTGTAAGGGTTCTTCCATGATTGGCATACCTAAACGTATACCAATAACCCGAAGGTTTGATTGGGTATTCTTGGAGAGCTACAGACACAAAAAAGCCCGCAACGTGAATTGCGGGCTTTTTCGTTATTGTCACCCGATCTATCTGGGGTCACCGGTGACCTATTTGGTGGAGCTGGGGGGATTTGAACCCCCGTCCGAAATTACTACACCGTCGGCACTACATGCTTAGTCCAATCTTTACATTCGCCGGTCAGCTGCGGATGGACACGCCACTAACAAACTAGCCTGATTGGATTTAACGCTTCAGCCCCAGGCAGGACATCTGCGCGATCTCTTTTGGGTTTGACCTCTCTTGATCCCCGTCCTAAGAGCGGAGGCTAGGGAGAGAGGGCTCTGAGCAGGGTATTAAGCTGCTAGTGCGTAGTTTTCGTCGTTTGCGACTATTTTTTTGCGGCTTTTTACGAGGCCAACCGCCCCTCGGCATGCTCCTAGGGCTTCGCAAATCCCGTCGAATCCAGAATCAGCCCCAAGTAACTTTGTGCAGTATACCAGAAGTTTAGCCCGTTAAGCCAGAGGCTTATCGGTTTGCGTGCTTCATGATACGGGCTTTCGCCGTCTGCCATTCACGATCTTTGATGTCATCGCGCTTATCGTGTTCTTTCTTGCCTTTGGCTACGCCGATTTTGACTTTGACCCAGGCATTTTTCCAATACATGGACAAGGCAACCACGGTATAACCTTCGCGGTTAACACGGCCGAATAATGAATCCAGCTCGCGTTTGTTCAACAGCAGTTTACGGGTACGCGTCGGATCGCAAACCACATGCGACGAAGCCACGCTAAGCGGCGTGATAGTGGCGCCAAACAGATAGGCTTCACCATCGCGGAATGTTACGTAGCTGTCGCTGAGGTTGGCTTTGCCGGCACGCAGCGATTTTACTTCCCACCCTTGCAGGGACAGGCCCGCTTCGATTTCTTCTTCAATGAAGTATTCGAAACGCGCTCGCTTGTTTTGCGCAATGGTGGCAGAACCGGGTTTGTGTGCTTTTTTCTTTGTCATAGTGTGTTCATTATACTGGATGCGCCAGCGAAAGAAATCCTTTACCGCTCAGCACCTGCGCAATTTTTCGCATTTTTGGCCCCTTCGTTGCATAGCAGATTTTTTGTTTGCTGATAGATAAATGATATGATTTGTATGTTTTGTGTCTCACAGGAAATGATATGCCCCAGATCAGTCGGTCTGCGTTGGTGCCGTTCAGCGCCGAGCAGATGTATCAGTTGGTAAACGATGTTCACTCTTATCCCGATTTTCTGCCTGGTTGTACCGGTAGCCGGGTGATTGACGCGTCCAACAATGAAATGACCGCCGCAGTGGATGTTGCCAAAGCCGGTATCAGCAAAACGTTTACTACGCGTAATACGCTGCTGGATAACCAGAGCATCAATATGCAACTGGTGGATGGTCCCTTCCGTAAGCTGATGGGGGGCTGGCATTTTACGCCGCTCAGCCCGGAAGCCTGCAAGGTTGAGCTGCACCTCGATTTCGAATTTACCAACAAGCTGATCGAGTTGGCATTCGGAAAGGTGTTTAAAGAGCTGGCCGGCAATATGGTGCAAGCATTCACCCAGCGGGCAAAAGAGGTTTACAGTGTCAGATATACGGGTTGAGGTGGTTTACGCCCTGCCGGAACGCCAATATCTGCGCAATGTCACGCTGGCAGAAGGCAGCAGCGTTGAACAGGCGATAATTGCCTCTGGGCTGCTTGAACTGCGTAGTGACATTGACCTGCAAAGTAACAAGGTGGGCATCTATAGCCGACCAGCCAAGTTGGGTGATGTGCTCAACGATGGCGACCGGGTGGAGATTTACCGCCCCTTGATTGCCGATCCTAAAGAACTGCGCCGCCAACGGGCAGAAAAGGCAAAAAAATAAGGCGCTGAATGCGCCTTATTTTTTATCAGAATGTTATCTTCCGAGTTGCAGCCTGTGACTGTCATGAAGAACGTGACGCATCCCTCATGGGCCGGACGATAATTCCCCGCTGATTATTTGGTCAACGCAGGTTTGTTCTGAATATCGGTCAACACGCCAGCGCTGTTGAAGGTCAACGTCAGGGTCTGCTGAGTGATATCTTCATGGCCTGGTTGCTGACGGAACACATAGAACCATGTCTGAGTACCGAACGGGTCCTGCAGCATTGGGGTACCCAATGTGTAAGCGACCTGTTGCTGGGTCATACCTTTCTGAATTTTAGCTACGTCGGTTGACGTCAGGTAGTTCCCTTGGTTGATGTCAGGCCGGTAAACCACCTTCTCAAAAGTAGAACAGCCTGCAGTCAGCATCACAAGAACTACAGCGGCGGCAGTCAGCGTTTTACAGCGCATAGTAATCACATTCCTTTAGGGCATAGGTTGCCGATGATAATAGACCTTGGTGCTGTTGGAAACCCTTATACCCTTCATCTTTCAAGTTGTCGCTGTGTTGGCTGCCCTCGTTCACCCCAGTCACTTAGTTAACTAAGCTCCCGGGGATTCCCTTGGTTGCCGCCTTGCTACAACGTGAAATCTATTGGGTATACCCGTGATCCTTCAAGTTGTCGCGGTGTTGGCTACCCTCGTTTATTCCAGCCACTGAGGTGACTAAGCTCCCGGGGGTTCCCTTGGTTGCCACCTTGCTACCCTCGTTTATCCCAGCCACTGAGGTGACTAAGCTTCCAGGGATTCCCTTGGTTGCCGCCTTGCTACAACGTGAAATCTATTGGGTATACCCGTGATCCTTCAAATTGTCGCGGTGTTGGCTACCCTCGTTGACCTCAGTCACTGAGGGTGACTAAGTTCCCCGAGGGGGCTTAATTGTGACGTTGCCACAATTTGAGGTCTGTCGGGCAAACAGCGCCAAAGTCAGACCTCAAGAAAGTAAAAAAGTTGAGCTTTTTTATGCAGCAAGCAGTTCTTTTGCATTTGCCAGCGTGTTCCGGGTGACTTCACTGCCACCAAGAAGGCGAGCCAATTCCTGTAAACGGGCTCGTTTATCCAATGGCGACATCTGTGTTTCGGTTTCTGTACCGTCGGTCTGCTTGCTGACAAATAGGTGCTGATGACCGCAGCCTGCGACTTGCGGCAGGTGAGTGACGCACATAACCTGCGTGGACTCGCCTAACTGGCGAAGCAGGCGGCCAACAATGGCGGCGGTTGGGCCACTGATGCCGACGTCCACTTCGTCGAAAATCAGTGCCGGCGTTTCCATTTTGCGCGCCGTGATAACTTGGATCGCCAATGCGATACGGGACAATTCGCCACCAGAGGCTACTTTCGCTAATGCCTGTAGCGGTTGGCCTGGGTTGGTGGATACACAAAACTCGGTGCGCGTTGCACCTTCCGCACTCAAATATTGCGGCTCAAAACGCACATCAATATTGAATTTACCGTGCGGCATAGAGAGCGCCTGCATGCTGTCAGTAATCAACGTGGTCAGTTCGGCGGCATAATGCTGGCGCTTCTGGTGCAATTGCTCTGCCAACAGCAGGGCGTGCTGATGGTGCTGCGTGACCGCTTCGTTCAGGTGCTCATGATCGTTTTCTTGCTGCGATAGCAGTTGTTGCTCATCCAGCATCTGTTGGTGCAATTGAGGCAGCTCTTCTGGTGCCACGTGATGCTTACGTGACAGATTAATTTGCCGCGACAGGCGTTGCTCCAGTTCTTGCAGGCGGTTCGGATCCAAATCCATGCGATCGGCATAATGGCGTAGTTCATCACTGGCCTCACTGATTTGGATTGAAGCCTCTTCCAGCATGTCCAGCAGACCGCTTAGCTTTTCATCCATCCCGATCAACTCAACCAGCAAATGTTTGGCGGTATAAAGCTGGCTCAGCATGTTGTTTTCTTCGTCATCGGCCAGTAATTGCAGCGTTTGCTGGCTGATCGTCAACAACTGGCCACTATTGGCCAGGCGTTTGAACTCAGAATCGATTTGTTCAAATTCGCCCGCCTGCGGTGCAAACTCGTTCAGCTCTTTTAATTGGTATTGCAGTAGCTGTTTACGTGCATCACGCTCGATGGATTGTTGCTGATGGTGAGCCAGTTCGCGGCAGCTTTGGTGCCACCGCTGGTAAGCCTGCTGCATCTGGATCAGCAGAGCAGGTTCGTCGGCATAGGCGTCGAGCAGTTGTTTTTGATGCTCGGGCTTGAGCAGTAATTGGTGAGCATGCTGGCCGTGGATTTGAATCAAACGCTGACCGAGTTCGCGCAGTTGCGAAAGGGGGACGGCAGTGCCATTGATAAAACCGCGTGAGCGGCCATCTGCATTGATCACCCGGCGCAGCAGGCACTCATTACTGTTGTCTAATTGATTTTGCTCTAGCCATTGGCGGGCGGACGGGGTGTCTGCCAGCGAAAAGCGAGCACAGATATCGGCACGGGCGGCTCCCAAGCGAACGACGTTACCGTCGGCACGGTTACCGAGGCATAGCCCCAGCGCGTCGATGGCGATCGATTTACCGGCGCCGGTTTCACCGGTAATCGCAGTCATACCCGGTTGAAAATCTATTTCCAACTCACGAACGATAGCAAAATTGCTGATGGTCAATTGCGCCAGCATGGGAACCTTCCTGTGTATAAACACATAACTGTAGTTTCATACAGTATAAACTGGTTTTATATACAGTAAAGAGGCTGGCGCAATTTTTAGAATAATTTTTTTGACCAACCGAGCTTGGTGCTTAACGTATTGAAATAGCTGTAGTCCTTCGGATGAATAAGATTCAAATGGAAATCACTACGGCGTATCAAAACCTCTTCACCTTCCTGAATAGGCAGCGCGATTTGACTGTCGCAGCTGATTTCCAGATCGCTACCAATTTGGGAAAACTTCAATCGGATCGTGCTGTTGCCGTTGATCACCAGCGGGCGGGCCGAAAGGGTGTGCGGGAACATCGGCACCAGCGCAATGGCCTCCAGCGACGGCGTCAGGATTGGCCCACCGGCGGAAAGCGAGTAGGCGGTTGAACCGGTCGGCGTAGCGATAATCAGGCCATCGGAACGTTGCGAGAAGGCAAAGCGATCGTCGATATACACTTCGAACTCAATCATGTGTGCCACTTTGCCGGGGTGCAGTACCACTTCGTTGATGGCGGTGCTGATACGGCACTGTTGGTTCTCTTTGTGCACGATGGTTTCCAGCAGGAAGCGCTGTTCATCGATGTACTCGCCTTCCAGCACGTCGGCCAGTTGCTGCAATGCGTTATCGGGATCGAGATCGGTCAGGAAACCGAGATTGCCGCGGTTAACACCGATCACTTTAATATCGTAACGGGCCAATACGCGCGCAGCGCCAAGCATATTGCCGTCGCCGCCAACGACCACGGCCAAATCGGCCTTTTGGCCAATATCGGCCAGGCTACCGGTTACGGCGTCTTTTAGCCCCAAATCCTGGGCAATCTGCCGTTCAACCATCACTGAATAGCCTCGGGCAACCAGCCAGTGAAATAACATCTCATGCGTTGCCAGCGCCGAAGGGTGACGCGGGTGGCCAACAATGCCAATACAGCCGAATTTTTTATTCATTGTTGTGATTTTCCTCACCGGGACCAGTTTATGCCCCACATTGTGACCGGTTGACTTGAAACCCCGGTTTTGATCCCCATAATAAGCCAAGTTGCGAGATTAATGCTAAAACGCGGAGATATTCATGAGTAGTAAAGAACAGAAGACGCCAAACGAGCAAGTCTCGGAAGAAATGGAACAGCAGGAAGCCCTGCCGGAAGCGGCTGAGGGCGTCGATCTGCGGGATGAGCGCATTGCTGAGCTGGAAGCTCAACTGGCCGAATCCCAGCAGCATGAACGCGACAGCCTGCTGCGTGCCAAAGCGGAGATGGAAAATGTTCGTCGCCGTACTGAACTGGATATCGAAAAAGCGCACAAATTTGCGCTGGAGAAATTCTCCGGCGATCTGTTGCCAGTGCTTGATAACCTGGAACGCGCGCTGGAAATGGCGGATAAAAACAATCCGGAACTGACAGCGATGATCGAAGGTATCGAACTGACGCTGAAGTCCCTGCAGGACGTCGTGCGTAAGTACGGGATCGAAATTGTTGGTGACATTAACGTGCCGTTCAACCCGGACGTGCACCAGGCCATGAGCCTGATGGAATCAGCCGATCACCAGCCAAACCATGTCATGATGGTGATGCAGAAAGGCTATACGCTGAATGGCCGTTTGTTGCGCCCAGCGATGGTTGCGGTTTCCAAAGCCAAGGCTTAAGCGAAATTAAGTAAAGAAAAGGCACCCTCGGGTGCCTTTTGTGCATCTGGTGTTATGCCTGTGGCAGTCGGGGCATCCAGTCGATAGGTTTTAACCCCTGCTGCTCCAACAATTGGTTGGTTTGCGAAAAGTGGTGACAGCCGAGAAAACCGCGATGGGCGGACAGCGGTGAAGGGTGTGGCGCTTTCAACACATGGTGGCGGTTACGATCGATAAAGTTGCCTTTCTTCTGGGCATGCGAGCCCCACAGCAGGAATATCACGCCTTCGCGGTTTTCGTTCAACGCCGCAATCACTCTGTCGGTAAAGGTTTCCCAACCAAGCTTGGCGTGGGAGTGCGCCTGGCCACCTTCCACGGTTAATACCGTATTCAGCAGCAGCACTCCCTGTTCCGCCCAGCTTTGCAGGCAGCCATGATTAGGGCGTTCAAAACCAGGGATATCCGTCGCCAGTTCTTTATACATGTTCACTAACGAAGGGGGGGCGGGAACGCCGGGCAGTACGGAGAAAGACAAACCGTGTGCCTGATTCGGGCCGTGGTAGGGATCCTGACCGAGAATCACCACCTTCACGTCCGCCAGTTCGGTAAAACGGAACGCGTTGAACACATCTTTTTGCGGTGGGTAAATGGTCTTACCGGCCTGGCGTTCAGCAGCAACAAAGGCAAGCGTTTCATGAAAATAGGGCTGCTCTTTCTCCTTGCCGATGACGTCATGCCAGGTGAGGGAGGTGGACATAAACGCTCTCCTTTGTTTTCGTTAACAATTCACTGGGCATAGCTTACCGTTTAGCTTCACACAGTGAAACCCGCTTTTATTTTTACGTTACTGTGGTGAATGCAAAAATTTTTGAAAATTTACAAAAATAATTGCGATGCGCTTTATGGGGAAAATTGACATAAAACATAAACTTGCCCACTTGTGCCCTGTGGGTGCCCCGTAAAAATTGACTTAAATCAAAGAATTGCCCACTCCAGGCTGGTATACAGAACAACAAGACAACAATGGTTTTACCAAATGGCCGAAACCAACATTGGGTTTTTTCGACGTAGAATTTTTCGCCCTTGTACGGAGGCAACAAAATGATTACTGGTATTCAAATTACTAAAGCAAACGACCAGGCGCTGGTGAACTCTTTCTGGCTGCTGGACGATGAAACATCAGAAGCTCGCTGTGTTTGCGCCAAAGCGAACTATGCGGAAGACCAGGTTGTACCGGTCAGCGAACTGGGCCAGATCGAGTACCGTGAAGTGCCGCTGGAAATGCAATCTACCGTGCGCGTAGAAGGCGGTCAGCACCTGAACGTAAACGTACTGCGCCGCGAAACGCTGGAAGATGCGGTGAAGCACCCAGAAAAATACCCGCAATTGACCATTCGTGTGTCTGGCTATGCGGTGCGTTTCAACTCGTTGACGCCAGAACAGCAGCGTGACGTGATTACACGTACCTTTACAGAAAGCCTGTAATTACCCGTATTGTTTACAAGGGAGCTTCGGCTCCCTTTTTTATGTGGTGGTCGAAACCGGACAGAAAGTGAATCCGGATCACATTCCTTGCAAAGATAACCGCCTGCATTACAGAACTGCTCCGACCTGCCGATAGCTACAACAGCACACATAAGGTGCGCTAATTAATAAGTCTATCGACAAGGAGTCGGCATGAGTATGTCTTTGAGCTTTACCTCTGCGGTCAGTCCCTCGGCTATTCAGCTCCCGCCAACACGCACGGCACAGGAACCGCTGAATGCTCCCCAACCTGTTGAATCCGCCCCGGTAAACGCCCCCGCGACCACAGTGTCGTCGCACACTGTAAATGCACAGAATCTACTGAATACGCTGGTGAGCGACATGTCGGTAACGGCGCCGGCTGCAGCGCATTCGGGCGTGACGCGTGGTCAGCATTCGCAACAAGGGGATTACACGCTAGCGCTGTTGGCCAAAGACGTTTACAGCACCACTAGCCAGGGTGTTGACGGGTTCAGCCGCTTGAGCGACAGCGCCTTGCTCGGCGCGGGTATTGATCCTGCCAGCCTGCATGACACAGCATCGGGTTTTCAGGCTGGGATCTACAGTGACAATCAACAGTACGTATTGGCCTTTGCGGGCACCAATGATATGCGCGACTGGCTGAGCAATGTACGCCAAGCGACGGGGTATGATGATGTGCAGTACAATCAGGCCGTCGCGGTCGCTAAGAGTGCCAAGGCGGCGTTTGGCGATGCGTTGGTCATTGCCGGCCATTCACTGGGTGGTGGCCTTGCGGCAACGGCGGCGCTGGCGACGGGCACGGTGGCGGTTACCTTTAACGCTGCGGGAGTGTCCGATTACACGTTGAACCGTATGGGGATTGATCCAGCTGCAGCAAAACAGGATGCGCAAGCCGGCGGGATCCGTCGTTATAGCGAACAATATGACATGCTGACCGGGGCACAGGAATCCACTTCGCTAATCCCTGATGCCATAGGACATAAAATCACGCTGGCCAATAACGACACCTTAAGCGGTATTGACGACTGGAGACCGAGCAAACATGTCGATCGCAGCCTGACGGCGCACGGTATCGACAAGGTCATCAGTTCGATGGCGGAGCAAAAGCCATGGGAGACCAAAGCCAATGCCTGACGGGCGGCGGGCATGGTGGCAGGCGGTGATGATTGCCATAATGGCGCTGATCGCGATTGTCGGTTTACTGATGATGGCTAAGGGACAACAGATGAATCAGGATATGACCCCGTTCAACGGGCACAGCAATGCGGCATTGGCTCTGGCCGTCGCACGTGGCGATGTAAAGGGTATTGCTGAACAGGCAACGCAGGCGCGTTTGCATGAGCAGGGCGATCATCAGGTCACCCTGTTGCAGTGGGCAATACTGTCACAACAACCGCAAAGCCTAAGCGCGTTGTTGGCGCTGGGGGCAGATGCTTCTACCCCGGGTTTGGATGGAAACAGCGCATTGCATACGGCTGCGGCAGTGCAAGACCCACAGTATCTGCGCTTGCTGTTGGCTTGTGGTGTGCCGGTTAACCTACGTCATGCGGTAACCGGGGCCACGCCATTGGCCGTTGCGGTATTGGCGGGAAGGGAGGAGCAACTGCGACTGTTGCTGGTGTCCGGTGCGGATGTCACGCTAAGCGATCGGCTAGGGGATACTCCTTTGCACGTAGCGGCAAAAATCAATGCACCGCAATTGGCGCTGATGCTGTTGCAGGCAGGGGCGGATGCCAAAGCCCGTAATCAGCAAGGGATGAGTTTCCAGTTCTATTTCTCGCAGACGCCGACGGCATTGCAGAATGAGGAAATGCGCGATCGTTATCATCAACTGAATACGTGGCTGAAAGCCCATCAGCAGGCAACGCATTACACGCAGCTATAAACGGGCATAAAAAAACCGCCTTCAGATAACTGGAGGCGGTTTTTATTTACAGCGACGGCATTACTTCGCGCCGTTGTCTTCAGGTTTGGCCTTTGGCTGGCGGCGTTTGCCGACGTTTTTCGCATCGCGATGACGCACTTTTACCTTGGCTTTTTCTTTGTTCTTCTCTTTGTCGGCGGCACGTTTGGCAATCACCTTCTTCGACGGCTTGCCGTTGCTTTTCTCGCTTGGCACTTTGGTCGACGGTCGCAGCTCTTCGATGACCCGTGCTTTCAATGGCTCGTTCAGGTAACGCCCGACTTTGCCCAGCAGCAGGTGGTCATGTGCTTCAACCAGCGAGATTGCCGTCCCCTTGCGCCCGGCACGACCGGTACGGCCAATGCGGTGCAGGTAGGTGTCTGCGGTGCGCGGCATATCGAAGTTGAACACGTGGGTGATATCCAGGATATCCAGACCACGGGCAGCAACGTCGGTCGCAACCAGCACGTTGACGCGGCCATCCATCATGCGTTTTACCGCTTCGTTACGCTTGGCCTGCACCATTTCGCCTTCGAGGTAGCAGGTATTGATACCCGCCTCGCGCAGCCAGGCCGCCAGCTCATGTACACGTTCACGTTTACGCACGAAGATAACGGATTTCTGTACGTCCGGTTGTTGCAGCAAATGCACCAACAGGGCGGTTTTATGCTGCACGTCGTCGGCACGGTAGTACCACTGCAGGATCTTTTTGCGTTCGCGGCGTGATGGATCCGCTTCGACTTCTACCGGCTCTTTCAGAATGCGCTCGGCGAATTCGCGGATAGCATCGCCTTCCAACGTTGCGGAGAACAGCAACGTCTGGTTACGCCAGCGCGTCTCGGCAGAGATCGTTTCGATGTCCTGCGCGAAGCCCATGTCGAGCATGCGGTCGGCTTCATCGAGGATCAGTGTCTCTACTGCGCGGCAGTCAAAGTTTTCTTCTTTAATGTATTGCAGCAGACGACCAGTGGTGGCGACAACCACGTCCTGGTTTTCGCTGAAGACTTCCGCGTGGTTCATGTACGCGACGCCGCCAGTAATGGTGGCGATATCCAGCGAAGTATGAGCAGCCAGTTCACGTGCCTGATCGGCTACCTGCATCGCCAGCTCGCGCGTCGGGGTGAGGATCAGTACGCGCGGTGGCCCGGACTTCTTGCGTGGGAAGTCGAGCAGATGCTGCAATACCGGCAGCAAAAATGCGGCGGTCTTGCCGGTGCCGGTTGGCGCCGAACCCAATACGTCGCGCCCATCCATCGCAGGCGGGATCGCCTCGGCTTGAATGGCGGTTGGGCGTTCGTAGCCTTTATCGCGCAGGGCGTTTATCAGGCGTTCATCGAGTTCGAGCTCGGAAAAATTGGTTACTGTCATGGTCTACCTCTACTTGGGGCGCCGATTATAGACGGGTTGGCCGCTTTCTTCACCTATTTAAGCGGAAAGCATCTCTTTTCCCAAAAATCAGATTGCCTTATGCTACGCCAGTTTTGTATCCAGGTGGTTATTGTGAGCACTCAATCGAAAGCGAATTTTACGCCACGTCGCGGTGGTTTTACCTTTAAACAATTTTTTGTTGCTCACGATCGCTGCGCAATGAAAGTGGGCACGGACGGTGTGCTGCTGGGGGCATGGGCGCCGTTGGTACAGGCACAGCGAGTGCTGGATATCGGCAGTGGCAGCGGATTAATTGCGCTGATGCTGGCGCAACGTTCAAGCGACAGCGTGCTGATCGACGCGGTCGAGCTTGATGAGGCGGCAGCGGGTCAGGCACGTGATAACGTTTTGGCGTCACCGTGGTCGCCGCGTATTGAGGTGCATGCGCAAGACATTCACGATTTCGCGCAGCATCATGCCGGTGAATACGATTTGATCGTCAGCAATCCGCCGTATTTTGAGCCGGCGGTCGCCTGCCGCGATCAGGCACGCCACAATGCACGTTATACGGAGACCCTGACCCACGATGCCTTGTTGGCCAGTGCAGAACAGTTGCTCGCGCCGAACGGGGCTTTTTGCGTGGTGTTGCCGCATGATATTGGTGAAGCTTTCGAAACCAATGCGCATGAGCGTGGTTGGTACACTGCGCAGCGGCTGAATGTCAGCGATCGCGCAGATACGCCGTTGCACCGGGTATTGTTGGCCCTGACGCGTCAGCCGACGGATGCAAATGTAGAGCAGAAGCTGGCAATTAAACTGGCTGATGGCAGTTATACGGATGATTTTCGCCGTCTGATAACTGATTTTTATCTGTTTTACTGAAATGAAAAAGGCGCCATTTCGGGCGCCCTGGTAAAACTATTAGGGTTGCAGAATGGTCGGTAGCGCTTCCGGCAACAGATCCGGGTAGTCCAGCGTATAGTGCAGCCCGCGGCTTTCTTTGCGTTCCATGGCGCTGCGGACGATCAATTCCGCCACCTGCACCAAATTCCGCAGTTCCAGCAAATTGTTGGAGATGCGGAAGTTTGCGTAGTACTCGTCAATTTCCGCCTGCAGCGTATTGATGCGGCGCAGTGCGCGCTCCAGGCGTTTGGTCGTGCGCACAATCCCCACGTAGTCCCACATAAACAGCCGCAGCTCATGCCAGTTGTGTTGGATCACGACCCGTTCATCGGCATCGTCTACGCGGCTTTCATCCCACTGGGGGAGTTGCTTCGCCAACGTGATAAACGGCAGACGCATCTTGATGTCCTCCGCCGCGGACCAACCATAGACCAGGCATTCCAGCAAGGAGTTGGACGCCATACGGTTAGCACCGTGCAGACCGGTGTAGCTGACTTCTCCAATGGCGTACAACCCGTCGAGATCGGTACGGCCGTGCTGATCAACCATAACGCCGCCACAGGTGTAGTGCGCAGCAGGGACGATGGGGATCGGTTGTGTGGTGAGATCGAAGCCCAGCGTCAGCAGTTTTTCATGGATCATTGGGAAATGCTGAGTAATGAATTCAGCCGGTTTATGGCTGATGTCCAAATACATGCAGTCGGCACCCAGACGCTTCATCTCGTGATCGATGGCGCGCGCAACGATGTCACGCGGTGCCAGTTCGCCCCGTGGATCAAAATCGGGCATGAAGCGGCTGCCGTCCGGGCGCTTGAGGTAGGCACCTTCACCGCGCAATGCTTCGGTCAGCAGGAAGTTGCGTGCCTGCGGATGGAACAGGCAGGTTGGGTGGAACTGGTTAAATTCCAGGTTGGCGACCCGGCAACCTGCGCGCCAGGCCATGGCAATGCCGTCGCCAGAAGAAATATCCGGGTTGGTGGTGTACTGGTACACCTTGGCGGCACCGCCGGTAGCCAGCACGACCGTCTTGGCGCGGTAGGTTTCTACCTGTTCCAATTCACGGTTCCAGACATAGGCACCGACAACCCGGCGCGTGCCTGGTAGGCCAATTTTGTTTGATGTGATCAGATCAACCGCATTGCGGCGTTCCATCACGCAAATATTCGGGTGGTTGCTTGCTTTCCCTACCAGGGTGGTCTCTACTTCTTTACCTGTGGCGTCGGCGGCATGCAGAATACGGCGGTGGCTATGTCCACCTTCTCGTGTCAGGTGGTAATGTTCTTCGCCCTGAGCGTTGATTTCAGTGTCGAACAAGACGCCCTGATCGATCAACCATTGCACGCAGTGGCGCGCATTGCCGGCGATAAACTCAACGGCGTCTTTGTCACACAGGCCGGCTCCGGCAATCAAAGTGTCATCAACGTGTGAGGCAATGCTGTCCGTTTCATCGAAAACCGCGGCGATCCCGCCTTGGGCATAAAATGTGGCGCCTTCGTTGAGAGGCCCCTTGCTGAGTACGGTAACCTTGCAATGCTGCGCCAGACGCAACGCCAATGACAGGCCTGCAGCGCCGCTGCCGACAATCAGTACATCGCTAACATGTTCAGATGATGGTTGCATAACGTATGATGTGTGCAGAAGAAGAGTGAAATTCATGTTAGCCTAATTGTCCGGGCAAAAGCCACGGATGGGTGACATCAACATAAAAAACAATGGCAATACGGAACTTCGTGTTCTGTATGAACTCCAAGCGAGTGCTTGCTCAGGAAAATCATGTATGGCTGGCAGTACAATTTTACGCGTGGAGACGGATTTGGGGAGAGTTTACCTCGGATGAGCGAGCAGTTAACGGATCAAGTTCTGGTTGAGCGGGTCCAAAAGGGCGATCAGAAGTCGTTTAACTTACTGGTAATTCGTTACCAGCACAAAGTTGCGAGCCTCGTTTCCCGGTATGTGCCACAAGGCGATGTGCCTGATGTGGTGCAGGAGTCGTTTATTAAAGCCTATCGCGCACTGGAATCGTTCCGTGGGGATAGCGCTTTCTATACCTGGTTGTATCGAATTGCTGTGAATACGGCAAAGAATTATTTGGTTGCTCAAGGTCGTCGTCCGCCATCGAGCGATGTGGATGCCAACGACGCCGAAAATTACGAAAGTGCGGGCGCACTAAAAGAAATTTCGAACCCTGAGAACTTAATGTTGTCAGAAGAGCTGAGACAGATAGTTTTCCGTACCATTGAGTCTCTCCCTGAGGATCTTCGCATGGCGATTACCCTGAGGGAGCTGGATGGTCTAAGCTACGAAGAGATAGCTGCCATCATGGATTGCCCGGTCGGAACCGTACGTTCGCGTATTTTCCGCGCCAGGGAGGCTATCGATAATAAAGTTCAACCGCTGATTCAACGTTAGCAATGGCGGACACAGGAAGGGTACTTAGACATGCAGAAAGAAAAGCTTTCCGCTCTGATGGATGGAGAATCGCTCGACAATGAGCTGCTGAGTTCATTGTCTAAAGACAGAGCGCTTCAACAAAGCTGGCAGAGCTATCACCTGATACGTGACACACTACGGGGTGATATCGGACAAGTGATGCATTTCGATATCGCAGATCGTGTAGCTGCTGCGTTAGAGAAAGAACCGGCACGTCTGGTTCCTTCTGCAGTTCCGGAATCTCAGCCGCAGCCACATACCTGGCAGAAAATGCCGTTCTGGGACAAAGTCCGTCCTTGGGCCAGCCAGATCACACAGATTGGCATGGCGGCCTGCGTGTCGCTGGCAGTGATTGTAGGCGTACAGCAATACAATCAACCGGCTGCACAATCTGGTGCCGCTGAATCACCGGCATTCAATACCCTGCCGATCATGGGGCAGGCGTCACCGGTTAGCCTTGGCGTACCGGCAGACAGTTTCTCAACCGGCAGCGGTCAACAGCAGCAGGTGCAGGAACAACGTAAACGCATTAACGCTATGCTGCAAGATTATGAGTTGCAACGCCGTTTGCATTCCGATCAGCTGCAGCTTGAGCAAAGCACACCACAACAGGCTGCCGTCCAGGTTCCTGGAACCCAGTCTTTAGGAATGCAACAGCAGTAATGAAGCAACTTTGGTTCTCCGTCTGTCTATTGACGGGCAGCCTGCTCTACTCAAACATCGCCCCGGCGCAGCCCACTGCGTCCGGGGCGTTGTTACAACAGATGAGCAGTGCTAGCCGTTCGCTCAATTATGAACTCGCCTATATCAGCATTAGCAAGCAGGGGATCGAGTCGCTGCGTTATCGCCATGCGGTGATCGACCAGCAGCCTCTTGGTCAATTGCTGCATATGGATGGCCCACGTCGCGAAGTGCTGCAACGTGGTGGTGGGATCAGCTATTTTGAACCCGGTCTGGAACCCTTTACGTTATCTGGCGATCATATCGTCGATGCGTTACCGGCCATTGTTTATGCTGATTTCAACCGTCTGGCGAAATACTACGACTTCATCTCCGTTGGCAGCACGCGTATTTCCGATCGTCCTTGTGAAGTCCTCCGCGTGGTTGCACGCGATGGTTCTCGCTATAGCTATATTGTCTGGATGGACGAAGATACCAAGCTGCCGCTGCGGGTGGATCTGATCGATCGCGACGGCGAAACGCTGGAGCAATATCGGGTGATTTCGTTCGTGGTTGGGCCGCAAGTGCAAAGCGCCATGCAGGGGCTGATCAAGGCTAACCTGCCGCCATTGCTGTCACTCCCGGCTGTAGAGAATATCAAGTTGGGGTGGAGTACGGGCTGGCTACCGGCCGGGGTTGATGAGGTCGCGCGCAACCGCCGTAAATTGCCTAATGTGTCGGAACCTGTTGAGTCGCGGCTATATAGCGATGGCTTGTTCAGTTTCTCGGTCAATGTCAGTCCCGCGGGCAGCGGTGCTGGCCAGCAGTATTATCGCCAGGGCCGGCGGACTATTCAGACCGAAGTGCGCAGCGGCAACGAGATCACCATCGTTGGCGAACTGCCGCCAGCGACGGCCAAACGTATTGCTGACAGTATTTCCTTCAAGGTATCACCATAATGATGAAAGAGTGGGCCACGGTGGTTTCGTGGCAGCAGGGTGTGGCGCTGCTGCGTTGTGAGCCGAAAGCAGGATGTGGCAGTTGCACCGCCCGCTCAGGTTGTGGCGCACGTGCATTGAATGAACTGGTGCCGGAAACCGAACACCAACTGCAAGTGCGTATCGAGCAACCACTCGAGCCGGGTCAGCGGGTTGAGGTGGGCATTGCCGAAGGCAGTCTGTTGCGTTCGGCAATGCTGGTTTATTTGACGCCGTTGCTGGGTATGATGCTCGGCGGCAGTGTGCTGCAATATTGGTTGGGCACCGATGCTTCAGCCGCGCTTGGCGCACTGCTTGGTGGCGGCGCGGCCTTTATGTTGGCGCGTAGCCTGGCGCATCGCCTCGGTGAGCAAGCCAATTACCAACCCATCGTTCTGCAAATTGGTTTACCGCCAGGGGCCATGCGCCTGCAAACGGACAACGAACCTCTGCGTTAAAACGGCTGCCGCGTCATCGCCGGGTTATGGTAGGCGGGGATGCGGTTGTAGATCATGTGCTCCAACAGTGCCATAAACAGATCGGCACTGATCAGCGAAAAATAACCTATTGTAAACAATGTATTGCCCTGGTTATCCAGTAGGCGAATGGTGCCGCGTTGCGGGTTATTTTCCATTTCGCGTATCTGTTCTATCGGAATAGCCCCCTGTGAGGTGATCAGCGCTGTCGCACTTAGCCGTAGCGTTTGAGCTGATTGCCCTTTCCGGTAACCAGGAAACATATGGTTCAACCAACGCGCCCCGCAGCGGAGGTAGTGAAAGGACAGCACCTCCCCTTGGTAGAGGGCATTTAACGCCTGTGGCCCGCGTTGCTGGATCTGCTGATTGATAATAGTATCCGCCAGCCGCCAGGAATGAGACAGGTTGCTGAAGACCGGGCACCAAGGCTGATCGGCTGAGGTGCGAAATGCCATCACATCGAACAATCCGCCAAACAGACGCCCCCCTCGGAAACGATAAATATCCTCAATTTTTTCAAAGGGGATAAACCGTTCTTTGTGGCTATGGTCGTTAATCACCCGAACACCTTGTTCGTACAGGCGATAGGTTAGCGCTGGCCGCAGATAGTGGCGCAGCGCCAGCAAAATACAGCCGAGTAAAACAGTGGCTGCGCCGGTTTGCAGTAAGGTCAGAACCGCATTTTCATCCATATTGCTCAGTAGAGGCAGCAATATCAGCGCCGCCCCTGTGGTTAATAGCAGCGCTGCGGCTGCCAGAATGCCCCAATTGACCTTTGAAAAATCGTGCCGGCTCAGCATTTGCCCTTTATCGATCATTGTGCACCTTCCAATCAACATGCAGAGATATGCTGGTGAACCCCGCTGGACGTGCCGATGTAGTGCCCTGAATTATGTTTTATCGCGGTGTTCACCCCCATTTCTATAGAAGCCGTTGGGAAGCGTATATGGGTTTTTTCCTAAACCCCTTGGGTCAAATTACAATTCTAAGATATTGATACGGATATTATTTTATCCATAATTAGGAGCGGGTTTATTGCGTTATTCGCGGTTATGTATTAACGCGGGATCCTGACGATAGCCCCTGAGGGAAGGGAGGCGGTATGGGCTGCTGAAACTTAGCGTTATAACGGCGTTGGGTTTTGTTAACATCCGCTTTCATAACCCGGAGCGCTCTGTAACATTAAAGTCTACATAATAGAATGCCTTCACTGCACCGATCGCTAGGTTTTCAGTGTTGTGACATGTAGAATGCAGCGATTCAGGCGCAAGACGGCCGAACCCATTCACTGTCGCTTTAGGTCCATGCGGGTTTCTATAGGCGAGTAATTCAGAAATACCAAGGCAGAAAAACTTTTATAATGAAGCATATACGAAATTTCTCCATTATTGCCCACATTGACCACGGTAAGTCGACGCTGTCCGACCGTATTATCCAAATTTGCGGTGGCTTGACTGAACGTGAAATGGCTGCGCAGGTGCTCGATTCTATGGATCTGGAGCGTGAGCGTGGCATTACCATTAAAGCCCAAAGCGTGACGCTGGACTATAAAGCGCTAGACGGCCAAACCTATCAGCTCAACTTTATCGACACGCCAGGGCACGTTGACTTCTCCTATGAAGTTTCTCGTTCACTGGCCGCTTGTGAAGGTGCACTGCTGGTGGTTGATGCCGGGCAGGGCGTAGAAGCTCAGACGTTGGCTAACTGCTACACCGCGCTGGATATGAATCTGGAAGTGGTGCCAGTCCTGAACAAGATTGACTTGCCGGCTGCCGATCCCGATCGCGCTGCGCAGGAAATTGAAGACATCGTGGGTATTGATGCGACCGACGCAGTGCGTTGCTCGGCCAAGACCGGTGTGGGTGTGCCCGACGTTCTGGAACGTCTGGTGCGCGATATCCCAGGGCCAGAAGGCGATCCAGACGCGCCATTGCAGGCACTGATCATCGACTCTTGGTTCGATAACTACCTGGGCGTTGTTTCCCTGGTGCGTGTCAAGAACGGCACCATGCGTAAGGGCGACAAGATCAAGGTCATGAGCACCGGCCAAACCTATAATGCCGATCGTCTGGGTATCTTCACGCCAAAGCGTGTCGATCGTGACGTATTGAACTGCGGCGAAGTAGGCTGGTTGGTTTGTGCTATCAAAGACATTCTTGGCGCGCCGGTAGGCGATACCCTGACGTTGGCACGTCAGCCGGCAGACAAAGCCTTGCCAGGTTTCAAAAAAGTGAAGCCACAGGTTTACGCGGGTCTGTTCCCAATCAGCTCTGACGACTATGAGTCCTTCCGCGATGCGTTGGGCAAACTGAGCCTGAACGACGCCTCCCTGTTCTATGAGCCAGAGAGCTCCACCGCGTTGGGCTTCGGTTTCCGCTGTGGCTTCCTTGGCCTGCTGCACATGGAGATCATCCAGGAACGTCTGGAACGTGAATACGATCTGGAGCTGATCACCACCGCACCGACGGTAGTGTATGAAGTGGAAACCACCAGCAAAGAGACTATCTACGTTGATAGCCCGTCCAAGCTGCCTCCGCTCAATAATATCGAAGAGTTGCGTGAACCGATCGCCGAATGTCACATGCTGATGCCGCAGGAATACCTGGGCAGTGTGATTACCCTGTGTATCGAAAAGCGTGGCGTGCAGACCAACATGGTTTATCACGGTAACCAGGTTGCGCTGACTTACGAAATCCCGATGGCGGAAGTGGTGCTCGACTTCTTCGATCGCCTGAAGTCTACCTCCCGTGGCTATGCGTCGCTGGATTATAACTTCAAGCGGTTCCAGACCTCCGACATGGTGCGCGTCGACGTGCTGATCAACAACGAGCGTGTGGATGCGTTGGCGTTGATCACTCACCGTGACAATGCGCAGTATCGCGGTCGCGAACTGGTCGAGAAGATGAAAGAGCTGATCCCACGCCAGCAGTTCGATATTGCCATCCAGGCCGCTATCGGTACGCATATCATCGCGCGTTCAACGGTGAAACAGCTGCGTAAAAACGTGTTGGCAAAATGCTACGGCGGTGACGTTAGCCGTAAGAAAAAACTGCTGCAGAAACAGAAAGACGGTAAGAAACGCATGAAGCAGGTGGGTAACGTTGAGTTGCCACAAGAAGCGTTCCTGGCCATTCTGCACGTTGGCAAAGACAGTAAGTAACAGCGACAAGTTCGCGTAACTAGGGAGTTTGCATGGCGAATATGTTTGCCCTGATCCTGGCACTGGCAACGTTAGTCACCGGGATCATTTGGGCCTTTGAGCGCTTCAGATGGGCGCCGGCTCGCCGGGCGAAAATTGCGGCGGTGAATGCACAAACTGCAGGCGCTGTAGACGATAAAACGTTGGCGAAAGTGGCGAAGCAGCCAGGCTGGGTTGAAACCGGTGCATCCGTTTTCCCGGTATTGCTGTTGGTCTTTGTGGTGCGTTCGTTTATTTACGAACCCTTCCAGATCCCGTCAGGCTCAATGATGCCGACGTTGTTAATTGGCGATTTTATTCTGGTGGAGAAATATGCTTACGGCATTAAAGATCCTATTACCCAGACGACGCTAATTGAAACCGGCCATCCGAAGCGTGGTGATATTGCGGTATTTAAATATCCATTGGATCCAAAGCTGGATTATATCAAACGCGTCATTGGCTTGCCGGGCGACCGTGTAAGTTACGATCCCGTCAATAAGCGTGTGACCGTCCAGCCTTCGTGTAATAGCGGTCAATCATGCGATACCGCATTGGCGGTGACTTACAACGATGCGCAACCGAGCGACTTTGTGCAGCTGTTTAGCCGCAGCGGCATGGGCGAGGCCAGCAACGGCTTCTACCAGATTCCGTTGAGCGACAATGTGCCGCAGGGTGGCATCCGTCTGCGTGAGCGTCAGGAAACGCTGGGGACTGTTTCTCACCATATTCTGACCGTGCCGGGCACGCAGGATCAGGTGGGGGCTTATTACCAGCAGCCAGGTAAACCGCTGGCGGAGTGGGTTGTACCTGCGGGTCATTACTTCATGATGGGTGATAACCGCGACAACAGCGCTGACAGCCGTTATTGGGGCTTCGTACCGGAGAAAAATCTGGTGGGTAAAGCCACGGCTATCTGGATGAGTTTTGAAAAGCAGGAAGGCGAATGGCCTACCGGCGTAAGATTTAGCCGCATCGGTGGAATTCATTAATCAGGCGTCTATTAACGCAGCATTATATTTCCACTCGTTGTAGAATACCGGCTCGAGCGATAAAAAGTTGGCTCCCTGTTGGGAGCCACTGCAAACGAAACAGCTTTGGATTGGCTTTCGGCGAAGCAGGCCTGTTCCGTATGCTGCAAGTTTTTGACGCATTCTTGATCTATTGGTAACTCATGAACCCCATCGTAATAAATAGGCTGCAGCGGAAGCTGGGCTACACTTTTCAACAGCAGGAGCTCTTACTGCAAGCGTTAACTCACCGTAGCGCCAGCAGTAAACACAATGAACGTCTTGAGTTTCTGGGTGACTCTATTCTTAGTTTTGTCATCGCCAACGCGCTCTACCATCGTTTTCCTCGCGTAGACGAGGGCGATATGAGCCGCATGCGTGCCACGCTGGTGCGTGGTAATACGTTGGCGGAGATGGGACGCGAGTTCGATCTGGGAGAATGTCTGCGTCTGGGCCCGGGTGAGTTGAAAAGCGGTGGGTTCCGCCGCGAATCAATCCTGGCGGACACGGTAGAGGCATTAATTGGCGGCGTGTTCCTGGATAGCGATATCCAAACTGTTGAACGACTGATTTTGGACTGGTATCGCAGCCGGTTGGACGAAATCAGCCCTGGTGATAAGCAGAAAGATCCAAAAACCCGTTTACAGGAGTTTTTGCAAGGTCGTCATCTGCCGTTACCTTCTTATCTGGTGGTGCAGGTTCGCGGTGAGGCGCACGATCAGGAGTTTACTATCCACTGTCAGGTGAGTGGTTTGAGCGAACCCGTCGTGGGAACAGGCTCAAGCCGCCGTAAAGCTGAACAGGCGGCAGCGGAACAAGCGCTGAAAAAGCTGGAGCTTGAATGAGCGAAGAAAAACAATACTGTGGTTTTATCGCGATAGTCGGTCGTCCCAACGTGGGCAAATCCACGTTGCTGAACCAACTGTTGGGGCAAAAAGTCTCCATCACCTCGCGTAAACCGCAGACGACCCGTCACCGCATCATGGGTATCGACACCGATGGCGCCTATCAGGCGATTTACGTCGACACCCCGGGTCTGCACATCGAAGAAAAACGCGCCATCAACCGTTTGATGAACCGCGCAGCCAGCAGCTCAATCGGCGACGTCGAGCTGGTGATCTTCGTTGTGGAAGGAACTAACTGGACCCCTGATGATGAAATGGTGGTCAATAAGCTGCGTAGTTTGAAATGTCCGGTACTGCTGGCGATCAACAAGGTCGACAACGTTACCGACAAATCCAAACTGTTGCCGCATATCGCGTTCCTTAGCCAGCAGATGAACTTCCTCGACGTGGTGCCAATCTCTGCCGAGAAAGGCATGAACGTGGACACTATCGCGGCTATCGCACGCAAGTTATTGCCGGAAGCGGAACACCACTTCCCGGACGATTACATTACCGATCGTTCCCAGCGTTTTATGGCGTCGGAAATCATCCGTGAAAAGCTGATGCGTTTCCTGGGTGAGGAACTGCCTTACTCTGTGACGGTTGAGATCGAACAGTTTGTACCGAACGAGCGCGGTGGTTACAACGTACACGGTCTGATTCTGGTCGAGCGTGAAGGCCAGAAGAAAATGGTCATCGGTAACAAAGGTGCGAAGATCAAAACGATCGGCATCGAAGCCCGCCAGGATATGGAACAGATGTTTGAAACCAAAGTGCATCTGGAACTGTGGGTGAAAGTGAAATCGGGCTGGGCGGATGACGAACGTGCGCTGCGTAGCCTGGGCTATACCGACGATCTGAAATAACCTATCCAATGGACGGCTGGGAGCGCGCTTTCGTCCTGCATGGACGACCGTACAGTGAAACCAGTCTCATGCTGGATATGTTCACGGAAGGTCATGGGCGGGTGCGTTTGCTGGCAAAAGGCGCGCGCAGCCGCCGCTCCAATTTAAAGGGTTGCCTGCAACCCTTTACTCCTCTCTTGGTACGCTGGGGTGGGCGTGGCGAAGTCAAAACGCTGCGTAACGCCGAAGCGGTCTCCCTGGGTTTGCCTCTCAGTGGCATGATGTTGTACAGCGGCCTGTACGTGAACGAATTGCTGTCACGGGTGTTAGAACAAGAAGCCAACTACTCGGTATTGTTCTTCGATTACTTACAGTGTTTGCAGGCGCTGGCGGCTGAAGAGGTTTCGCCGGAGCTGGCATTGCGTCAGTTCGAATTGGCGTTGTTGAACCATCTGGGATACGGTCTGGATTTTCTGCATTGCGCCGGCAGCGGGTTGCCGGTGGATGAGGGTATGACCTACCGTTACCGCGAAGAAAAAGGTTTTATCGCCAGTCTGGTGGTAGACCATTACAGCTTTACCGGTCGTGAGCTACGTGCGTTGGCAGAGCGTCAGTTCCCTGATGTGTCGACATTACGTGCGGCCAAGCGTTTCACGCGTATGGCACTCAAGCCTTATCTGGGTGGAAAGCCGTTGAAGAGCCGTGAACTATTTCGTCAGTTCGTCCGTAAACAGCCGGATACCCCGGTCGACGACGCCTGACCTTTTCCCCTTTTGCCGCGCAGCCCCCACGTGTAAACTACGGCCACTGAAAATCAATTCTTTAGAGGGTTGTCATGGCTGATTTGCTGCTGGGCGTCAATATCGATCACATCGCCACGTTACGTAACGCGCGCGGAACCCAATACCCGGATCCGGTTCAGGCCGCATTTATTGCCGAGCAAGCAGGAGCCGATGGGATCACGGTACACCTTCGTGAAGATCGTCGTCATATCACCGATCGCGACGTTCGCATTTTGCGTCAGACCATCCAGACGCGCATGAATCTGGAAATGGCTGTGACGGATGAAATGCTGGATATCGCGATTGAGCTGAAGCCGCATTTTTGTTGCCTGGTGCCGGAAAAACGTGAAGAAGTGACCACTGAAGGTGGGCTGGATGTTGCCGGACAACAGGACAAAATGTCCGTTGCAGTTGAGCGACTGGCGCAGGCCGGCATTTTGGTATCGCTGTTTATCGATCCTGACCATCGGCAGATCGATGCCGCGGTGGCGGTAGGAGCCCCTTACATTGAAATCCATACCGGCGCTTATGCGGAAGCCGAAGGCGAGCTGGCGGTGAAAGCCGAGCTGCATCGTATTGCGGTTGCTGCAACTTACGCGGCAGAAAAAGGCCTGAAGGTGAATGCCGGACATGGTCTGACTTACCATAACGTTCAGCCTATCGCGGCACTGCCGGAAATGCATGAGTTGAATATCGGCCACGCGATTATTGGGCAGGCGGTGATGTGTGGTCTACCTGCTGCCGTCGCGGATATGAAACTGCTGATGCGCGAAGCACGTCGCTAATGGCCGTGCTGGGGCTGGGCACCGACATTGTCGAAATGGCGCGTATCGAAGCCGTCGTCGAGCGCAGCGGCGATCGTCTGGCGCGGCGCGTGCTGAGCGATGCCGAGTGGGCGCTGTATCAGCAGCATCAGCAGCCGGTGCGTTTCCTGGCCAAAAGGTTTGCGGTGAAAGAGGCCGTTGCCAAGGCATTTGGTACCGGTATTCGCAATGGCTTGGCGTTTAATCAGTTTGAAGTTTTTAACGACGGTCTCGGCAAGCCAAATATTCGTCTGCACGCGCGTGCTGCCGAATTGGCACAGGAAATGGGGGTGACATCCATCCACGTTTCGCTGGCCGATGAGCGCCGTTACGCCTGCGCCACGGTGATTATCGAAGGATAACAGCCTGGCTTTGCCACAAAAAAAGGGCGCCTGTTGGCGCCCTTTTCGATCTGGAACCTGGGCCGTTACAGCTGCTCGGCGTGGTGCAGCACCACAAACTTGTCCCACAGCTGTTCGTTGGTTTCGCGGTGCTGAGGGTTAACGACAATGGTATTGTCGATGGGGCACACCTGCTGGCAGGTGGGCGTATCGTAATGACCGACACATTCGGTGCAGCGATCGGCATCAATCTGGTAGATATCATCACCCATCGAAATCGCCTGATTGGGGCATTCCGGCTCGCACATGTCGCAGTTGATGCATTTCTTGGTAATCAGCAGTGCCATTTCAGTTATCTTTTAATCGGTGCACACGAACAGGCGCGCAATCTATCATAGAACCCGTTTTATTGGGCATTTTTCCACCTGCGGCTGCCAATGTGTTGCAGCGGTGAGTTTAGTCGGTTTAGACGGCTGTCATAGTAACTCCGGCGGGTCATTGGCCAACTGATCAAAATCAACCCTTTCCTGACCATTAAAGACTTGTCGCTTATCTGTCCCGGTTACTGTCTGATGCAGCTGTGGTTGTGTGACAACTATGCCTGCCTGCTGGGCAAACAGACTGATAAAATCAAAGGCACTGCGTGGCGCGTCAATGAAGGTTCGTTGTCGATCGGTATCCGCAAGCACTAACAGCGGCACCTCGTAATTTTGCCGGGTATTGCCGCCATGGCGTAGGTACAGTTTACCGTCAACATTGCGGTGAGAAAGGCCGTGATCCGAGAAATAGATTAATTTAAAGGGTTCATGGGTCTCTTGCAGCATATGGTAGGCATGTTCGATAAAGCGGTCCGTTTTGCGGTAAGTTGAAAGGTAACAGGCCAATTCAGCGTTGTTGCTGGTGAAAACCGGTGGCTCGCCGCCGAGCCGTTCGCAAAAGTCAGAATGCGATCCCATGATATGCAGAACATACAAATTCCCGGAACCATGGGTATCCAATGCGGTTTGCAACAAGGGCAGCAGCTCATCGTCGTCGGTGTTCCGCGACTGATAGTCCCCTTTCTTCAGGAACTGATACTCATCGCTGAACAGGGCTATTTTGGAGACAGGTGCATCAAATTGGCCAATCAACCCTTGGTTGGAAAACCAATGAGTACGTAATCCAGCGGCCTTTGCCAAAGTAATAATATTATCTGAAATATAGCTTTTTTTTTCGTCGCTCAATGCCAAAGTTCTTGGCAGTGATTCGAATGTATTCGGCGCAGTAGAAATATAATTACTGTAAAATGTCCCGTTTACTTGATCAAGGAATGGCGTTGTCGGCGTAGGGTAGCCAAATAATGACATATAGTCTCTGCGCATACTTTCACCGACGACAATGACATAATTAGCCTTGTTATTATCAATGCTGTTAATAGTCCAACGGGGTTGGGCTTGCATACCGGCATCAAGTTCCACCATTTGTTGGTTGTAGCTCTGGTACGACGAAAAAAATGAGGAAAAGAAATTCACTAACCTAAGGTTCTCTATGTTCCCGCTGAGTATTCTGACAAATAACAGCAGGATTAAAATCAGCAGAAATGGCAGTGCTTTCCGGACCGGGAGCGGATAGCGCCAGCAATAGCGAACAAGAAGAAACAGCATCAGCAATGTAGCAGAAGGTAATAGATAGCAGCCTACCGGTATGGCGTGCAGGAATTCGACGGCTTCTGCCTTGTTGGTTTGAAACAGCGCCGATACCACGACAACCGAAGGGGGGCCATATATTACACCGACGGGGGCATAGAACGCACATAATATAATATAGGGGATAACCAAAAAGTATCGGGTGAGGGGGATTGCAGATAATAATAGTAACGTAAGTGAAATGAAAAGAATATCAATCCCCTTCGCACCGCCGTAGCCCATCGATCTTATTAAGATAAATGCGGTGGCAACGAAGATTAAAAAGCTGCGGATCGTGGAGGATGTTATAGATATGTGGGATTTATTTAAAGTTATTGTGTGCGTTTTCATTAAGCTCAAATGTCAATATAGTGCTGTCCATGCCTGCTCAAATCGTGGGCGTGATTTAAACAATAAAAGCCACATACTCTATTATTAAACAGGTTTTTATACCTTGGTATTTGTGGCTCGGGCATTATACGGCTTAAACCAACTTTTTCACTAACTGTTCGCTGTGTTTGATGCGGTCTCGTGCGTGATCGAGATCGTGCTGAATCAAGGCCATGAACAGCAGATCGGTAAGCGCATATTGAGCGGTGCTGGAAGAAATAGCGGCGCTGCGGGTGTTGGGTTCTTCGGCGATGGTATACAAACAATGGTCGGCGCGTTGCTGCAGGCCATTGGGCGAGAAACTGGTTAGCGCCAACACTTTCGCGCCAGCCATACGGGCTTCTTCGGCCGCCAGATTGATTTCTCTGCGTTCACCGCTAAACGAAATGGCCAGCAGTAAATCCCGTTTATCCAGTGCCTGAACCGCTGCCAATTGGACGTGCATATCCGGTTCGGCAACGACCATAACACCAATTTTCAGCAGCTTGTAAGAGAAGTCTTTGGCAACCAGCCCGGAAGCGCCAATCCCCAGCAAGATGACCCTTCGCGCCTGGCGCAGCATTTCCAGTCCCTGATGAAGGCGTTCCTCACTGTTGATATCCAGTGTAGCCCGCAGAGCAGCCTGCTTTTCTACCAGTAACTTTTCACCGACGGTTTTCAATGCATCGCTGCTGAGGATCTGGTTATGCACCGTAACGACGGGTTCTGCTTGTGGGTGAGCCAGCGTTTCGCTCAACGCCAGCTTTAGCGCAGGAAAGCCTTTGTAACCCATTTTCTGCGCAAACTTCACGACGCTCGACTGACTGACCCCAGCCAACTGGGCCAGCTTTTGTGAGCTAAGGTGGCGCGCCTGCTCGGCGTTATGCAGTAGGAAATCCGCCAGCTTGCGGTCATTTTGAGCCAGTGTTGGATACATCTGGCGAATACGAAGAAGAGTACTCATTCATCTTTCTCTGGAGGCCAGCGGCCATTCTGCCACGTGGGCGGCGAAAACGCGCAGTGAAAATTTTTGTGACCGAGTCTTTAAAATAGCAAAAAACGCTCGCTTTGTTGAATAAAATATTCAGATAATAAATTAGTTTGTGAATTAAAAATTCAAAGGTGAAGAAATGAACTTAGGCGCATTGGTATCCGAAACCCGCAACCCAGCCACCATGGGGCTGGATGAAATGTCAACGCTGGAGATGGTGAGTTGTTTTAACCGGGAAGACCGAAAGGTGCCAGAGGCAATTGAGAAGGTGTTGCCTGCTATTGCTCAAGCGGTGGATTTGGCTGCGGCCGCGCTGAAGGCTGGTGGCCGGCTGATTTATCTGGGGGCAGGGACCAGCGGCCGTCTTGGCGTGCTGGATGCGTCTGAATGCCCACCGACATTCGGTGTGCCCCATGGCATGGTGATCGGACTGATTGCCGGTGGCCCAGGGGCGTTGCTCAAAGCGGTAGAAGGCGCGGAGGACGATGCCGCACTGGGTGAGGCCGATCTCTTGGCATTGAATTTGACGGCGACCGACATCGTGGTGGGGTTGGCGGCGTCTGGGCGCACACCCTATGTGATCGGTGCGTTGCGCTACGCAAGGCAACTGGGTTGCCCAACGGTAGCCATCTCCTGCAACCCGGATTCACCGATCGCGCATGAGGCGCAGGTGGCAATTTCGCCCGTCGTGGGGCCGGAAGCCTTGACCGGCTCAACGCGCATGAAATCCGGCACTGCGCAGAAGCTGGTGCTGAATATGTTGTCGACAGGTGCGATGGTCAAGCTCGGTAAGGTGTATGAAAATCTGATGGTGGATGTGAAAGCCACCAACGTAAAACTGGTGGATCGTGCCTGTCGCATCGTGATGGAAGCCACCGGAGCCGAGCGCAGTCAGGCTGAAACTGCACTGAAGCAGACCCGCTTTGAGGTCAAACCGGCAATCCTGATGATTCTGGCTGGCGTTGATGCAGATGAGGCGCAGCAGCGCTTACAGCAACATGACGGCTATTTGCGCGCGGCACTGACGCGCTAAACCATACCTGGGGCGGGCGATGGACAAAACAACGGCACTGGCAACACAGATTCTGGCGGGGATTGGCGGTGAGGGAAATATCCTCCGGCTGGAAAACTGCATGACACGGGTTCGCGTTGAGGTTAACGATGAGCAACGTCTTGATTTAGCACTGCTCAAGCAGTTACCGGGTATTAAGGGCTATATCAAGCAAGGCGAACAGCATCAATTCATCGTTGGCCCCGGTGCCGCGGCCAAGGTGGTGGACGCCATGCGTACACTGCTCAGCGGTGCCCCTGCGGCCGCTGAGGACAGTATCGCTCGCAACAAGGCGCAGGCTAAGCAAAAGTATTCGGCACCAATGAGCGGAGCGCTGAAAAAACTGGCCGATGTCTTTATTCCCCTGATACCGGCGTTTATCGCTTCCGGTCTGATTACCGGCATTATCAACGTGCTGAAGCGGCCGGATATTGCCGGCGAGCTGGCGGTGAATTATCCCAACGTGCTGGGGTTGCTGGCGATTTTCGGCAGCGCGGTGTTCGCCATCATGAATATTTTGGTGGGGGTGAATGCCGCACGGGTGTTTGGCGGTTCCCAGGCCATGGGCGGCGTGATGGCCGGTATTCTCTCCAGCCCGGCGTTGGCGCAGATCACTTTGTTTGGCGAAGCGTTGCAACCCGGGCGCGGTGGGGTAATTGCGGTGCTGTTGGTGGTGGCATTGATGTGCTGGGTGGAAAAACGCCTACGCAATTGGCTGCCAGAATCCATTGAGTTGATCCTCAATCCGCTGATTACCACGTTGGTGACGGCGTCGTTGGCCATTGTGATCCTGCAGCCGCTGGGGGGTTACATCTCTGATGCCATTGCCCACGGTGCCAATCTGGCGATCGACAAGGGTGGTCTGCTGGTGGGGGCGGTGTTGTCCGGGCTGTTCTTACCGCTGGTGTTGTCCGGTTTGCATCAAGGGCTGGTGCCGATCCACGTCGAACTGGTGCAGGCCCACGGTTCCAACCCACTGTTGCCGATTTTAGCGATGGCGGGAGTCGGTCAGGTGGGGGCCGCGTTGGCGGTATTAATGAAAACCCGCAATGCGCGCCTAAAAAAGGTGATCAAAGGGGCGTTGCCGGTCGGCATTCTCGGCATTGGCGAACCCTTGATTTTCGGTGTGACGCTGCCGTTGGGTAAACCCTTTATCGCCGCCTGCCTCGGTGGTGCGGTCGGAGGGGCGCTGATCAGCTACTGGAAAGTGGCGACGGTGATCACCTTCGGTATCTCAGGTTTACCTTTGGCGTTAACCATTGTCTCGGGTAAGGTGATGTTGTATCTGGCTGGTCTGGTGATTACCATTGCCGCTGGATTTATTTTCACCTGGATAATGGGATTCAACGATCCTGAGGAGTAGCGTTTGAGCGAGAAGCAAAGCCAACAGGCCGTGGAAGGTCGCCGCGTGGTGTTCTTTGATCTGGACGGGACGCTGCATCAGGAAGATATGTTTGGCAGTTTCTTGCGCTTCTTGTTACGTCATTTGCCGCTCAATCTGTTGCTGGTGGTGCCCTTGCTGCCGGTTATTGGAGTCACGCTGTTGGTGATGGGACGTGCCGCGCGCTGGCCCATGAGTGTACTGCTGTGGGCGATCACCTTTGGTCGAACGGAGGCCAGCCTAAAGGCGCTGGAGCGGCGTTTCGTCAGTGATTTCCGGCAAAGAGTGACGGCTTTTCCGGTGGTGCAAATGCGCTTGCGGCAATACCTCGATGCCCAGGATGCGCAAGTATGGTTGATCACGGGCTCACCAGAACGGCTTGTGGAACAGGTTTATCAGGATTCCGCTTTCTTGCCGCAGGTGCAATTGGTCGGTAGCCGTATTGTACGGCGTTACGGTGGTTGGGTTCTGACTCTACGCTGTTTAGGTGAACAGAAGGTCACCCAGTTGGAGCAGCGTCTTGGCGCACCGCTCAAGCTATACAGCGGCTACAGCGACAGCAAGCAGGATAACCCCTTGTTGTATTTCTGCGAGCACCGTTGGCGGGTCAGTAAGCTGGGTGAGCTGCAACAGTTGGAATAACAGTAAAGGGCGGAATCTCCGCCCTTTACTGTTTCTGATGGCTTACATTGCCGCGCGGAAGATGGCGACAATCTGTTTGTGGGTCGCTTGTATCGGGTTGGTGAAGCCGCAAGCGTCATTCAATGCGTTTGTTGCCAGCGTATCAAAGTCCTGTTCCTTCACCTTTAAATCACGCAGCCCAGCCGGGATGCCGACGTCTTGCGCCAGTAAACGGATGGCGGCGATACAGGCGACGGCACCTTGTTGGCTATTGAGGTGCGTCACGTCGAGGCCCATGGCGGCAGCGATGTCTTTTAGCCGTGGTGCACAAACGCTCGCATTGAACTCCTGCACATGCGGCAACAGCACGGCATTACACACCCCGTGTGGCAGGTCGTAGAAACCGCCGAGCTGGTGCGCCATGGCGTGCACATAGCCGAGCGAGGCGTTGTTGAAGGCCATCCCAGCCAGGAACTGGGCGTAGGCCATGTTTTCACGCGCCTGCATATTGTTGCCGTCGGCGACTGCGTCACGCAGCGACTCGCTGATCATGGTGACGGCTTTCAGTGCGCAAGCATCGGTAATCGGATTAGCCGCGCTGGAAACATAGGCCTCTATCGCGTGGGTGAGCGCATCCATCCCGGTCGCGGCGGTTAGCCCTTTTGGCATGCCAGCCATCAGGTGTGGATCGTTGACGGACAGGATTGGGGTAACGTGTTTGTCGACAATCGCCATTTTGATGTGACGCGCTTCATCAGTAATGATGCAAAAACGGGTCATTTCAGAGGCGGTACCTGCGGTGGTGTTAATGGCAATCATCGGTAGCTGCGGTTTGGCAGAACGATCAACACCTTCATAATCCTTGATGTCCCCACCGTTAGTCGCCAGCAGTGCAATACCTTTGGCACAATCGTGCGGTGAGCCCCCACCGAGCGAGACGACGCAATCGCACTGGTGTTCTTGCAGCAAGGCCAAGCCTTGTTTCACGTTCAGGGTGGTTGGATTTGGATGCGTGCCGTCATAAACGCAGCTTTCGATGTGCTGTGCGGCGAGTAATTGTTGAACCTGGGCGACCACGCCAATGTTATTCAATACTTTGTCGGTCACGATCAGTGCGTAACCCAGCCCCTGTTGTTTCATGGTGTTCGCTGCTTCTTCCAGACAGCCAGAACCAATCATATTGACGGAGGGGATAAAGAAAGTTGAAGCAGCCATAACTCACTCCTTGATAAACGCTTTATTGCTTGCCTCAAACACTACTATGCTAATTATTCAATGTTCATGATCTATCGCAATATCGAGGTGGATAAGTCAGGTGATTGATTTTATTTTGATTTAACCATTTGCAAGGTGTGGACTTGGCTCGTTCCGAACCAAATCCAGTAGTAAATTTAACCGTTAAGCTGGTGGGCCTTAATCATCTGTTTGATCATGAGGTTTACGGCCCAGTTGCCATATCTTCTCTGCGTAATGTCCCAGTGCCCACAGGCTGAGGCCAAGTAACACAAAGAAAATAGCCTTCGGCATGGCATCCCAGAAAAACTCGAAAAAACGCGTGTAGAGGTTAATACCAAGAAAGGTCAGGCCGAACCCGCGCAACATGGCGTCGTCACGTTTGAGTCCCAACCCAATACACCCCACCGCGGCGATACCAAACAACAGACTCCAGTGGAACAGTTCGATCTGGCGTGCGCTGTACCAACTGTCAAGATCGCCATAGTTGCCAAAGATCGACAGTAACCAGAGGGCAATAAATAGGTATAACAACCCCATCGCCAGTGAAACCCGCTCCAGACCACGGCGAGCGAGCTGCGGTTGCAGCAGCAATGCGGCAGCGATCAGTACGGCACCGAAGGCGATAAAGCGAATAGGGAAACTCATGCCCAGCCAGTAGGCACCCCAGCCCGACAGATATCCGGTTTCCGCGCCGAAGGCGTTACCGAGCGACAGCAGAGCAAACCACCACACCAGTCCCGAGCGGCTGAACCAGCCAATCACGCCATACAGCAGGGCGGCAAACATCAGCAGGAGTGAAATTCGGCCGCTGCCATTATCCAGCCAAACGCCCATCTGCCACAGGGCACAGGCGGTCAGCAAGACGGCAACAAATAACGCAGCTTCATTGCCGTAACGTTTTTCCGGATACCTTTGGCGACGTCGCAATGCCCAGGCATAGCCAAGGGCAGCGAGGATGGCGGCAATCGTCATACGCACGGGGGCATCAAAGCGGAACAGCTCACTGAGCCGGTAAAGCAGCGCACTGTCGGCGAATAGGCTACTGATGGCGATAACCAGTGAAACCAGTGCGGCAAGAAACGCATAGCGTGCCAGCCGCCGCCAGTCGAAGGGCTGTACTTCGACATGCTGGAGCAGTTGTTGCTGTTGCTGTGTCGTCAGTGCGCCTTCACTCACCCAGCCGTCCAGTGCTTTACGCACTACGGCGGCATTTTTTTTATTGAATTTCATGTTTCCTGTCCCTGAAAAACACCGTTATTGACTCAGTATATACCCGCTGCAATGCAAGCTGCAGACTTCACCTTGGCACCTGCTTACCGGTGGCGAATATCTTCGCTCCGGTTAACGCGGGCGCAGCATGCAGCGCCCCTAGTGTGTATAATGCCCGCCGCAAAGTGCACGAGGAATGATGCAATGACTGAATATAACGATGAATACTGGATGCGTCAGGCATTGCAGCTGGCCTTGCGTGCGCAAGAAGAAGGTGAAGTCCCCGTGGGGGCATTGCTGGTGCTGGATAACCAGGTCATTGGCGAAGGCTGGAATCGGCCGATTGGTCGCCACGATCCCACGGCGCATGCAGAGATCATGGCTCTGAGGCAGGGGGGCTCGGTATTGCAGAACTACCGTCTGCTGAACGCCACGCTGTATGTGACACTGGAGCCTTGTGTGATGTGTGCCGGGGCAATGGTGCATAGCCGCATTCGCCGGTTGGTATACGGCGCACCCGATGTAAAAACCGGTGCGGCAGGATCCCTGGTGGATATTTTGCGTCACCCTGGTATGAATCATCAGGTGGAAATTCTGTCCGGCGTGTTGGCCGAGGAGTGCGCTGCCACGTTGAGCAACTTTTTCCGCATGCGCCGTGAGCAGCAAAAAGCATTGAAACTGGCACAGCGCACAGGTCTGGATAAGAACCCAGATTAATCAGAAGTTAAGTGCCAGTTCCGGTGTGACGGCCGGATAGCCTTTCCCCAGTTCAGCCTGTTCGGCTGCTTCCTGTGCCGCTTTTCTCTCTTTTTCCAGTAGATAACCCACCAAACTGACCTGATAGCGCCGGATGTTCTCTACGTAGTTATAGGCTTCACGCCCGCGTGCATAACCGTAGGTCAACTGCGGGTAGTAGCGTTTTTGGCTGAGCATCGGCAGCCGTTGTTTAACGTCCACCCAGCTATCCGGGTTGCCTTTTTGCATCTTGGTCAGCTTACGGGCATCAAGCATATGGCCCCAGCCCATGTTGTAGGCCGCCAGTGAGAACCAGATGCGTTCATCTTCCGGCACGCTGTCAGGGACCTTGGCCATCAACCTTTGCAGATAGAGTGCGCCACCCTGGATGCTTTCCTCGGGATCGAGACGATCATTAACCCCCAGACCGTCGGCAGTGGCCCGCGTGAGCATCATGAGGCCGCGTACACCCGTCGGTGAGGTTGCCTGGGGATTCCAGTGCGATTCCTGATAGGCAATGGCAGCCAGCAGTTTCCAGTCGATCTCGTTGGCGTATTTTTCAAACAGCGAGCGGAATGTCGGCAGGACTGAGTCGATAGCTGACAGGAAGGTTTTGGTATCAACGTAATCGAAGCTGCCGACGTGGCCGAGATATTTCTCTTCCAGCCGTGCCAACGTCCCGTCGTCAACCATCTGGCTGTAGAAGTCCAACATGGCTGCATACAGGCTGTCGTCAGTGCCGCGTTTCAAATACCAGGTGACAGGTTCTTCGTCAGTAACATCGAAGGCGACCGCCAGCTGCGGGTGGATACGTTGCAGCAGGGCAATGGTCACTGAATCCCCGAGGGTATAGTCCAGCTTGCCGTCAGCGACCTGCTCCAACAGCTCCTTTGAGGTGAGGTCGCTGGAGGATTCCCAACTGAGGTTCGGGAACTTACTTTGCTTAAGCTGCTTCAGCGTGCTGACGTGTGCGGAGCCAGAGGCAACGGCCAGCTTGCCTTTAATATCGGCAAAGGTTTTTGGCCGCGCTGTTCCCAAGCGGTAGACCAACTGTTGGGAAACGGAATAATACGCCGGACCGGTGCGCGCGCGGCTCAGGCGATCCTGATTGTAGATCAGGCCCGCAGCCAGCAGGTCTGCATCGTCGTCGTCTAAATCGTCAAAAAGGTCATTGATATTCTTATGTGGGATCACCACCAGTTTCACACCCAGATAGTTGGCGAAGCGTTTTGCCAACTCATAGTCGAGACCACTCGGCCCCTGTTTGGTCGTGAAATAGGTTAACGGCGAGTTTAGCGTACTGATACGCAACTCTCCGCGGGATTTAATCTCTTCGAGTTGCCCACCCTGACCGCCGCGCCAGGTAATATTGGGCCACAGGGCGAGCGCCAGAAGCAAGGTAACAACACCGATTAGAATGTAGTTTATTTTAAGGCGTTTCAAATAGTTATCCAGTGGTGGCACACGTACACTGCCGACAGCAAACCAGTATTTTCTTATGGTTAAATCACCAGTGCGGGGGCATTTTGCGCAACAAAACGCCAGCGTGCAACTTTATTGACACGTTATGACAATTCGATGGCGCAAACAGCTTTTATCAATAATAGCTACGCAAACGGTTTCGTCTGCGGCGTAGATTCTCTATAATGGCGCGCGTTTTCCCCCTGTTGCGCCCAATGAAGTGCTGAAGTCAGTTGCTTCGAAGACGAGAGAACTTTGATTATGGAAATACTGCGTGGTTCGCCCGCTTTGTCGGCTTTTCGTGTTACCAAACTGCTGTCCCGCTGTCAGGACGCTCAACTTCCTGTTAGTGATATCTACGCCGAGTACGTCCACTTTGCTGATGTTAGCGCGCCGCTAAACGCCGAAGAGCATGCCAAGCTCCAGCGTCTACTCAAGTACGGCCCCTCTCTCGCCGAACATGCCCCTGAAGGCCGCTTGCTGCTGGTGACGCCGCGTCCGGGCACTATTTCTCCGTGGTCTTCCAAAGCCAGCGATATCGCCCATAACTGCGGTTTGACGCAGGTATTGCGGTTGGAGCGTGGCCTGGCGTTCTACGTCAAAGCGCCGACCTTGACCGAAGCGCAATGGCAGCAGCTTGCTGTACTGTTGCACGATCGCATGATGGAAACCGTCTTCAGCAGTTTGCAACAGGCGGAACAACTGTTCGCTCAGCATCAGCCTGCGCCTTACCAGGCAATCGATATGCTGGGTGAAGGGCGCAGCGCGCTGGAACAGGCCAACATCAAGTTGGGTCTGGCGCTGGCCGAGGATGAAATTGACTATCTTCTGAATGCCTTTACCGGTCTGGGGCGCAACCCGACGGATATCGAACTCTATATGTTTGCGCAGGCCAACTCTGAGCACTGCCGCCATAAAATTTTCAACGCCGATTGGATCATCGACGGTGTGCAACAGCCGAAGTCGCTGTTCAAAATGATCAAAAACACGTTTGAGCAGACGCCGGATTATGTGCTGTCGGCTTATAAAGATAACGCCGCAGTGATGGAGGGATCGCAGGTCGGGCGCTTCTTCGCTGAGTCGGCAAGCGGTCAATATGATTATCATCAGGAAGAAGCACATATTCTGATGAAGGTAGAAACCCATAACCACCCGACAGCAATCTCCCCATGGCCTGGCGCAGCTACCGGCTCCGGCGGTGAGATCCGTGACGAGGGGGCTACCGGTCGTGGTGCAAAACCCAAGGCGGGTCTGGTCGGTTTCTCGGTCTCCAACCTGCGTATTCCTGGCTTTGAACAGCCGTGGGAGCAGGATTTCGGTAAACCTGATCGCATCGTTACCGCACTGGACATCATGACCGAAGGCCCATTAGGCGGCGCGGCATTCAACAACGAATTTGGCCGCCCGGCGCTGGTGGGTTACTTCCGTACCTATGAAGAGCAGGTCAACAGCCATAACGGCGTGGAACTGCGTGGCTACCACAAGCCGATCATGCTGGCGGGCGGTATCGGCAACATTCGCGCCGATCACGTGCAAAAAGGGGAAATCACCGTAGGCGCCAAACTGGTGGTGCTGGGTGGCCCGGCAATGAACATCGGTTTGGGCGGTGGTGCTGCTTCTTCGATGGCGTCCGGCCAGTCCGACGCCGATCTGGATTTCGCCTCAGTACAGCGCGACAACCCGGAAATGGAGCGTCGTTGCCAGGAAGTGATCGACCGCTGCTGGCAGCTGGGTGCACAAAACCCCATCCTGTTTATTCACGATGTGGGCGCCGGTGGCTTGTCCAACGCCATGCCTGAGCTGGTCAGTGACGGTGGCCGCGGCGGCCGTTTCGAACTGCGCGATATTCTGAACGACGAACCGGGCATGAGCCCGCTGGAAGTCTGGTGTAACGAATCTCAAGAACGTTATGTCATGGCAATTGCGCCAGCACAGATGGCGCAGTTTGATGAGATTTGCCGCCGTGAACGCGCCCCTTATGCCGTGATTGGTGAAGCGACCGAAGAACAGCATTTGACGCTGAACGACAGTCATTTCGACAATCAACCGATCGATATGCCTTTGGACGTGCTGCTGGGCAAAACGCCGAAGATGACCCGCGACGTAACGCGTCTGCAGGCCAAAGGCCAGCCGGTACAGCGCGACAACATCACGGTGGCTGATGCGGTCAAACGCGTTCTGCACCTGCCGGCCGTCGCCGAGAAAACTTTCCTGATCACCATTGGCGACCGTACCGTGACCGGTATGGTAGCGCGTGATCAGATGGTAGGTCCGTGGCAGATCCCGGTAGCGGACTGTGCGGTTACGACCGCCAGCCTGGACAGTTACTACGGTGAAGCGATGTCGATCGGCGAGCGTGCACCGGTTGCTCTGCTGGACTTCGCCGCCTCCGGCCGTCTGGCGGTAGGGGAAGCCCTGACCAACCTGGCAGCAACTGAGATTGGTTCGCTCAAACGTGTGAAGCTTTCCGCTAACTGGATGGCAGCGGCAGGTCACCCGGGTGAAGATGCCGGTCTGTATGAAGCCGTGAAAGCCGTCGGCGAAGAGCTTTGCCCAGCGCTGGGTATCACGATTCCCGTGGGCAAAGACTCAATGTCGATGAAAACTCGCTGGCAGGAAGGTAACGAACAGCGCGAAATGACCTCGCCGTTGTCGTTGGTCATCACTGGTTTTGCCCGCGTGGAAGACGTGCGTCACACCGTGACGCCGCAGTTGCGTACCGATAAAGGCGACAGCGCGCTGTTGTTGATCGACTTGGGTAACGGGCATAACGCGCTGGGCGCCACCGCATTGGCACAGGTTTACCGTCAGTTAGGCGATAAACCGGCCGACGTGCGTAACGTCGAGCAATTGGCGGGCTTCTTTAACGCCATGCAAAAACTGGTGGCCGATCGCGCACTGTTGGCCTATCACGACCGCTCTGACGGTGGCCTGCTGGTCACGTTGGCAGAAATGGCATTTGCCGGCCATTGCGGTGTGCAGGCGGATATTAAAGCGCTGGGCGATGATGCACTGGCTGCACTGTTCAACGAAGAGTTGGGCGCGGTGATCCAGGTCACGGCTGACCAGCTTGACGCGGTGCAACAGGTGTTTGCCCAACATGGTTTGACGGACAATGTGCACCACATCGGCAGCGTACAGGCTGGCGACCGCTTTGTGATCGCTCAGGGCGATAAAACGGTGTACAGCGAAAGCCGCGCGACGTTGCGTACCTGGTGGGCGGAAACGACCTGGCAGATGCAGCGCCTGCGTGATAACCCTGAGTGTGCCGATCAGGAGCACAAGGCCAAGCAGGATGAACGCGATCCTGGCCTGAACGTCAAACTGAGCTTCGCGCCAGAAGAAGACATTGCAGCGCCGTACATTGCCAAGGGCGCACGTCCTAAAGTGGCGGTGCTGCGTGAGCAGGGGGTTAACTCCCATGTTGAAATGGCAGCAGCATTCCATCGCGCCGGTTTTGATGCGGTAGATGTGCATATGAGCGATTTGCTCGAAGGGCGCCGCGATCTACAGGACTTCCATACCCTGGTCGCCTGTGGTGGCTTCTCGTACGGCGACGTATTGGGTGCCGGTGAAGGTTGGGCGAAGTCGATTCTGTTCAACGATCGCGTTCGCGACGAGTTTGAATCTTTCTTCCACCGTCCGCAAACCCTGGCATTGGGTGTGTGTAACGGTTGCCAGATGATGTCTAACCTGCGTGATCTGATCCCAGGGGCAGAACATTGGCCTCGCTTTGTACGCAACCTGTCTGACCGCTTCGAAGCGCGTTTCAGCCTGGTGGAAGTGGCGGCCAGCCCGTCACTGTTCATGCAAGGTATGGCGGGTTCACGTATGCCGATCGCCGTGTCTCACGGTGAAGGGCATGTCGAGGTGCGCGATGCTGCACACCTGGCGGCGTTGGAGCACCATGGTCTGGTAGCCTTGCGATTTGTTGATAATATGGGCCATGTGACGGAAACCTACCCTGCTAACCCGAACGGTTCGCCGAACGGTATCACCGCGGTAACCAGCACTAATGGCCGTGCGACGGTGATGATGCCGCATCCAGAGCGTGTATTCCGCACCGTCAGTAACTCATGGCATCCAGAAGAGTGGGGCGAAGATAGCCCGTGGATGCGCATGTTCCGTAATGCCCGTAAACAGCTGGGCTAAGCGATAACGCTGTAGTGCCAAAGGGGGAGCAAGAGATTGCTCCCCCTTTCTCTATCATGATGTCGGTGAGTTGTCTGCATTTTGCGACAGAGGGTATTTTCATTGTCTCTAAAAAGAGACACATAAATTATTGATTTTTAATGGTGAAAAATTAATTGCGTTAAGTTGTCGGGTTTTGGAGACAGGGTGGTGTTTTTTTCCTCATCCAATGCCGTGGTAAAGCGGCCGTTTTAGCATTGAATTAAGTTATTGTTGTTTAATTTCATATGCTTAATAAATTTGTTGAAAAGTTGGCACGATAAGTGCATTATTCTCTTCAGTTGCTCATTCACCTTTTTATGATGGCCCCGTAATTAAACGGAATAGTTGCCTCATAAGCCTCCGAATGATGCCAAAGAAATGGTGCCTATCGTCCAACCAAACCGATAATAGACGCGCAAGCGCTTTATCAAGCATCGGGCGACACGTGGAGTGAGGCACCGCCTGTATCCACCTGTGATGAGTCTTCATCAATTACGGATACTTACGGATGCTATTCGTCCTGTTCGATGCCAGCTTTGTGCTACATCACCCTGGGGACGAGGTTTAAGGGCATCCACACTTTCTTGCGTGGGGCAGTTCTGCCCCAACGTCAAATACCCATCATAGATGCAACGCCAATTATTTTGGGTATCACGATAGCCCCAATCGCAGACATCACTCACGCACGGCACGCTTGCCTGTATTTTCCTGACGCTCCGCTGAACGCCGGG
Organism: Serratia sp. CoH_122_TC_1; assembly: GCF_058191755.1. Taxonomy (NCBI): domain Bacteria; kingdom Pseudomonadati; phylum Pseudomonadota; class Gammaproteobacteria; order Enterobacterales; family Yersiniaceae; genus Serratia; species Serratia sp. CoH_122_TC_1. The sequence continues at coordinate 104,180 of NZ_JBXWLA010000012.1, forward strand.
CTTTCCTCTCATCGGCGACTCGGTTAGCATCAAAGCAGACTAGAGACAATGAGATGATTTCGTTGAAAAGATGGCGTTTATTTCCCCGCTCACTGCGTCAACTGGTGCTGATGGCGTTCCTGCTGGTGCTGTTGCCGCTGCTGGTGTTGGCTTATCAGGCCTACCAGAGCCTGGATCACCTCAGCGCGCAGGCGGCTGACATCAACCGCACCACGCTGGTGGATGCGCGACGCAGCGAGGCCATGACCAGCGTGGCGCTGGAAATGGAGCGCAGCTATCGCCAGTATTGTGTACTGGTCGATCCGACCCTGGAGAAGCTGTATCAGAACCAACGAAAACAGTATTCGCAGATGCTCGACGCACATGCCCCCATCCTGCCTGATGAACGTTATTATCAAACCTTGCGTAATTTGCTGACCCAGCTTGCGGCGATCAAATGTCAAAGCAGCGGCCCGGACGCACAGGCGTCGGCACTGCTGGAGTCATTTTCACGCTCAAATGCCGAAATGGTGCAGGCCACGCGTGCCGTGGTGTATTCCCGTGGCCAACAGTTGCAGCAGGCGATTGCCGAACGCGGCCAGTTCTTCGGCTGGCAGGCGCTAATGCTGTTTCTGGTCAGTGTGATGCTGGTGGTGCTGTTTACCCGCATGATTATCGGCCCGGTAAAAGCGGTAGAGCGGATGATCAACCGATTAGGGGAAGGGCGAGCATTAGGGAGTACCGCGTCTTTTAAAGGGCCGCGTGAACTACGTTCGCTGGCGCAACGCATTATTTGGCTGAGCGAGCGGTTAGCCTGGTTGGAATCGCAGCGCCATGAGTTTTTGCGCCATATCTCGCATGAATTGAAGACGCCGCTGGCCAGCATGCGCGAGGGGACGGAGTTGCTGGCGGACGAAGTCGCCGGCCCGTTAACCTCCGATCAAAAAGAAGTGGTGACCATTCTCGATCAGAGTAGCCGTCACTTGCAGCAACTGATCGAACAACTGCTGGATTACAACCGTAAACTGGCGGATGGCCCGGCGGAACATGAGAATGTGGCGTTGGAGGAGATGGTCGAAATGGTCGTTGCTGCGCACAGTTTACCGGCCCGGGCAAAAATGATCCGCACCGAGATCCAACTGGATGCGGAAATCTGCTGGGCAGAGCCTACGCTATTAATGCGCGTACTGGATAATCTCTACTCCAATGCGGTGCACTACGGTAAGGAATCCGGTAACATTTGGATCCGCAGCCGTCAGGTTGGGCAACGGGTACAGATTGATGTCGCCAATAGCGGCACGCCGATCCCCGACGCTGAGAAAATCATGATTTTTGAGCCTTTTTTCCAAGGTAGTCACCAGCGAAAAGGGGCGGTAAAAGGAAGCGGTCTTGGGCTAAGTATCGCGCAGGATTGTATCCGCCGGATGCGCGGGGAGCTGCAGCTGGTTGAAGTCGCTGGCGCAGACGTCTGCTTCCGCATTGAATTGCCATTAACCGCCGAGAATGAATAATAATGTACACATGGTCTAAACGCCTTCGTCTCTCACAGACCGAACGTTCACCGCGTGCCACACTGGGTACGCCGCTCGGCAAGCGTCGTTTTTCCTTTTTAGGCAGCGTTCTTTTTGTCCCTTTTCTACTGGCTGGGTGTGTTGATCGCGCGGTCAGCGGCGGCTTAAGCCAGCCGCAGCAGGAAGCGATCCCGGACACAAAAGTGGTGGATTACCGCATTGCAGCGTGTGACACCCTGTGGCCTCTCGACGAAAAAGATGCGTTGAATAACTCTCTTTACTGGCTGCGCGCCATGGATTGTGCCGATCGTATCGGTTCCACTCAGGCGCGTGCGCTGGCGAAAACCCTGCCCGGAGACAGTTGGGATGGGATTTTCAAACAAAGCATCCTGTTGGGTAGTGCTGAGCCAACCTCGGGTGAGCGCCGCCAGATGATCGATCGCCTGAACAGCTACCGCCTGGAGTTCCCAAGTTCATTGCGCCCGTTATTGCAATTGTGGCGTCAGCAGCAGGTCCTGCAGATAACGCTGTTTGATGAAAAGGCTCGCTACCAACATCTGCAGGAAAGCTCCGACAGCCAGATAGATCAGTTGCGCCAGAGCCAGATACGTTTACAGGCACAGTTGCAGGATACGTCGCGCAAGCTGGAAAACCTGACCGATATTGAGCGTCAGCTCTCTTCGCGCAAGCAGCTGCAAACTGACATCCCGGACAATAGCGCGACGCAACAAAAAACCGACTCCGCGAAGAAAGTGACCCCAAACAAAGCCGCAGAGTCGGACGCGGAACCGGAGAAGGGCACAGCCTTGCCGGTGGAACCGGAAGATACTTATGCGCCGTCCCCTGCTAACAAGGAGTCCCACGCGCAATGACAGCACGCAAACCGGCCAATCTATTATTGGTTGACGACGATCCCAGCCTGCTCAAGCTGTTGGGAATGCGCCTGACCAGCGAAGGTTTTCATGTCACCACCGCGGAAAGCGGTCAGGAAGCGCTGCGCCTGTTAGGGCGCGAAAAAATCGATCTGGTGATAAGCGATCTACGGATGGATGAAATGGACGGCATGGCGCTGTTTGCCGAGATCCAGAAACATCAGCCCGGCATGCCGGTGATCATCCTTACCGCCCACGGCTCGATCCCGGATGCGGTGGCCGCCACCCAGCAAGGGGTGTTCAGCTTCCTGACCAAGCCGGTGGATCGCGATGCGTTGTATAAGGCCATCGACGAAGCGCTGTCATTGTCGTTACCTGCGGGTGATGACAGCTGGCGTGAAGAGATAGTCACCCGCAGCCCGATTATGCTGCGCTTGCTAGAGCAGGCAAAAATGGTGGCGCAGTCCGATGTCAGCGTCTTGATCAACGGTCACAGCGGTACCGGTAAAGAGGTGCTGGCGCAAGCGATCCACGGTGCCAGCCCGCGGGGTAAAAAGGCGTTTATTGCCATTAACTGCGGCGCATTGCCCGAGCAATTGCTGGAGTCTGAGCTGTTCGGCCATGCCAAAGGGGCATTTACCGGTGCAGTCAGCAGCCGTGAAGGGCTATTCCAGGCGGCAGCTGGCGGTACGCTGTTTCTCGATGAGATCGGCGATATGCCGCTTTCGCTCCAGGTTAAACTGTTGCGTGTGCTGCAAGAGCGCAAGGTCCGCCCGTTGGGCAGCAACCGTGACCTGGACATTGACGTTCGTATTATTTCCGCCACTCACCGCGATCTGCAAAAGGCGATGGCGAAAAACGAATTCCGTGAGGATTTGTACTACCGCCTGAATGTGGTGAACCTGAAAATCCCTGCGCTGAATGAGCGCGCTGAGGATATTCCATTATTGGCTAATCATCTGCTGCGCGAGTCTGCCAAACGCCACAAACCCTTTGTCCGTAGCTTCTCTTCGGACGCCATGAAACGCCTGATGACCGCGACCTGGCCGGGTAACGTGCGCCAACTGGTGAACGTAATCGAACAGTGTGTGGCCTTGACCTCCGCGCCGGTGATCAGTGAAGCGCTGGTGGAACAGGCGCTGGAAGGGGAAAACACCGCCTTGCCGACCTTTGTCGAGGCGCGTAATCAGTTTGAATTACATTATTTGCGCAAGCTGTTGCAGATCACCAAAGGTAACGTGACTCAGGCCGCACGTATGGCAGGCCGCAACCGTACCGAGTTTTATAAATTGCTGTCGCGTCATGAACTGGACGCCAACGATTTTAAAGAATGATGTTTTCCGCTGCGGCCTGCTTACGCAGGTTCTCAACAAACGCAGCGGAATGATTTACACTCCGTTCTCTTGTTTGTGGCGCGGCCCAACACAGAGAACCATGGAACGTATTAAGCGGGATCCTAAACAATGAGCAGATCACTATCCATCGCACTGGCCCAGTTAAACCTGCTGGTCGGTGACATTGAAGGCAACACCGAGCGCATGTTGCAAACGGTGCAAGAGCAGCAGAAGGCGGGAGCCGATCTGGTCATGTTCACCGAACTGGCGCTGTCTGGCTATCCGCCGGAAGACCTGTTGTATCGCAATGATTTTTATCAGCGCTGTGACGCGCAGTTGCATCGTTTGCAGCAGGCGTCGGTTGATGTCGCCATTCTGGTCGGCCACCCGTGGCGTGAAGGCGACAAACTCTATAATGCGCTGTCGCTGTTCTCCGAAGGGACGCTGCTGGCGCGTTACTTCAAGCAGCAGTTGCCGAACTACGGTGTTTTCGATGAGAAACGCTACTTCCAGGCGGGTAATGAAACCTGCGTGATCGAGCTGAAAGGCTATCGCCTGGGTCTGCTGATTTGTGAAGATCTGTGGTTCCCGGAGCCGGTCGATGCTGCCAAGGCGGCTGGCGCCGAAATGATTTTGTCGATCAATGCCTCACCCTACAATCGTGAAAAGCCGTATATCCGCAAAACGCTGATGGCCGGCCATTGCCAACGTACCCATTTGCCTCTGGTGTACCTGAACCAGATTGGTGGGCAGGATGAATTGATTTTTGACGGCTGTTCGAAGGTATTTGATGCTGCTGGCAACATGACCCACCGTCTGGCGGCATTCGCCGAACAGGTCACGTTGCTTGAGTTCAATGAGCTGGACGTCGTGCCCATGACGGCACCGGCCGCAGAGTTACCGCAGTTGGCGCAGGTGTACGAAGCCCTGGTGTTGGCGGTGCGCGACTATGTGACGAAAAATGGCTTCAAGGGCGCAGTGCTGGGGTTGTCTGGCGGTATCGATTCGGCGCTAACGCTGGCGATTGCCGTCGATGCATTGGGCAAAGACAAGGTGCAGGCGCTCATGATGCCGTTCCGCTACACCGCGGATATCAGCATTGCCGACGCTAAAGAAGAAGCCGAAATCCTGGGTATTGAATTTGATATCGTCTCCATTGAGCCTATGTTTGATGCCTTTATGGGCCAACTGACGCCAATGTTTGCCGGTACCGAACGCGATACCACGGAAGAAAACCTGCAGGCACGCTGCCGTGGTGTGGTGCTGATGGCGCTGTCCAATAAGCGCCGTAGTATCGTGTTGACGACGGGCAATAAAAGCGAGATGGCCGTAGGTTACGCCACGCTGTATGGTGATATGGCGGGGGGATTCGACGTACTGAAAGACGTCCCGAAAACACTGGTATTCAAGTTATCCGAATACCGCAATACCGTTTCCTACGTGATCCCGCAGCGCGTTATTGATCGTCCGCCGTCCGCTGAGCTGGCGCCGGATCAGCTCGATCAGGACAGCTTGCCTCCGTACGACATTCTGGATGCGATTCTGGAAAGCTACGTCGAACGCGATAAGTCCGTTGCCGATCTGGTGGCTGAAGGCTTCGACGAAGCGATAGTACGCAAGGTTATTCGCCTGGTAGATATTAACGAATACAAACGGCGTCAGGCCGCCGTCGGGCCGCGTATTACCGCCCGCAATTTCGGCAAAGACCGCCGCTACCCAATCACATCCGGCTTTGGCCGCAAAAATTGGTAAAGGAAAGAAGATGAAAAAGATCGACGCTATTATCAAGCCGTTCAAACTGGATGATGTTCGTGAAGCGCTGGCTGAGGTGGGCATTACCGGGATGACCGTCACCGAAGTGAAAGGCTTCGGCCGCCAGAAAGGCCACACTGAGCTGTACCGTGGCGCAGAGTATATGGTCGACTTCCTGCCGAAGGTGAAAATTGAAATCGTGGTGGCCGACGATATCGTCGATACCTGCGTAGAAACCATCATGCAGACTGCGCAAACCGGTAAAATCGGCGACGGTAAGATTTTTGTCTTCGATGTGGCGCGCGTAGTCCGTATTCGTACCGGCGAACAGGACGAAGAAGCGATTTAATGTGATCGTCTACCGAGCACCGCCAGATTGAGCTTGGGCGGTGCTCGGCCTCCTCACGTACTACGTGTACGCCCCAAATATCCCTGAACGTCTCCCGCCTCTCCACCGTTTTGATTATTCTCATCAGAAGCATTCTAAAAAAGCGAAGGCTATCGCGTTTTTGATACTTTTCCCGATCGCTTTACTGCACCCATAGCTACACTTAACTCAATTCCACTATTTTGATTAAGGCAATCCCCAATGAATGTCACGTTGCGGCCAGGCGGCAAGTGCACGCAGACAACAACGCAGTGGCTTGGAAGGCAATGCGGATGATGACGCTGCGCCAAATCCGCCATTTTATCGCCGTGGCCGAAACCGGTTCGATCTCCGCCGCCGCCCAGGCGGTGTTTGTTTCCCAGTCCTCGTTGACGTTGGCTATCCAGCAATTGGAAACCGACATCGGTGTGCGATTGTTCGATCGCCACGCCAAGGGCATGAACCTGACACATCAGGGGCACCAATTTTTACGCCAGTCTTATCTGATCCTCGCCACGGTGGATAACGCCAAACGCAGCCTGCAATTGGGGACTGAAAGCCTGACCGGCAAGCTGACTATCGGCGTGACCAGTCTGGTGGCCGGGTACTTCCTGGTCGAGCTGCTCAAGCGGTTTAAATCGGCTTACCCCAACGTCACCATCCAGATGATCGAAGATGAACGTCCTTATATTGAGCACCTGCTGGTAAGCGGGGAGATCGATATCGGCGTCCTGATCCTGTCCAATATCGAAGACCGTGACGCGTTGCAGACCGAAGTGCTGATGCATTCGCCTTATCGCCTGTGGCTGCCACCGCTGCATCCGCTGCTGGATCACGAAAGCATCAGCCTGGCAGATGTGGCGAAGTTGCCGCTTATCCAGCTTAATGCCGACGAAATGGACGTACATGCGCGTCGCATCTGGACACGCGCGGGATTGAAACCGGAGATCGCCATGAAAACCGGTTCGACGGAGGCGGTACGCAGCCTGGTGGCGGCAGGGATGGGGGTCTCAATCTTGCCGGATATGGCTTACCGCGCCTGGTCGCTGGAAGGCAATATGATTGAAGCGCGTAAGCTGGTGGATCTGCTGGAGCCGCTGGACATTGGCTTGGCATGGCGGCGCGGTAGCGCACGGCCGGAATTGGTCACCCCTTTCCTGACCATTGCGCGTGAGAACGGGAATATGCACGCCGCTGGGCTGAAGCATTCGATTTAATCGAACGCGGCGTTCAGTATTTAGAATTTGTTGGCTGCCTGATGCTCGCTTAGTCTGATTGAAACTAACTTATTTCACATTTAGTTAACGTTTTTGTCACTTAGAGGCGATTCGCGATGGCAGATGTGCACCTCCTTTCAGGTTTATCCTGTCAGCAATTCATTAACGGTCAGTCGGTCGAAGGTGAAGGCCAGCAAGAGTGCATCGTTAATCCGGCTAATGGCGAAACGCTGGTTTCCATCACCGAAGCCTCATCCGCGCAGGTTGGCAGCGCCGTTAAAGCGGCCCAGCAAGCCTTCGGCCACTGGTCGCGCACTACGCCAGCCTACCGTGCATCTCTTCTTCTGCGCATTGCCGACGCCATAGAGCGGCAGGCCGAGCGGTTAGCCGGTCTGGAAGCCCTCAACTGCGGCAAGCCGTTGCATCAGGCGCTCAATGATGATCTGCCGGCGGCCGTCGACGTCTTTCGTTTCTTTGCCGGCGCGGTGCGTACCCAGCAAGGGCAACTGGCTGGTGAATACATTGAAGGGCACACCTCGATGATTCGCCGTGATCCGATCGGTGTGGTGGCCTCGATTGCGCCATGGAACTACCCGCTAATGATGGCGGCATGGAAGATCGCGCCCGCGCTGGCGGCGGGCAACACCGTGGTATTCAAACCTTCCGAACATACTCCCCTGACGATTTTGGCGCTGGTGCCAGCGCTGCAAGATATCTTGCCGCCGGGTGTGCTGAATATTGTCTATGGCGGCGGAGAAGGGGTCGGCAGCCATTTGGTCGGACATCCGCAGGTGCGTCTGGTGTCGGTGACCGGCGATATCGTCACCGGGCAAAAAATCTTGCAGGCGGCAGCTAAAAGCGTCAAACGCACCCACCTGGAATTGGGGGGGAAAGCACCGGTGATCGTCTGCGACGACGCGGATCTGGACGAAGTGGTCAACAGCATCCGCACCTATGGCTACTACAACGCCGGGCAAGACTGCACCGCCGCCTGCCGCATCTACGCGCAGGCGGGGATCTATCCAAAACTGGTAGAAGCGCTGGGTGAGGCGGTGGCCAGCCTGCGTTTTGCCCGCAAACGCGATGAAGATAACGAAATTGGCCCGCTGATCAGTAACCGGCAGCGCGATCGTGTCGCCAGCTTTGTCGAACGGGCGCTCAGTCAGCCGCACATTGAATTGATCACCGGCGCCGCCGCGCATTCGGGCCCCGGTTTCTATTACCAACCCACGCTGCTGGCCGGCTGCCTGCAAAGCGACGAAATCGTCCAGCGTGAAGTGTTTGGCCCGGTAGTGAGCGTTACCCGTTTCGAACATCTGGAGCAGGCGGTCAACTGGGCCAATGATTCCGAATACGGTCTGGCTTCGTCGGTCTGGACGCAAAATATCGATCGGGCGCTGCATATCGCTGCGCATCTGCAATACGGCAGCACCTGGATCAACACCCATTTCACCCTGGCGAGTGAGATGCCACACGGGGGCCTGAAACGTTCCGGTTACGGCAAGGATCTCTCCAGTGATTCACTGCAGGACTACAGCGTAGTCAGACATGTAATGGCGAAGTTTAAAGCCAGCTTTTAATTAGATTAGGGCGGCAGCCGTTCCCTGCCGCATACAGATACGCAACACAGGGGTAATTACGATGGGAAAAACGACCGCAGTCACCACCACAGTTTCCGCGCTCTGTCTCACTGTGCTTTGCAGCCTGGCTCATGCGGCCGAGTTGCCACAGGCTCTGGGTAAAGGCGAAGGACGACTGGATATCATTGCCTGGCCCGGGTATATCGAACGCGGCCAATCCGATAAAAATTATGACTGGGTCACCCAGTTTGAAAAACAGACCAGCTGTGCAGTGAATGTGAAAACGGCTGCCACGTCAGACGAAATGGTCAGCCTGATGGCTAAGGGCGGTTACGACTTGGTGACCGCTTCCGGCGATGCTTCACTGCGACTGATCTTCGGCAAACGGGTGCAGCCAATTAACACGGCACTGATCCCCAACTGGAAAAACATCGACCCGCGCCTGTTGAAGGGCGCCTGGTATACCGTGGACGGTAAAACCTACGGTACCCCCTATCAGTGGGGGCCAAACCTGCTGATGTACAACACCAAAACCTTCCCAACGCCACCGGATAGCTGGGCTGTCGTGTTCCAGCAACAGAACCTGCCAGACGGCAAAACCAATCAGGGGCGGGTGCAGGCCTATGATGGCCCTATTTACATCGCCGACGCTGCGCTGTTCCTGAAGGCGACACAACCCCAGCTTGGCATCAGCGATCCGTATCAATTAAACGAAGCGCAATATCAGGCGGCACTGAAACTGTTACGCACTCAGCATGCGTTGATTCATCGCTACTGGCATGACACCTCAGTGCAGATGAGCGATTTCAAAAATGAAGGCGTGGTCGCCTCCAGCGCCTGGCCGTATCAGGCCAATGCCCTGAAAGGGGAAGGCCAGCCGATTGGCACCGTGTTCCCGAAAGAGGGCGTTACCGGCTGGGCGGATACCACCATGCTGCACGCCGACGCCAAACACCCCAACTGTGCTTACCTGTGGATGAACTGGTCGCTGGAGCCGAAAGTGCAGGGTGACGTTGCTGCCTGGTTCGGTTCTGTACCGGCATCACCGGCAGGCTGTAAGGCCAGTACGCTGTTAGGCGATAAAGGGTGTGAGACCAATGGTTTCAACCAGTTCGACAAGATTGCCTTCTGGAAAACGCCACAGGCGCAGGGTGGCAAGTTCGTACCCTATAGCCGCTGGACTCAGGATTATATCGCCATCATGGGCGGCCGCTAATATCACCTTCATATTTCAAGCTGCCTCTTTGCTGGCTGCCCGCACGAACCCCGGTTGCGTACGACCTGTACGCACTCGGGGATGCGTTGGGTTGTCGCTTTGATGTAGCCCGAACTATTTTGGCGATAGGTCTGTGTCGGGGGTAGCCAAACTGGCTTTGCTGGCTACACCTGATGAGTTTACGCCATGTTTAGGAGAGCAGATCATGACCATTGCCGTGCAGTTTATCGATGTTTCTCGGAGTTTTGGCGATGTTCGCGCCGTGGACAGGGTTTCTATCGAAATACAGGATGGGGAATTCTTCTCCATGCTCGGGCCTTCAGGTTCGGGCAAAACCACATGCCTGCGATTGATCGCCGGTTTTGAACAGCTCAGTGCCGGTTCGATTCGTATTCACGGCCAGGAAGCCGCCAATCTGCCACCGTATCAACGTGACGTGAATACCGTCTTCCAGGATTACGCGTTGTTCCCGCATATGTCAGTGCTGGAAAACGTCGCCTACGGGCTGATGGTTAAAGGCGTGGCCAAACGTGAACGCCTGGCGCGGGCGCAGGAAGCGCTGGACAGTGTGGCGCTGGGATTTGTGGCCGAACGTAAACCGGCACACCTTTCAGGCGGTCAGCGGCAGCGTGTTGCACTGGCGCGCGCTTTGGTCAATCGGCCACGGGTGCTGTTGCTGGATGAACCGCTTGGCGCGCTGGATCTCAAGCTGCGTGAGCAGATGCAGGGCGAGCTGAAAAAGCTGCAGCGCCAACTGGGGATCACCTTTATTTTCGTCACCCACGATCAGAGCGAAGCGCTATCGATGTCCGATCGGGTGGCGGTGTTCAACAATGGGCGTATTGAGCAGGTGGATGCGCCTCGCGAGTTGTACATGCGGCCGAAGACACCCTTTGTTGCCGAGTTTGTCGGTACGTCCAATGTGGTACGCAGCGATCTGGCGCAGCGGTTACTGGGCCAGGCCGCCACCTTCTCAATCCGTCCCGAGCATATCCGTTTAGCCAATCAGGCCGGCGCGGCACAGGGTGACGTCCAGGTGCAGGGCACGCTGCAAGAGATCCATTATCAAGGCGCCGCAACGCGCTATGAAATTGCGTTGAACAGCGGGGAGAAACTGCTGGTCAGCGAGGCGAATCCTCAGTGGCATGCCGACGGGCAGCGACACCTGATCGGTCAACCGGTCACCGCTTGCTGGTCACGCGAGGCGATGGTGCCACTGCTGGAGGAGAGGTGAGATGGAGATGAGCATTGACTATCCCGCGCCGCGCCGCGGTACCTTGCGCGCGCTGTCGACCTGGCTGTATCGCCGACCGACGCTGTACCTGCTGTTGTTATTGGTCCCGCCGCTGTTGTGGTTCGGCGCGGTGTACCTTGGCTCATTATTGACGCTGTTGTGGCAGGGGTTCTACACCTTCGACGATTTCACCATGACGGTGACGCCGGATCTGACCTTCGACAACCTGCGGGCGCTGTTCAACCCGGCCAATTACGACATCATTCTTCGCACATTGACCATGGCGGTGCTGGTGTCCCTGGCCAGCGCGATGTTGGCATTTCCGATTGCCTACTACATGGCACGTTACACCAGCGGCCGCGTCAAAGCGTTCTTCTATATCGCGGTGATGATGCCAATGTGGGCCAGTTATATCGTTAAGGCCTACGCCTGGACCCTATTGCTGGCAAAGGATGGCGTGGCGCAGTGGTTCCTACAGCATCTTGGGCTGGAGCCGGTGTTGGCGGCAATCCTGACCGTACCGGGCGTAGGGGGCAATACCTTGTCGACCTCAGGGTTGGGGCGTTTTCTGGTGTTTGTGTATATCTGGCTGCCGTTCATGATCTTACCGATCCAGGCGGCGCTGGAACGTCTGCCACCTTCGTTGCTGCATGCTTCGGCGGATTTGGGCGCACGCCCGTCGCAGACCTTTCGTTATGTGATCCTGCCGTTGGCGGTGCCGGGCATTGCCGCCGGGTCGATCTTCACCTTCTCACTGACGCTGGGGGACTTTATTGTGCCGCAGCTGGTGGGCCCGCCGGGCTATTTCATCGGCAGCATGGTGTACGCGCAGCAAGGGGCGATCGGGAATATGCCGATGGCCGCGGCCTTTACTCTGGTGCCGATTGTGTTAATCGCGATTTATCTTTCCATTGTGAAACGTCTGGGGGCCTTCGATGCACTCTGAGCGCGCGCCGTTAGGGCTGAAATTGGCCGCCTGGGGCGGTCTGATTTTCCTGCATTTCCCCCTGGCGATTATCGCCATTTACGCCTTCAACACCGAGGACGCGGCGTTCAGCTTCCCGCCGAAGGGGTTCACGTTGCATTGGTTCAGCGTTGCCGCCGGGCGGCAGGACATTATCGATGCGATGCTACTTTCCGCGCAGATTGCTGCATTGGCCACGGCTGTGGCGCTGGTACTGGGCACCCTGGCGGCTGCGGCGCTGTACCGGCGTGATTTCTTCGGTAAAGACAGCATTTCACTGTTGCTGCTGTTACCGATCGCGCTGCCGGGCATTGTTACCGGTCTGGCGTTGCTGGCCGCGTTCAAGGCGCTGAATATCGAACCGGGCGTACTGACCATCGTTATCGGGCATGCCACTTTCTGCGTGGTGATCGTATTCAACAACGTCATCGCTCGTTTCCGCCGGACTTCCCATAGCCTGATTGAAGCGTCAATGGATCTGGGTGCTGACGGCTGGCAAACCTTCCGCTACGTCATGTTACCCAATCTGGGTTCAGCGTTGCTGGCCGGTGGCATGTTGGCCTTCGCGCTGTCGTTTGATGAAATCATTGTCACCACCTTTACCGCCGGGCATGAGCGCACGCTGCCGCTGTGGCTGCTCAATCAGCTCGGCCGCCCGCGTGATGTGCCGATCACCAACGTGGTCGCGCTGTCCGTGATGTTGCTGACCATGATCCCGATTTTGGGGGCTTATTACCTGACTAAGGGTGGCGAAAGCGTCGCCGGCAGTGGCAAATAGAATTCAGGCCTACTGGGCTACTGCGCTTGGCATCCTGAGATTGGGCAGTGCTCGGCCTCCTCACGTACTTCGTGTACGCTCCGGGGCCCTGCGCGCTGTCCGCACTCAGCCTGCCTACGCTCGTTACGCTCAGTGAACCTTAATTAACATTTTGAATTGTAAAATTTAAAAGGATAACCCTATGCAAAGCCAATTGTTGATTAATGGCCAACTGGTGACCGGCCAGGGCACGTTGTTGCCGGTGTATAACCCGGCGAGCGGAGAAGTAGTGTTACAGGTGGCTGAAGCCAGCGCAGAGCAGGTTGATCAGGCGGTGCTGGCGGCCGACGCCGCATTTGCCGAATGGGGACAAACCACGCCGAAAGCGCGTTCCGAATATTTGTTGAAGCTGGCGGATATGATTGACAACCATGCGGAAACCTTTGCTCGCCTTGAGTCGCTTAACTGCGGCAAACCCTACCACTGTGTATTGAACGACGAACTGCCGGCCGTAGCCGATGTTTTCCGTTTTTTCGCCGGTGCGAGCCGCTGTCTGAGCGGGCTGGCGGCGGGTGAATATCTTGCGGGACACACCTCAATGATCCGCCGTGACCCTTTGGGCGTGGTGGCTTCGATTGCCCCTTGGAACTATCCGCTGATGATGGCAGCATGGAAGTTGGCCCCGGCCTTGGCGGCGGGTAACTGCGTTGTGCTTAAGCCATCGGAACAAACCCCGCTAACCACGTTCAAGTTGGCTGAATTGGCCGCCGGCGTGTTCCCGCCGGGTGTGTTCAACGTGCTGTTCGGCCGCGGCGCCAGCGTTGGCGACCGGCTGACCGGCCATGACAAAGTGCGCATGGTGTCACTCACCGGATCCATCGCCACCGGGGAACACATTATTGCGCATACTGCACCCGGCATTAAACGCACCCATATGGAATTGGGGGGGAAAGCGCCGGTGCTGGTATTTGACGATGCCGATCTGCAACAGGTGGTGGACGGGATCCGTAGCTTCGGCTTCTACAACGCGGGTCAGGACTGCACCGCTGCCTGCCGCATTTATGCGCAGAAAGACATCTACCCACAGTTGGTGAAGGCGTTGGGCGAGGCCATTGGCAGCCTAAAGATCGGGCCGCCGGAAGATCAGAGCAGTGAGCTGGGCCCATTGATTACCGCCCAGCATTTGGAGCGGGTTGTGGGCTTTGTCGAGCGAGCAAAAGCCTTGCCGCATGTACAGGTCGTGACGGGCGGTGAGCGGGTCGACGGCCCTGGCTACTATTTCCAGCCGACATTGTTAGCTGGCGCGCGTCAGGAAGATGAGATTGTGCAGCGTGAAGTGTTCGGCCCGGTCGTGACCGTAACGCCATTCGACGATGAGGCGCAGGTGCTGGCCTGGGCTAATGAGTCTACTTACGGACTGGCGTCGTCGCTGTGGACGCGGGATGTTGGCCGGGCACACCGTTTAAGCGCCCGTTTGCAGTATGGCTGCACCTGGGTGAATACCCATTTCATGCTGGTGAGTGAAATGCCGCACGGGGGGCAGAAGCTGTCCGGCTACGGCAAGGATATGTCGATGTATGGATTGGAAGACTATACTGCTATACGGCATGTGATGTTTAAACATTGATTCATTGGGTTTTATCTGCAAAATAACGCGGCTTTCAGGCTGGTTACTACTGGCCTGATAATAATATCCCCTATGGATTTTAAGCTACAGCTAGGCGGCCCAGGTCAGGTAGGGGCGCTGCATGCTGCGCCCGTATCAATTGGGGCGAAGGTATTCGCCCCCTACGGTGAGCAAGTGCAGGTAACCACGCTGTAGCTTTAAATACGACGGGGAAAAACTGAAAGGAAGCCAATTATGAGCATCACCCGACGCGATTTTCTTAACGGGGTGGCGATCACTATCGCCGCCGGGTTGACGCCGATGCAGATCTTAAGAGCGTCGCCGCAAACCGCCAATCAAACCCTTTATTACCCGCCGACGCTGACTGGGCTTCGTGGTAACCATCCTGGTTCATTCGAGCATGCACACCAACTGGGGCGCGATGGCAAGGCCTTCGATTTTGCTTCCGTACCTGCGACGGAAGAGTTTGATTTGGTGGTCGTGGGGGCCGGTATCAGCGGGCTGGCTGCGGCCTGCTTCTGGCAGCAAATGAAGGGCCCGCAGCAACGTATTTTGCTGATAGACAATCACGATGACTTCGGCGGGCACGCCAAGCGCAATGAATTCAGCAGTGAAAACGGCACTATTCTTGGTTATGGCGGTAGCGAGTCATTGCAGTCACCGCGATCCAACTTTAGCCCGGTGGCGATGGGCCTGCTGCAAAAGCTGGGTGTCAGCATCGACAATCTGGAAAAAGCGTTCGATACCACTTTCTACCCGAACCTGAATTTGAGTCGCGGTGTCTATTTCGATCGTAAAAACTTCGGCGTCGACAAGGTCGTGAGTGGCGATCCGGGCCGCATGGTTGCCGACGACATCCCGCACGATCGTCTTAATGGTCGCTCCTACGAAGCCTTTATCGGTGATTTCCCACTGCCGGAAACTGATCGTCAGGCGCTGATTGCGCTGCACACGGTGGATAAGGATTACCTGCCGGAGATGAATCAGGAACAGAAAAGTGAATGGCTCGACAAGCACAGCTATACCGAATTCCTGCGTGATAAGGTCGGCCTGAGCGAAATGGCGATCCGTTATTTCCAGCAAACCACCAGTGACTTCCAGGCTGTGGGCATTGATGCGACATCATGCAGTGACGCACGCATCTGCGACTTGCCTGGGCTCAATGGCATGAATTTACCGCCGCTGGACGAAGAGTCGCAGGCGGATCTCGACGATCCCTACGTGTTCCATTTCCCTGACGGCAACGCCACATTGACGCGCTTGATGGTGCGTCATTTGATCCCGGCGGTTTCACCGGGCGGTAAGGACATGAATGACATCGTGTTGGCGAAGTTCGACTACAGCCAGCTTGATCGCGCGGCGTCACCGGTAAAACTGCGGCTCAATAGCACGGGCCTGCATGCGGCTAACGTCGGCGACAAGGTTGAAGTGACCTATATGACCGGCGAGAAAATGACCAAGGTACGCGCCGGACAGGTCGTGATGGCCGGGTACAATATGATGATCCCGTATCTGGTGCCGGAAATGTCGTCGGAACAGCAAGAAGCGCTCAAGCAGAACGTGAAGTCACCGTTGGTGTACAGCAAAGTGGTGATCCGCAATTGGCAGCCATTTATCAAACTGGGTGTGCATGAGGTGTACTCGCCAACGGCACCGTATTGCCGCGTGAAGTTGGATTACCCGGTGAGCATGGGCGGCTATCAGCACCCGCGCGATCCGAACCAACCGATCGGCCTGCACATGGTGTATGTGCCGACGCTGGCGGGGAGCGGGTTAAGCCCACGTGAGCAGTCTCGCAAGGGGCGCGCCTTACTGCTGGGCACGCCGTTTGAGGTGCATGAGCAGATGATCCGTGAGCAGCTACAGGGCATGCTCGGTTCTGCCGGGTTCGATCATCAGCGAGATATTGAAGCCATTACCGTAAACCGCTGGTCACATGGCTATTCCTACTTCCTCAATGGGCTGTTTGATGATGAGGATGAAGCAAAGAAAATCATTGCGACAGCGCGTAAGCCGATCGGCA
Organism: Serratia sp. CoH_122_TC_1; assembly: GCF_058191755.1. NCBI lineage: Bacteria > Pseudomonadati > Pseudomonadota > Gammaproteobacteria > Enterobacterales > Yersiniaceae > Serratia > Serratia sp. CoH_122_TC_1. Next base: position 120,613 of record NZ_JBXWLA010000012.1, read on the forward strand.
AGATTGTGATTGCCAACTCGGACTCTGACTGGAGTCCGTATGCCAACTCGGCGATCGACCAGGCATGGCGTGCGGTCAATGAGTTGGCCTTCAGCCATGTTGCGGCGAAGGAGGGAGCATGAGAATGCGTTCACTGTATTTGCTGACCTTACTGGCAGCGGGCGGTTCGGCCCAGGCAATGTCGGCGGGGGAGTATGTGGCTAAGGCCGGGGACTGTACCGCCTGTCATACCACGCCGGGTGGCGCTCTGTTTGCTGGTGGGATGAAGTTCCCTACGCCGTTGGGCAACATTTACGCCACCAATATCACCCCGGACAAACAGCAAGGCATCGGTGGCTATTCTTTTGACGAGTTTGATCGCGCTATGCGCCAGGGGATCGCCAAAGATGGCCATCGGTTGTATCCCGCGATGCCGTATACCTCTTACGCCAAAATGAACGCGGAAGATATGCGTGCGCTGTATGACTACCTGATGAAGGAAGTCCCGGCGCAGAATACGGCCAACCGTGCTAGTGATATCAGCTGGCCGTTGTCGATGCGTTGGCCGCTGGCGGTCTGGAACCAACTGTTCCATGACGATACGCCTTACAAGCCGGACAGCAGTCAGAGTGCCGAATGGAATCGTGGTGCTTATTTGGTGCAAGGGGCTGGGCACTGTGGCAGTTGCCATACGCCGCGCGGCTGGGCGATGCAAGAGAAAGGGCTGGGCAGCAAAGAACCTGCCTTCCTGAGTGGCGCTGAGCTGGATGGTTGGTACGCATCGGGATTACGCGGTCTGAAGCAGGACGAGGTGGTGTCTTTGCTGAAAACAGGGCGCAGCCAACATGCTGCGGTCGCCGGGCCGATGAGTGAGGTGGTAAGCCACAGCACGCAGTACCTCACGGACGGCGATCTGAATGCCATTGCCACCTATTTGCACAGCCTGGAGGCAGAAAAACCGTCGGCGGAAAAACCTGTCGCAATGGCGGTCGACAACTGGAAAGCGGGGCAAAGCACCTACGCCATGTACTGTTCAACCTGCCATGGCAATAAGGGCGAGGGGAGCGACAACACCATTCCGGCACTGGCGGGCAATGCGACGGTCACGGCGGAGAACCCACTCACCGCGCTGCGCGTGGTGTTGGAAGGCGCGCATACGCCTATCACACAACACGCCACGGCGATCGCCATGCCGGGTTACGCTTGGGCATTGGATGACCAGCAAACTGCCGATCTGATGAGCTATTTACGAGGAAGTTGGGGCAACCAGTCGGCACCGGTTACGGCGCAGCAGGTGCAGGAGACGCGCAAGCTGGCGGAGAAATAACCAGACACTGTCCTATTTGAAGCGGCTTCATTGTTGACTGCCTGCGCTTCCCCCGTCATGGACTATTTGTACGTTCTTGGGGATTCGCTGGGGTGCCGTCGCGAGGCAATGCCAATTATGCGCAATACGGGCGCGGCTCATAGGGGCCGCGCCCTTTTCAATTACATCACTTTATGTGGGCCGAAGCATTCGTAGTGGATGCGATCGGCATCTACCCCCATCTCCAGCAACTGCTTGGCCACATACTGCATGAAGGGGACCGGGCCGCAGAAATAGTAATGCATCTGTGGGGTGCTGAGCGTTTCGCGTAGAGCACTCAGATTCATCAGACCACGGCTCTGGTAGTCACGGCCTTCTACATCGTCTGCACCTGGTTGGTTGTACCACACGTGACGGCTCAGGTTTGGCATACGTTTGGCAATATCCGCAACTTCATCGGCAAAGGCGTGAACGCTGCCGTTTTCCGCTGCATGCAGCCAGTGTATATCCGCCGGATGCTGGCTATCGTGCAGGGTATTTAGCATGCCGAGCATCGGGGTCTGGCCAACACCGGCGGAAATCAGCGCCACAGGTGTTTCCGGCTGCGCGTCGAGGAAGAAGTCCCCGTGCGGTGGGGCGAGGTAAATCACGTCGCCTTCTTTGGCTTGCTGATGCAGGAAGTTAGAGACTTTCCCCTGATCTTCACGTTTGACTGCGATACGGTAGTATTCGCCGTTAGGTGAGGTGGTCAGTGAGTATTGGCGTATTTCCTGGTTTTCCATGCTGTCATGTTTGATGTAGACCGCCAGATATTGGCCCGGCTTGAAGTCGATCACTTTGCCGCCGTCAACGGGCGCCAAGACGAAACTGCAAATCACGTCGCTTTGCGGCTGTTTTTTGACGATGCGGAAAGCTCGCAGGTCACGCCAGCCACCGTTGGCGGTTGCACTGGCCTGATAAATTTGGTCTTCGCGCTGGATAAACACATTCGCCAACACGCCATAGGCTTTGCCCCAGGCATCCAGTACCTCTTGGCCCGGGCTGAACATTTCGTCCAATGTGGCCAGCAGATGACCGCCGACAATTTGATATTGATCCGGTTGAATATTCAGGCTGGTGTGTTTGTGGGCAATACGCTCTACGGCAGGCAGCAGGGCCGCCAGATTTTCGATATTCGCGGCGTAGGCACAAATTGCGTCGAACAGTGCCTGGCGTTGATCGCCATTGCGCTGGTTGTTCATGTTGAACACATCTTTTAATTCGGGGTTGTGTTCGAACATGCGGTCGTAGAAATGCGCGGTCAGTTTCGGCCCGGTAGCGGCCAGCAGGGGAATAGTAGATTTTACGGTGGCGATGGTTTGGCTATCCAGCATGGTAGCGCTCCTTGGTCGATCATTATTGGTGTTTTGTAATGATGTATTTTAAATGCATCTTTAAGTTTGAATGCATCCTAGCGGTTTCTGTTGCGGCTGTAAATACCCCTGATTTTTTTGCGGGGTCGCTCAGCGGCGATCCCGCTCACAGAACATGAAAAAACCGCATTCTTAGCATGAGTAAAAGTCCGTTGCCCAATGGCACTGTTTATCGGATCAAAACCTTGCTGCGCCTAAAGCCAATCGTTTGCGTAAAAACCTCTGTCAAGACCTATCCTCGGTAGGGGGAAACAGTTTACACTGTGTCCCAGAGCCCAAACGGGTGGTGATTTTTTAGTTAGCCGATTTAAGTCAGGAGAAGCCGGATGTTAAAGCGTGAAATGAACATTGCTGATTACGATGCCGAACTGTGGCGTGCAATGGAGCAAGAAGTTGTGCGCCAGGAAGAGCACATTGAGCTGATTGCGTCTGAGAACTACACCAGCCCGCGTGTTATGCAGGCTCAGGGTTCCCAGTTGACCAACAAATACGCTGAAGGCTATCCAGGCAAGCGTTATTACGGCGGCTGCGAATACGTGGATATCGTTGAGCAACTGGCTATCGACCGTGCTAAAGCACTGTTCGGTGCCGATTATGCCAACGTACAGCCGCACTCCGGCTCTCAGGCAAACTTTGCTGTTTATACCGCGCTGCTGCAGCCGGGCGACACCATTTTGGGGATGAACCTGGCACACGGCGGTCACCTGACTCATGGTTCACCTGTCAACCTGTCCGGCAAGCTGTATAACGTGGTGCCTTACGGCATCGACGAAAAAGGCCAAATCGACTACGCAGATCTGGCCAAACAGGCACAGACTCACAAACCAAAAATGATCATCGGTGGCTTCTCGGCCTTCTCCGGTATCGTTGATTGGGCAAAAATGCGTGAAATCGCCGACAGCATTGGTGCTTACCTGTTCGTTGACATGGCGCACGTTGCAGGCCTGATCGCCGCTGGCGTTTATCCTAACCCGGTACCACACGCACACATCGTTACCACCACAACGCATAAAACCCTGGCGGGTCCGCGTGGCGGCCTGATCCTGGCGAAAGGCGGTGATGAAGAGCTGTACAAGAAACTGAACTCTGCAGTGTTCCCTGGCGGCCAGGGTGGCCCGCTGATGCACGTGATTGCCGGTAAAGCGGTAGCGCTGAAAGAAGCGATGGAGCCTGAGTTCAAGATTTACCAGCAACAAGTGGCTGATAACGCCAAAGCCATGGTGCAAGTGTTCCTGGACCGCGGCTACAAAGTGGTTTCCGGCGGTACGCATAACCACCTGTTCCTGCTGGATCTGGTTGACAAGAACCTGACCGGTAAAGAAGCTGACGCAGCCTTGGGCCGTGCCAACATCACCGTGAACAAAAACAGCGTGCCAAACGATCCTAAGAGCCCATTCGTCACCTCCGGTGTGCGTATCGGTACGCCAGCAGTGACTCGCCGTGGCTTCAAAGAAGCTGAAGTGCGTGAATTGGCGGGTTGGATTTGTGATGTGTTGGACAACATCAACGATGAAGCCACCATCGAACGTACCAAGAAGAAAGTATTGGATATTTGCGCCCGCCTGCCGGTTTACGCATAACTCTGCTTTCCCTTTAAAAACCCGCTTCGGCGGGTTTTTTTATACCTGTTGCAGACAAACTGTGAACTACCTAGCACTCTACCCCCTAGACGGTGAATGTACATTGCTAGCCAGTGTGACCTCTGTCAAAGTATCGCCTTCACACCGGAGGGATCATGGTTTTGCAATCAACGCGTTGGCTCGCTCTTAGCTATTTCACCTACTTCTTTTCTTATGGCATCTTCTTACCTTTTTGGGGCGTTTGGTTAAAAGGTGAGGGCATACCGCCTGAAACTATCGGTATTCTGCTTGGCGCAGGTCTGGTTGCACGTTTCCTGGGAAGTTTGCTGATAGCCCCCCGGGTAAAAGATCCCTCTCATCTGGTGACGGCACTGCGCCTGCTGGCATTGCTGACACTGGCTTTCGCCATCGGGTTTTGTTTTGGTAATGGCTGGGGCTGGCTAATGTTAGTGATCGCCGGCTTCAATCTGTTCTTTTCGCCGTTAGTCCCGCTTACAGACGCGTTGGCCGGTACCTGGCAAAAACAGATCGCTATGGATTACGGTCGTGTCAGGCTGTGGGGATCGCTGGCGTTTGTGATTGGTTCGGCGTTGACCGGTCAGATGGTTTCCGTTTGGGGCCATAACGCTATTCTCTACAGCTTGATTATCAGCATATTAGCCATGCTGTTGGGCATGATGCTGAAACCGAGCGTGATGCCACAGGGCGAAGCGCGTATCCACAATGAAGCAGATCGTTCATTGCGGGAGATGCTTAAAGAAGGGCCGGTTTGGCGCTTCTTGTTGTGCGTAACCCTGTTGCAAGGTGCACACGCCGGTTATTACAGTTTTGGGTCCATTTATTGGCAAGAGGCAGGTTATTCGGCATCGACCATCGGTTACTTGTGGTCGCTGGGCGTCGTGGCAGAGGTGATCATTTTCGCCAGCAGCAATTTCCTGTTCCGTCGCTGGAATGCGCGCAATTTGCTGCTGCTTTCCGCCTGTTGCGGAATATTGCGCTGGAGCCTGATGGCCACCAGCACCGAGTTGGGGTGGCTACTGGTGATTCAGATTCTGCACTGCGGCACCTTTACGGTTTGCCATCTGGCGGCAATGCGCTTTATCGCGGCGCGCAAAGGGCCGGAAGTGATCCGCCTGCAGGCGGTTTACTCGGCACTGGCGATGGGGGGCGGGATTGCGATTATGACCGTGATTGCCGGCTTCCTGTTCGAGCATCTGCATGGCGGGGTGTTCTGGGTGATGGCGGCAGTGGCGTTGCCGGCGCTGTTTATTCGTCCGCCGGCCGTTGCAATCAGCGGCAACCGCTAAGAGGTTTCCAGCAGCGCACGTATGGCTTTGCGCTGCTGGCGTTCTAGCGGTAATTCAGTGTAAATCAGTGGCGGTTGCAGTGCACCGTGCTCCGTGGCGTACGGGGTGATGACCAGCGTTACCCCCTGTGGGGCACCGGAGTGCAGGTAATCACGCAGCGGTAAATATTTGATATTCAATGGCAGTAGCGTTAATTCGCGAATTTGATATTCCACTTCCTCTTCCAATTGCGGATTGTCCAGCGTCAGCAACAGTACCTGCTTTTCTTGTAACGCATTGCCTTGCATCAACCAGGCACCAAAACTGATCGCAACCAGCCCGGCTTCTTCACTGGAGAAGTGAATGCCGTACTCCTGTTCAAGGGGGGCCAGCGCTTCCTGGGCAGTACGCATCAGGCGCGGATATTTGCGTTCGACCTCTTCCAGCAGTGTGTTGTCGATACCAATTTCAAAGCGACAACGCTCCACCGCTGGTGCCAGATGCGCAAACAGCTGGCTGATCAAATCGTCTTTACTGCTGAAGGTCATACCGGATATCTGTTGGAAGCGTTCGACCATATTTTCAATCGCAGCCATCAGCCGCAGGTCTTCTGCAGAGTCGTTACTGTGATAGCTGTGGTTTTTCAGCATGGTGAACATCAACACAAGAAAGTCGCTTTCGCTGTCTTCGGGTTGCAGGGCAAAAAGCTGATTCAGCGATTGAAGCAACCTGCTCGCCACCTGATGTTCTGGCTTCTGATGAAGCCAGTCGCGCTGGGCAGGATTAAACATGGGATGCCGCTGGCTCCGAGCTTCCCACGCGCAATACAGAAGGTAGTGCTGCAAGAACTGACGATCGCGCCGATCAAAGCTGCGGTTGATCAGCGGTTCACATGCACTGATGTATTGCTCCAACGGCGTGGTCAGATCCTGGCTTATTCCCAGCGCCTGCCGTAGCCAGGGGGAAAAATGCCGCTCGATAAATTCTGGGCTACAGCGCAGAGCTCGTCGCAGCCAGTGGAGCAGGCAGAGGCGTTGATTGAGCGTAGTGCCCCGAATCCGGTATCCCTCGTCGGGATTGCCGTCGATCTCCAGATGGTGGAAACGCTGGATTTCACTGGCAACCTCGGCTATATCTTGCCGGGTGATAGGGGGGGCGACGCCATTAATTTGGCTGATGGTCTCCAGTTGTACTGCGGGCACCGGCGCATACAGCATCAATAGTAGATGGCAGCGTCGTTGTTGACCGGAGAGCTCAGGCACAGGGGCAGTGTCCAGGCTCATATCACCTTCAGGCAGGTAACGTTTAAATTATGAATAAGCATAGCAAAAGGCGATGCGCGGCGTGGCTACGGCACCCGGTTTTACTTCGGCTTACAACTTTCGTCACAATTATTGGGCGGAATAGCGGTGGTTTAAGATTGGTTGATGTTACTTTATAACAATAATGAGTATCGTTTGATGATGAAGTTACGTTTTATTCTGGCTGGTTTTCTACTGTTATGCAGTGCCGGCGCTGTCGCTCACCCGCACAGCTTTATTGATATGAACACCACCTTTGTGGTGAAGGATCAACAGCTGGTTGGCTTGAAAATGGTTTGGGTTATGGATGAAATCACCTCGGCAGATTTGCTGTACGACGCGGAGAATGCCAAAAGCGATTCAGAGGTATGGAAAAAGCTGGCAGCGCAGGTCATGGCCAATGTACTTGGTCAGCATTATTTCACGGATATGTACCGCGACGGTAAGCGGGTGAAATATTTGAATTTGCCGACGGAATACCATTTGTCACGCCAGGGGCACCAGGCGGTGCTGGAGTTTGTGTTACCGCTGGCCGAGCCGCAACCGCTGGCGGGCAAACCGTTTGAAATCTCTACGTATGACCCAACCTATTTTGTCGATATGACCTACAAAGATAAGGCCGCACTGCACTTGCCGCCAGAAATGGCATCGCAATGCAAGTTCAAGCTGATGACACCTAAACCCAATTCGTCTTTGCAGGCCTATGCCTTGTCCCTCGATAAGAACGATTCACCCGGCGAAGATATGGCGCTGGGGCAACAGTTCGCCCAACGGGTCAGTCTGCAATGTCAATAAACCTCAGCCAGCAGGCGGCGCGTAAGCGACACTGGGCTTTCAGTCTGTGGCCATTGCTTTTGTTTGCACTGTTGCTGGCGTTGGGTGCGCAGTTGGCGTGGCACTATTGGCCGCAGTTGTTGATGCAAAGTGTGGTGTGGCAGAAAGGGCTGCACCAGCAGTTGGCCGGTCTGCTACAGCAGGTAAAAGCTGCACCGCAGCAGGCCGGGCTGGTGTTGATGCTGTTTAGCCTGAGCTACGGCGTGCTGCATGCGCTGGGGCCTGGTCACGGCAAGGTGGTGATTGCCACCTATTTGGCTACCCATCCGGCACGGCTGAAAAGCAGCCTGAAACTGACCTTTGCTGCGTCGTTGGTACAGGGGTTGGTGGCGATTGCACTGGTGACGCTGATGCTGATGGTGTTGCAACTGTCATCACGGCAACTGCACCAAAGTAGCTTCTGGCTAGAGAAGGGCAGTTTTATTCTGGTGATGCTGCTTGGGGTATTACTGAGCTGGCGTGCCTTGAAGCGACTTTACCGCGCGGTGAAAACCCTGCGTCCGTCGCCGTCGCTGCGAATTAACAGCCTGCAACCGTTGCCGGCGGATCACGTTCACGATGAACATTGCGGCTGTGGCCACCGGCATATGCCAAGCGACAGTGAATTACAGGCGGGCAGCGACTGGCGCACACAGGCCGCTATCGTGCTGGCTATGGGGATGCGCCCATGTTCGGGGGCGATATTGGTGTTGCTGTTTTCCAAAGTGATTGGTGTCTTTATCTGGGGCGTTGTTTCGGCGTTGGCGATGGCGCTGGGCACCTCGCTGACCATTTCATTGTTGGCTCTACTGGTGCATTACAGCCGTCGACTGGCGGTGCGCCTAAGCCGTTCACGTGCCCCTGCTGCCTGGAGTGCCGTGGCGTGGGGGTCGTTGGCACTGGCCGGTGGTTTGATTTTGTTATTCGCTGGGCTGCTGTTATACGTCAGTGCCCAACCGGAGTTCGGTGGCGGTATCCGGCCTTTCTCCCGCTAACGGGCATAAAAAAAGCGCTGCAATCATTGCAGCGCTTCAATATTCAAAACAGGTTCAGGCGTCGTGAGCGCCGGCAGTTTGCGGACGGCCAGCGTAATAGCCTGAATTAACGCTTCAGCGCTTCGCTCAGTTCTTCACGCATGGTAGAAAGCATGGCTTTCACTACGCGCGGGTTACCCGCTACCACGTTGCCGGAGCTTAAGTGGTTGTGGCCGCCGACGAAGTCGGTCACCAGGCCGCCAGATTCACGCACCAGCAGTTCGCCTGCGGCGAAATCCCATGGCTTCAGGCCAATCTCGAAGAAACCGTCAACGCGACCGGCAGCCACATAGGCCAGATCCAGCGCGGCAGAACCGGTGCGACGGAAGTCGGCACACTGCGTGAACAGTTTACCCACGATGTTGATGTAAGGTGTTGCGTGCTGCTTAACCTTGAACGGGAAGCCGGTAGCCAGGATGGTGCCATCCAAATCTTTGGCATTGGTGCCACGCAGGCGGTAACCGTTGAGCTGCGCGCCCTGGCCGCGAGTTGCGGTGAACAGTTCGTTACGCATTGGATCGTATACCACAGCGACTTCAGTACGGCCTTTAATGCGTACGGCGATGGAAACTGAGAAGTGTGGGAAACGTTTGATGAAGTTTGATGTGCCATCCAGTGGATCGATCACCCATTGTACATCTTTGTCTTCGCCGACCAATTCGCCGCGTTCTTCGGTAACAATGCTATGTTGCGGATAGGACTTGCGGATGACGTCGATGATCAGATGCTCTGCATCGCGATCGACGTTAGTGACGAAGTCATTGGTCCCTTTCTGGCTCGCTTCTACAGCGTCCGGGGTTTCGTAGTTTTTGGCAATCAGGTTACCGGCCTTGCGCGCAGCGCGCACGGCGATAGTCAGCATCGGATGCATGGGTATCTTCCAACTAGGATGTTAAAGAACAGGAAACGGCGCGAAGTATAGCAGGTGTTCGGCAAATTGCCTATGGCTGTGTTAAGATGCTGTGATTTTCCGCTACGCTCAGAGTTTGTATGCTGCATAACATCCGCATTGTTCTGGTAGAAACTTCCCATACCGGCAACATGGGCTCGACCGCCAGAGCCATGAAAACCATGGGGTTAACCAACCTTTATCTGGTTAATCCACTGATAAAACCTGATTCTCAGGCGATCGCCCTGGCCGCAGGGGCCAGTGACGTGATTGGCAACGCCACTATCGTTGATACGTTAGATGACGCCATTGCCGGCTGTAGCCTGGTGGTCGGCACCAGCGCGCGTTCACGTACCTTGCCGTGGCCGATGCTGGAACCGCGTGAATGCGGCGTACGCGCCGTGCACGAAGGTGAGCACGCGCCAGTCGCGTTGGTATTTGGTCGTGAACGTGTCGGTCTGACGAATGATGAGCTGCAAAAATGCCATTATCACGTCGCCATTCCGGCTAACCCAGATTACAGCTCGCTGAATTTGGCGATGGCAGTGCAGATCCTGGCGTACGAAGTCCGTGTGGCTTACCTCGATCGCCAACAGGCAGGCGTGCCGCCGTTGGAAGAGACGCCATATCCGCTGGTGGACGATCTTGAACGTTTCTATCAGCATCTGGAACAAACGCTGCAGCACAGTGGCTTTATTCGCCCGTCACATCCGGGGCAGGTCATGAGCCGTTTGCGTCGTTTATTCACCCGCGCGCGACCAGAAGCGCAAGAGCTGAATATCCTGCGCGGTATGCTGACGTCGATCGAGAAACAGGACAAACATCAAGGTAATTAATTTGATGCGTTGTAACGGCTCGCGGTAATAGTATTAGTTATCCAATGGTTATAATATGTATTTTTTATGCATATTATCTAGCTTAGTTCAAAATGTGCTAATACTTGAGTAAATTACTAGGTTAAATAGTTGACTGATTTACTCGGGAATGTCAGACTTTCGGCCATGTTTGACCAACAGGTAACCATTAGCTATGAGACTGACATCCAAAGGCCGTTATGCCGTAACCGCTATGCTTGACGTGGCATTGCACTCCCAGGAAGGGCCCGTACCTCTGGCGGATATTTCTGAGCGCCAAGGTATCTCGCTCTCTTATCTGGAACAATTATTCTCCCGTCTGCGTAAGAATGGCCTGGTGGCCAGCGTACGTGGGCCGGGCGGTGGTTATCTGCTGGGGAAAGACGCGAGTGAGATTGCCGTTGGTGCAGTCATCACTGCTGTCGATGAATCGGTAGATGCAACCCGTTGCCAGGGTAAAGAAGGCTGTCAGGGTGGCGATCGCTGCCTGACCCATACCCTGTGGCGCGATCTGAGCGAGCGCATCAGCGGGTTCCTGAACAACATTACGCTGGCTGAACTGGTGAACAACCAGGAAGTGCTGGTGGTGGCGGATCGTCAAAATAATGATACCCGTCGCACGGCCAACGGTCGTCCGCAAGAAACTATCAACGTTAATCTGCGCGCATAAGCAGCTGGCGATATTTTTTTAGTTTTTGGAAGTGATGTACGGAGCACAAGAGCAATGAAATTACCGATTTATTTGGACTACTCAGCAACGACGCCGGTTGATCCGCGCGTTGCTGAGAAAATGATGCAGTGTTTGACTCTGGACGGGACTTTCGGTAACCCGGCTTCCCGTTCCCACCGTTTCGGTTGGCAGGCGGAAGAAGCGGTAGATATCGCCCGTAACCAAATTGCTGAACTGGTTGGCGCTGACCCGCGTGAAATCGTGTTCACTTCCGGGGCAACCGAATCCGACAACCTGGCGATCAAAGGTGCGGCCAATTTCTATCAAAAGAAAGGCAAGCACATCATCACCAGCAAAACCGAACACAAAGCCGTGCTGGACACCTGTCGCCAGCTCGAGCGTGAAGGCTTTGAAGTGACCTACCTGGCACCGCAGAGCAACGGTATCATCAGCCTGCAGGATCTCGAAGCGGCGATGCGTGAAGACACCATTCTGGTCTCTATCATGCACGTGAACAACGAAATTGGCGTGGTGCAGGATATCGAAGCCATCGGCGAAATGTGCCGTGCACGCGGTGTCATTTATCACGTTGATGCGACCCAGAGCGTAGGTAAATTGCCTATCGACCTGAGCAAATTGAAAGTCGACCTGATGTCGTTCTCCGGCCACAAAATTTATGGCCCGAAAGGCATTGGTGCGCTGTACGTGCGTCGTAAACCACGTATCCGTATCGAAGCCCAGATCCACGGCGGTGGCCACGAGCGCGGTATGCGTTCCGGCACGTTGCCTGTGCATCAGATCGTCGGTATGGGCGAAGCTTACCGTATCGCCAAAGAAGAAATGCCGACAGAAATGGCACGCTTGCGCACGCTGCGCGATCGTCTGTGGAACGGCGTGAAAGATATGGAAGAAGTGTATCTGAACGGTTCGCTGGAGAACGGCGTTCCTAACATCCTGAACGTCAGCTTCAACTATGTTGAAGGTGAATCGCTGATCATGGCCTTGAAAGACCTGGCCGTATCTTCGGGTTCTGCCTGTACCTCCGCTAGCCTTGAGCCATCTTACGTGCTGCGCGCGTTGGGAATGACCGACGAGTTAGCGCATAGCTCGATCCGTTTCTCTCTGGGGCGTTTCACCACAGAAGAAGAGATCGATTACACCATTCAACTGGTGCGTAAATCCATCGGCCGTCTGCGCGATCTGTCTCCACTGTGGGACATGTTCAAGCAGGGCGTGGATATCAACAGCATCGAATGGGCACATCATTAATTCTCAGGATTCAGGAGCAAGGTCATGGCTTACAGCGAAAAAGTAATCGATCATTATGAAAACCCGCGTAACGTGGGTTCCTTCGACAACGAAGATCCTAGCGTTGGCAGCGGCATGGTGGGTGCACCGGCCTGTGGCGACGTGATGAAGTTGCAGATCAAGGTCAACAATGAAGGTATCATTGAAGACGCGCGTTTCAAGACTTACGGCTGCGGTTCCGCCATCGCTTCCAGCTCGCTGGTGACCGAATGGATGAAAGGCAAGTCTCTTGATCAGGCTGAAGCGATCAAAAACACCCAGATCGCCGAAGAGCTGGAATTACCGCCGGTAAAAATTCACTGCTCTATCCTGGCTGAAGACGCCATTAAAGCAGCGATTGCCGACTACAAGAGCAAACATAGCGCCAAGTAATCATTGTGTAGGGGCGTTGCATGTCGCGCCCGCATTCAGCGGGGCGAGTCTATTCACCCCCTGCACCGGTTAGCTCCCCACACCTGTTTTGCTACGGGTTGGGGATATTAAGTATGAGGTTGTGATGTCAATTACCATGAGCGACAGCGCTGCACAGCGCGTTCAGGCATTTATGGATAACCGTGGCAAAGGCCTTGGCCTGCGTCTGGGGGTGAGAACCTCTGGCTGCTCCGGGATGGCGTACGTGCTGGAATTTGTTGACGAAATGAACGATGACGACATCGTTTTTGAAAACAAAGGCGTTAAGGTGATCATTGACGGCAAGAGCCTGGTCTACCTTGACGGCACCGAGCTTGATTTCGTTAAGGAAGGTCTGAACGAAGGCTTCAAGTTCAACAACCCAAATGTCTCAAGCGAGTGCGGCTGCGGCGAAAGTTTCAACGTCTGACAGTCCATCGTGCTCCCCCGCCAGGCGCGGGGGAACTTCATCCGATAACGCCCAGAGCACGCTATGGATTACTTTACTTTATTCGGGCTGCCAGTTCGCTATCCCGTGGACGGCAGCCTGCTTGCATCTCGCTATCAGGATCTGCAGCGCCAATTCCATCCCGATCGTTTTGCCAGTCAGCCAGAACGCGAACGCCTGATGGCGTTGCAACAGGCGGCAACGATCAATGAAGCCTACCAAACGCTGAAGCACCCATTAAAACGCGCGGAGTATATGCTATCTTTGCACGGTTTTGATTTGAGCAACGAGCAGCACACTCTGCGTGATACCGCGTTTCTGATGGAACAGCTTGAGTTACGTGAAGAGCTCGATGCCATTGAGCGCAAAGCGGACGCAGAAAGCCTGTTGGCCAGCTTTGGTGCACGGGTGAACGAGACGGTCAAACAGCGCAGTGCGCTGATGGTGCAACAGCTGGATAGCCAGCAGTGGGTTGATGCCGCCGATACCGTGCGTAAGCTGCGCTTTTTGGACAAACTCCAGCAACAGGTTGAACAACTCGAAGAAAAACTGCTGGGTTTTGAGTAATTCTTTTCATTTATACCCAAAATAATTGGCGTTGCATCAAGGCGGCAAATTTGTGAGTCCCCAGGAACGTAGGTCACTGTGTGACGGGCGCGAATAAATGCAGCCAACAAAGATGCAGCTTCAAGTATGAAGGATATGGGAAGCTTCAATATGGCCTTATTACAAATTAGTGAACCCGGCCTCAGCGCCGCGCCACACCAGCGTCGTCTGGCAGCCGGTATTGATCTGGGCACCACCAATTCTCTGGTCGCTACCGTGCGCAGTGGGCAGGCGGAAACGCTGGCGGATGCCGAAGGGCGCGATTTGCTGCCGTCGGTGGTGCACTACCAGGCAGACAGGTTGCGTGTTGGCTGGGATGCCCGTCAGCAGGCGGCACAGGATCCTGCCAACACTATCAGCTCAATCAAGCGCATGATGGGCCGCTCCCTGGCCGACGTGCAGCAGCGTTACCCGAACCTGCCGTACCAGTTCCAGGCCAGCGAAAATGGCTTGCCGATGATCCTTACCGCCGCCGGTTCGGTTAACCCGGTTGGCGTTTCCGCCGATATCCTCAGAGCGCTTGCCGCTCGCGCACAAACCGCGCTGGAAGGGGATCTCGATGGCGTGGTGATCACGGTTCCTGCCTATTTTGATGATGCACAGCGTCAGGGGACCAAAGACGCGGCGCGTCTGGCCGGGCTGCACGTACTGCGTTTGCTGAATGAACCTACGGCTGCGGCAATTGCCTACGGTCTGGATTCTGGGCAAGAAGGCATCATCGCGGTTTATGATTTGGGCGGTGGTACCTTTGATATTTCTATTCTGCGGTTGAGCCGTGGCGTGTTCGAAGTGTTGGCTACCGGCGGCGATTCTGCGCTGGGCGGCGACGACTTTGATCATTTGCTGGCCGACTGGCTGCGTGAGCAAGCCGGTGTGGCTGACCGTAGCGATCACGGTGTGCAGCGCCAATTGTTGGATGCCGCCATCGCCGCCAAGATTGCGCTGAGCGATGCCGACAGCACCACCGTTGAGATCGCCGGCTGGCAGGGGGAAGTGACCCGCGCGCAGTTTGACGCGTTAATCGCCACTCTGGTTAAGCGCACCCTGATGGCCTGCCGACGTGCGCTGAAAGACGCAGGTGTGAGTGCCGAAGACGTGTTGGAAGTGGTGATGGTTGGCGGTTCTACCCGCGTGCCATTAGTGCGTGAGCAGGTAGGTATGTTCTTCGGCCGTACGCCGTTGACGTCGATCGACCCAGATAAAGTGGTCGCCATTGGCGCCGCGATCCAGGCTGATATTTTGGTGGGTAACAAGCCAGACAGCGACATGCTGCTGCTGGACGTGATCCCATTGTCACTCGGTCTGGAAACCATGGGCGGTCTGGTTGAGAAAGTGATCCCGCGTAACACCACCATTCCGGTGGCGCGTGCGCAGGAGTTCACCACCTTTAAAGACGGCCAAAGCGCGATGATGATCCACGTGCTGCAGGGCGAGCGTGAGCTGGTGCAAGATTGCCGTTCGCTGGCCCGCTTCTCGCTGCGTGGTCTGCCACCATTGCCTGCTGGCGGCGCGCATATTCGCGTCACCTTCCAGGTGGATGCCGATGGCTTGCTGAGCGTCACCGCGATGGAGAAATCCACCGGCGTTGAGGCATCGATTCAGGTGAAGCCGTCGTATGGCCTGTCTGACGCCGAAATCGCCGGGATGATCAAAGATTCGATGGCCAATGCGCAGAGCGACGTTGGCGCACGCATGCTGGCCGAACAGCGGGTCGAGGCATCCCGGGTGCTGGAAAGCCTGCAGGGTGCACTGGCTAGCGACGCCGCGTTGCTGAGCGACGCCGAAAGTACGGCAATTACCGCAGCGGTGGAAGCGTTGCAACAGGCGACGCAGGGCACCGATCCTGCCGCTATCGAAGCCGCAATAAAAACACTAGATGCACAAACGCAAGACTTTGCCGCGCGCCGCATGGATGCTTCCATTCGCCGTGCGCTGGCTGGCCATTCTGTGGATGAGGTTTAATCATGCCTAAAATTGTTTTCCTGCCCCATCAAGATTTATGCCCGGAGGGGGCAGTACTGGAAGCCGAACAAGGGGAGTCAATCCTCAACGTTGCGCTGCGCAACGGTATCGATATTGAGCACGCCTGTGAGAAATCCTGCGCCTGCACCACCTGTCACTGCATCGTGCGTGAAGGTTTCGATTCTCTCGAAGAGAGCAGCGAACTGGAAGACGACATGCTGGACAAGGCCTGGGGGCTGGAGCCGGAAAGCCGTCTGAGCTGTCAGGCGCTGGTGGCTGACGAAGATCTGGTGGTTGAAATGCCACGCTACACCGTCAACCATGCGCGTGAAGGGTGAGGAGACAGTAGAAATGGGACTGAAGTGGACCGACAGCCGTGACATCGGCGAAGCCCTGTACGACCAATACCCGGATACCGATCCGAAAACCGTACGTTTTACCGACATGCACCAGTGGATTTGCGATCTGGAAGATTTTGACGACGATCCACAGGCTTCCAATGAAAAAATACTGGAAGCGATCCTGCTGGTCTGGTTAGATGAAGCGGAGTAAATAGCGTAACGGGCTGCCAATGGCGGCCCGTTTATTTTGTATCCGACACTATTAATAAAAGAATAATCCGGAGTAAGAAGGCTATGACAACTGAATTCATGCTGGTAACGCTGTCGAACCAACCTGCCGACGCTCGCTGGGGCGAAAAAGCGCTGCTGAGCACCGGTGCAGAAGGGATGACCATCCATCTGACCGGTAACGACAAACTGGGTGGCATTCAACGTGCCGCCCGCAAGATCGACGGCCAGGGCGTCAAAAACGTCAAACTGGCGGGAGAAGGCTGGGATCTGGAAAACAGCTGGGCTTTTTGGCAGGGTTTCCGTGGGCCGAAAGGCAAGCGCACCGTTGAGTGGGCAGAGCTGCCGGAAGCAGACCGCAAAGAGCTGGAACAGCGCCTGAAGATCGTTGATTGGGTGCGCGACACCATCAATATGTCGGCAGAAGAGTTGGGGCCAGAGCAACTGGCTACCCGTGCGGTCGACTTGATGTGCGACGTCGGTTGCGACGCCGTCAGCTACCGCATTACCAAGGGTGAGGACCTGCGTGAGCAAAACTACGCCGGTATTCACACCGTGGGCCGGGGTTCTGATCGCTCACCTGTGCTGTTGGCGCTGGACTTCAACCCGACCGGCAACCCGGAAGCGCCTGTGTTTGCCTGCCTGGTGGGTAAAGGTATCACCTTTGACACCGGCGGCTACAGCCTGAAACAAAGCGCCTTTATGGACTCCATGAAAGCGGATATGGGCGGTGCGGCGACCATTACCGGTGCATTGGCGTTGGCGGCGGCTCGTGGTCTGAAGCAACGTGTGAAACTGTACCTGTGTTGTGCCGACAACATGGTCAGCGGTAACGCCTTCAAACTGGGTGACATCATCCGTTACCGTAACGGCAAAACCGTTGAAGTGATGAATACCGATGCAGAAGGGCGTCTGGTGTTGGCCGACGGTCTGATCGACGCGTCTGAGCAAAACCCACAGCTGATCATCGACTGCGCCACTCTGACCGGGGCGGCGAAAACGGCGGTGGGTAACGACTACCATGCGCTGTTCAGCTTTGATGACGCTCTGGCACAAGAACTGCTGGCCAGTGCTGCCGCTGAGCAAGAGCCTTTCTGGCGTCTGCCGCTGGCTGAGTTCCACCGCAGCCAACTGCCGTCTAACTTTGCTGAATTGAACAACATTGCCGGTCCTGCCTACACTGCGGGTGCCAGCACCGCTGCCGCATTCCTGTCACACTTCGTGAAAAACTACCAGCAAGGCTGGGTGCACATCGACTGTTCTGCGACTTACCGTAAAGGCGCGGTGGAGCAATGGTCAGCGGGCGCAACCGGTTTGGGTGTCCGTGCCCTGGCCAACTTGCTGCTGAGTAAAGCCAAATAATTGAATGCCCACCCAGGTGGGCGTTATACCCGTCATCTTTCACGTTGCAGCGTTGTTACCTGCGCTAGCTGGGCGCCAGGCTGCAAAATGAAAGCTATAAGGTATAGAATGCCGTTTACCCTCGGGGCCCAGCATGCTGGGCCCCGTTATTTGATTGCTGGAGTTTGCATGAGTTCTCACCATCACGATACCGCCGCAGGCGAAAACGAACTTGAACGCCTGTTGAAGCTGGCGGTGTCAGAGCCGGCCCACCGTCCGGCATTCTTCCGCGAATTGCTTGACGCTACGGTACTGATCCTCGGTGACAGCGAACAGGTACAGCAGGGTGGTGACATCACATTGAACGCCGATACACCGGTGAATATTCAACACTGGGAGAAACAAGACGGCGGGAGCATCATTCCATTCTTTACCTCGGTCGACGTGCTGCAAAAGGCCGTTGAGGATGAACAGCCGTTCATCGCTATGCCGGCCCGGGTATTATTTGAGATTACCCAGGGTGCGGATCTGTTCCTCAACCCGAAGGCCGAGTACGGCAAAGAGTTTTATCCTGAAGAAGTGGCAATGCTGTTGGCGACTGGCGGTGTCAGCAAACCCGCAGAACGCTATATCGACAAGGATACGCAGATCCTGCTGGGCCAGCCGGAAGAGTACCCGTCGGCGATGATCGATGCCTTGACCACGCTTTTCAGTCAACGCAAGCCGGTACGCCGCGCCTTTTTGGCACTGATGCATGATCAGGCGGTGGATGAAAAACCGAATCTGCTGATTGGGCTGGAAGTGGATGGTGAGCAAGGCGATATCGAAGCACTGATCAACGAAGCGGGTAGCGTAGCCAGCGAAACGGCGCCTAATGATGAACCCGTGGATTTTTGTCTGGTGTCGGAAAAGGAGCGCGGGGTCAGCCACTACCTGATCACCCACACTCAGCCTTTCTATCAACGCCGCTGGGGCAGCTGGTTGCGTAACATTATCCCGTCGACCGATAAGACGCAGTAACCTCTTTGGCCTACCGAGCGGCGCGCAGGCCGCCGGTAGCCGTTATCTCGTTGTACCAAACGGCATTAAGGTTTTAACCGGGCAAGCCCCTCAATGGCCCTTTCAAGATATTGACGCGGGCAACCGAGGTTGATGCGTATAAACCCTTTTCCCTGCTCACCGAAGCTGATGCCCATTGAGGCGGCGATCTTTGAATGCTGGATCAGCGCTTGTTGTAGGGCGTTATCATCCAGGCCCAAAGCGCGACAATCCAGCCAGGCAAGGTAAGTGCCTTCGGCTCGAGTCATTTTGCACCATGGCGCGGTATGGGCTAACGCTTGTTCAAACCAACGCCGGTTATCGGCCAGATAACCTTGCAAGTCATCAAGCCAAGCTTCGCCCTGTTGATACGCGGCCGTTGCGGCGGTCATCGACAGCGCATTGAATACATCTAAGCCATGCGCATTGAGGCGTTCGATAAACGCATTTCTGGTGTGAACATTGGGGATGAGGAAGTTTGAGATACGCAGTGACGACAAGCCGAAGCTCTTGCTGGCGGACGTCGCCGAAATCAGATTGTCATGCCAAGCGTTGTCCAGATGCAGTACCGAGGTGAAGGTCTCGCCCGGCAGCAATAAATCGGCCCAAATTTCATCGGAAATAACCGTTACGCCATAGCGGCTGCACAGCGTCATCAACTGAGTCAGTTCACTATGGGTCCAGCAGCGCCCCGTCGGGTTATGCGGGTTGCAAAGCAGCAGCAGCGGTGGTTTCCGCTGCTCGAAACAGGCCTCCAGATGATCGAAGTCGAACTGATAGCCTTGTGCGCTTTCTCTCAACGGATTTTCAAGGACTTCTCGGCCATTCATGGAAATTATTTTGGCGAAAGATCCATAGTAAGGGCCCTGGATCACGACTGGATCTCCAGGCTGGCTGAGCAGTTGGATCAAGATCGCCAAGCCTGGGACGACACCCTCGATAGAAGTGAACCACTCACGTTGCAAAGGCAGATTGTGCCGGTTAGCGAACCAATCCATAGCTGCCTGGTAGTACTGAGCGTCACGTTCACTGTAGCCAAATATGCCGTGTTCAACACGGTTGTACAGCGCTTGCCGGACTTCCATAGGGCACTGGAAGTCAAAATCAGAGACCCACATCGGCAAAAGGTCTGTTTCATCGAGTTGCAGATAGCGATCGATAAAGTCCCATTTCACCGATCCGGTATTATGGCGGTTGATGATCTGATTAAAATCGGTCTGTTTCACGTCAGGCTTCCTCACGCTGTAAATCGTTCTGTGGCTGTATTTTGGCAATCCCGAATCCGGTAAACCCATAAATCAAAGCGAATACCACAGCGGCGTAGCATTGGATTGCCCAAGGGAGTAAATCCAGTGTGCTGACACCCAAGGTAGTTGCCATATAAATGCCGGCGGCGGTCCATGGGATTAAAGGTTCGATGACGGTGCCTGCATCTTCCACGGTTCGTGACAGATTCTTATTGTCTAAACCCATGCGGCGATAGGCTCCTTTGAAAAGCTCGGCAGGGATGAGCAAGGCCAGCTTTCCATCGCTAGTGGCACCGGTAACCAGGATCGTGGTCGCAACCGTTGCGGCGATCAGTTGGCCGGTGGTATGAACCACTTTCAGCAACCGATTGATGATCACGGTCAGCGCTCCGGTTAGCGTTAATGCACCCGCAAAGGAAAATGCGCAGAAGACCAGCAGAATGGTGCTCATCATGGAGAACATACCGCCCCGGTTGAGCAGACGTGGAACATCCTCGACGATGCCGGTAATGCTTTGCCCCTGCACTGTAAACATTGAAAGATTAAAACCATCCATCAACGCGTTTAGGCCTTGTTGCAGATTGAACCCCTGAAGGAATACACCAATGGCAATCGCCAGAGTGCAGGCCGCCAGCATGACGGGGATCACGGGACGTTTGGTGACGGCGCCCCACAGTACTAAGGCCGGCGGCAAGATTAACAGCAAGTTGAAGTGATACAGACCTTCCAGCGCCGTGACGATCTCGGTCACTTTTTCCGGCGTAGCCGCGCTGCCAACGGCGCTGGTGTGCCCGGCGATCAGATACACCACCGCGGCTAAAACGAAACTCGGTAATGTTGTATACATCAGGTGCTGAATATGGCTGTAGAGATCGGTATCCGCGACGATAGCCGCGAAATTGGTGGAGTCAGACAACGGGGAGATTTTGTCGCCAAAGTAGGCGCCGGAAACCACTGCGCCGGCAGCGGCGGCCAAGGGCACATCCAGGCCGGCAGCGACGCCCATCAACGCGACCCCTACGGTCCCTGCGGCGCCCCAGGACGTCCCGGTACATACGGAGATCACACTGGTAATGAAGAACGCGGCGATCAGGATATATTGTGGGCTGATCAGTTTTAAGCCCCAATACACCATGTAAGGAATGGTGCCACTGAACATCCAGGTACCGATCAGCCCACCAACACAGATCAATATCATGATCACCGGCATTGCCTTGGCTAACTTGGCAACGATAGCGTCAATAATGTCGTTCCATTCGTATCCTTGCCAGTAGGCCAGGGCGGCGGCGATACCGGCGGAGACCAACAGTAACGGCTCGATACGCAGGCCAAACTGACCGTAGCCTACGATGAGCAGCAGTAGCATCGCCACAATGGGCAGCATCGCTAGCCCCAGGTTGAGTTTCTTCTTGTCATTCATTTACAACTCCGGTTAGGGATGAGGGTGTGATGCAAGCCTAGTGAATTCGTTATGAATGAATTGTGAGCGCGGGCAACTGTCCATGTAATCGGTTTCATGGCGTGGGGTTCTGTGAGCCATCTCTCGCTTAATGACCTTGTTTTCTTGATTTAGCCTATTTTTCGAGGGAAGCGACCGAGTCTCGCAGGATAAGCTCAGCGGTAAACATGTTGTTCTGGGGGGGTACAGCGGTACCGGAATTAAGCTGCAGTGCCAAATTAGCTGCGCGTCGGGCCATTTTTTCAACTGGGTAATGCACGGTGGTGAGTGACGGATGAAGGTATTTTGCTAAAGCGACATCATCAAACCCGACGATCGAGAGATCCCCTGGCAGGTTCATGTGATGTTGGCGGAAGGTGCGCATCATGCCAGCGGCCATCACGTCATTGAATGTCAGTGCTGCGGTGAACGGGTGCTTGCTGGCCCGTATTTTTTCCGCGGCTAATTCACCCCCCTGTTCGTTGAAGGGGACGCTGATGATCCAAGAACCCGGTACCGAGATCCCGGCATGGGCCATGGCCCCTCGATACCCTTCCAGACGCTGTTTTCGGTCATCGATCGGTAAGTCTGTGGTGATACAGGCGATATTCCTGTGACCATGCTCGATAAGCATTTGGGTGGCGGCCCGCGAGGCACTGACATTGTCCAGCCAAATGCAGCGATTGGCGATGGCGGGCAAATAGCGATTAATCACCACCATGGCAGGGGTATGGGCGGCGTAGCGCAAAACGTCGGCATCGCTCATTCGAGTAACGTGAGCAACAATGGATTCGCAACCCTGATTAATCAGAAAGTCGAGGCCGTTCTTCTCCAGCTCGGCTTGATGCCCCCCACTGCAGACCATCAGTTTTACACCGCCTCTGCGGGTGACATCCTCCACACCTCGTGCGAGCCGTGAAAAAAAAGGGTCGTCGAGATTACCGGTCAATAAACCCAGCATATTCCCACTTCTTTTGGCCAGAGCCAGCGCGGCGGCATTACGGTGGTAATTAAACTCACGCATGGCCTTCTCAACGCGCTCGCGGGTTACCGGCTCAACATAGGCGGTGTTATTGATCACCCTGCTGACGGTGGCTGTTGATACGCCAGCGCGTCGGGCAACCTCTTTCATCGTGGCCATATCGTCTCCTGCACAAGGCTGTGGTTGCGCTTTCCATTAAAGGGGAAATTGGGCTGGGTCTGATGCTAACAGCACTGCTATTATTCATCCATATTCGGATATTGCGTATACCCGTCATATTTCAAGCTGCATCTTTGTTGGCTACGCTTGCTCACCCGAATCACTTACTTGCGTAAGTTCATCGGGCCTCGCGCTCTTGCCGTCTCGATGCAACTCGAACTATTTAGGGTATAGATCTATGTCGCGCAAACGCTGCCAGGGAGTTAAACGATGAAACCATGCCGTTCAGGGGCATTCGCATCAGGCAAGAAACTTTGTCAGGGGATCGCATTGGCGGGGGGCCTGCTGCTGCTGGCCGCCTGTGATGACGGTGGTAAAACGCCAACAGCAGCGCAAGCTGATGCACAGGCAAGCGGCGTCACGCAGGCCAAACGGCCTGATGCTGCTGCGCTGGCGGCGTTGGCGAAGCGCGATGCCGGCAAGCCACTGACGTTGCTTGATGCCTCCGAACTGCAACTCGACGGTGCGAGTGCCATGGTGTTGACGTTTTCTTTGCCGTTGGAGCCTAATCAGGATTTTGCCGCACGCGTCCATTTGGTCGACAGTGTCAGCGGTAAAATTGACGGTGCCTGGGAACTGTCAGACAACCTGATGGAGCTGCGGCTGCGTCATTTGCAGCCTAACCGCAAACTGGTGCTGACCATTGAGAGTGGCCTTAAAGCGGTCAATGGTGCTGAGCTGGGTAAACAGCAGGAACAGACCATTGCCACCCGCGACATCAAACCGAGCGTCGGTTTTGCCGGGAAAGGTTCATTGCTGCCGACTAAGTTGGCTGCAGGTTTGCCGGTCATGGCGTTGAACGTCGACAATGTCGACGTTAATTTCTTCAGGGTGAAAGCGGATGCCTTACCGGCATTTCTGGCTAACTGGGAATACCGCAACGCGCTTTCCAGCTGGGAGTCGGAAGAGCTGCTGAAAATGGCCGATCTGGTCTACAGCGGTCGGTTTGATCTTAACCCGCAACGTAATACCCGCGAACGCCTGCTATTGCCGCTCAGTGGCATCGAAGCCTTGCAGCAGCCAGGGGTTTATCTGGCGGTGATGCAACAGGCCGGGCATTACGGTTATACCAATCCGGCGACCCTGTTTACCCTCAGTGATATCGGCGTTTCACTCCACAGCTATCACGACCGTCTGGACGTGTTCACCCAGGCGCTGGACGGCGGCGGCGCATTGGGTGCCGTTGAACTGCGCCTGTTGGATGAAAAAGGCCAAACGCTGGCTCAAGGTTCCACCGATAAGCAAGGGCATGCTCAACTGGCGAAAAGCAGTAAGGCGCGTTTGTTGTTGGCTACCCAGCAGGGCCAGACCAGCATGATTGATCTGTCGACGCCGGCATTGGATTTGGCTGAGTTCGACATTGCCGGGCCTGAAGGTTACAACAAGCAGTTCTTCGCCTTCGGTCCGCGCGATTTATACCGTCCAGGTGAAACACTGATCGTTAATGGCCTGCTGCGTGACGCTGACGGCAAGCCCTTGCCGGCTCAGCCGGTGAAGGTGGATATCGTCAAGCCGGACGATCAGGTGGCGCGGAGCTTTGTCTGGCAGCCGCAGGATGGCCTGTACCAATACCAATATCAAATCCCCGAAAATGGGCCGACAGGCAACTGGTCACTGCGCTTTAATCTGGGCGATAACCAGCCGCGGTTGTACAGCTTTAAGGTAGAGGATTTCCTGCCGGAGCGTATGGCGCTGGACATCACCGCAGAGAAAACCCCGCTGAGTCCTGACGCGCAGCTGGTGTTCGATATTACCGGCCGTTACCTCTACGGCGCTCCTGCTTCGGGCAATCGCCTGCAAGGGCAGGTATTCCTGCGGCCACAGCGTGAAGCGGTCAGTAGCCTGCCGGGGTATGAATTCGGGTCGGTGACAGAAGAAAGCCTGTCACGCAATATGGATGAGTTCGATCAGGCGTTGGATAATGCCGGCAAGGCACAGGTGGCGATAGACAGCAGCTGGGCAGAGGTGAAATCCCCACTGAAGGCCATCTTGCAGGCCAGCTTGCTGGAGTCTGGGGGGCGTCCGGTAACCCGCCGCGCCGAGCAGGCGATCTGGCCTGCCGATGCGCTGCCTGGCATTCGGCCATTGTTCAACAAACAACAGATTTATGATTATCGTAGCAACAGCTATCAGGCCCAGCCCGTGGTGGATGAAAATACCCAGGCCGGTTTTGATATCGTCTATGCCAATGCTGCCGGTGAAAAGCTGGCGGTCAATGGATTGAAAGCCCGCTTGGTGCGTGAACGTCGCGACTATTACTGGCAGTGGTCAGAAGGTGAGGGCTGGCAGTCGTTGTACGACAAGAAAGATCTGCCGTTGGCGGAGCAAACCATCGATATTGCTGCCAATGGCAGCGCCAAGGTCAGCTTCCCTGTGGAGTGGGGCGCCTATCGTATTGAGGTGGTGGATCCACAAAGCAATCTGATCAGCAGCCTGCGTTTTTGGGCTGGCTACAGCTGGCAGGACAACACCAACGGCAGTGGCGCAGTGCGCCCGGATCAAGTGAAGCTGAAGTTGGATAAGCCGGCCTACAAGCCGGGCGAAAAAGTGAAACTGCATATCGAAGCGCCCGCCGCCGGTAAGGGGTATCTGCTGGTGGAATCCAGTGACGGCCCGTTGTGGTGGCAGGAGCTGGACGTACCTGTCAAGGGGATTGATGTTGAGGTGCCAATCAACCAAGACTGGAAACGCCATGATCTGTATCTCAGTGCATTGGTGATCCGCCCGGGCGATAAACAACAGCAGTCGACGCCGAAACGAGCCGTAGGGTTGTTGCATCTGCCATTGGTGGATGAGGGGCGCAAGCTGGCGCTGACGCTGGACGCTCCGCAGCGTATGCGCCCGAACCAGATGCTGACGGTAAAAGTGAAGGCCGCTCACAGCAATGGTAAACCGCCGCAACAAATCAACGTGCTGCTTTCCGCGGTGGACAGCGGCATCCTCAATATCACTGACTATGTGACGCCGGATCCGTATCAGGCCTTCTTTGGCCGCAAGCGCTACAGTGCCGATCAGTACGATGTTTACGGCCAACTGATCGAAGGCAAAGGGCGTCTGGCTAACCTGCGTTACGGCGGCGACGGCGATGACGAAGATGCATTGTCGCGTGGCGGGAAAAAGCCGATCACCGCGGTAACCATTGTCGCCCAGCAGGCGCAGCCGGTTAAGCTGGACGCCAACGGTGAAGGTGAAATCCAGATCGCGATTCCGGACTTCAACGGTGAATTACGCCTGATGGCGCAGGCGTGGAGCGACGAAGACTTTGGCAAGGCGGAAAGCAAGACCGTTGTTGCCGCACCGGTGGTGGCCGAATTGGCGACACCGCGCTTCCTGGCGGGGGGCGATACCACCCAATTGGCGCTGGATGTCAGCAACCTGTCCGGGCAACCGCAAACCTTGGCGGTAAAATTGGCTTCCAGTGGGTTGGTGGCATTGCAGGGGAGCGCGGAGCAACAGGTTAGCCTGGAAAATGGCCAGCGCACCACGCTACACATTCCTGTGCAGGCGTTGGCGGGCTTTGGGCAGGGCGACGTGTCGCTGACGGTCAGCGGTTTGGTGCTACCGGGAGAAACGTTAAAAGACTACCAGCATACCTGGAAGATTGGCGTGCGGCCGGCCTATCCGGCACAAACCCGCCAGTTCGCCAGCGTCATTCATGCCGGTGAAAGCTGGGGTCTACCGGCAGATGCCGCAGCAGGGCTTGTGCAGGCGACAACGGAAGGGCAGTTGTTGTTGACCAGCCGTCCTCCAATCAACCTCGCCCGCTATATCAGCGAGCTTTATGCTTATCCTTACGGCTGCCTGGAACAAACGACCAGTGGGCTTTATCCGTCGCTGTATACCAACCGGGCACAGCTTAGTGCGCTGGGCATCAAATCCGGCAGCGATGAAAGCCGGCGCAGCAGTATCGATGCAGGCATCGAGCATCTGCTCAGCATGCAGCGCTATAACGGCGGTTTTGGCTTATGGGACCGCGACAGCCAAGAGGAGTTTTGGCTGACGGCTTATGCCACTGATTTCTTGTTCCGCGCCAGTGAGCAAAACTACAGCGTACCGGCTGACGCCCTGACGGCGGCCAACAACCGCCTGCAGCGCTATTTGCAGGATCGCAGCCAGATCGACGTTGCTTCCACTCAGTACCCGGATCACACCCGGTTTGCTGTGCAGGCCTATGCTGGTTTGGTACTGGCGCGCCAGCAACAGGCTCCTCTGGGTGCGCTGCGACAGCTGTACGAACGCCGTGCGGACGCTCGCTCTGGCCTGCCGTTGGTGCAACTTGGCGTGGCGCTGAAGTTGATGGGGGATATGCCGCGAGCCAATCAGGTGATCGAACAAGGGTTGGCTACGCAGCGTAATGCCAAGGATTACTGGCTGGAAGATTACGGCAGTCCATTGCGTGATGATGCGATGATCCTGGCGCTGTTGACCGAAAATAATCTGCTGCCGGCCGAGCGTGACCAGCGTTTACTGACGTTGTCAGAGCGGCTTAACGGTGAACGTTATCTGTCTACGCAGGAGAGCAATGCGTTATTCCTGGCTGCGCGCAACCTGATTGGCAGTGCGGAAACGCCATGGCAAGCGCAAACGGCGCAGGGCAAGACCCTGTCTGGCAGCCAGGCGCTGACGCAGAACCTCTCTGCGGAACAACTATCCGCCGGATTACCGCTCACAAATACCGGCAAGGGTACGCTGTACAGCCGCGTTGATCTGGTCGGTTATCCGCAGCAAGCACCACAGCCGCAAAGCAATGTGCTTAACATTCGTCGTGAGTTCCTTGGGCTTGACGGCAAAGCGGTGGATCTGACCCAACTGAAAAGTGGCCAATTGATCTTGGTACACCTGGATGTCTGGGCAGATAACCAGGTACCGGATGCGCTGGTGGTTGATCTGCTGCCCGCCGGGCTGGAACTGGAGAACCAGAACCTGGGCGACAGCAGCGCCAGCTTGGGTGAAAGCGCCAGCAGCGTGACTGAGCTGTTGCAGGACATGCAGCAGGCCGACATCAAACATCAGGAGTTCCGTGACGATCGCTATGTGGCGGCGGTGAATATTGACGGTTACCGTCATACCACGTTGCTGTATTTAGCGCGTGCGGTGACGCCGGGCAGTTATCTGGTGCCAGCACCGCAGGTGGAGTCGATGTATGTTCCTGCCTGGCGTGCGCTGGGTGCGACGCCGCAACGGCTTGATATCGCCCAATAATCCCTTTTGCCCCGCCCCGGTAGCTTCTCCGGCGGCGGGGTAAGAGAGTGATGCCTTATCGATGAAACGATTTTTCACCCCTCTACGTCGCCGTAGCGCAATCGGGTTGCTGGCGATTTTCCTGCTGCCCGCTTTGCTGTGGCTGGCGGACCGGCTGTGGCCGCTCCCCTTAAAAGATGCCGAGATGGCGCGCGTCGTCGTCGCGGAAGACGGCACGCCATTGTGGCGTTATGCAGACAGTGACGGCGTATGGCGTTATCCGGTCAGCCTGCAACAGGTATCGCCCTATTATCTGCAGGCGCTGTTGACCTATGAGGATCGTTGGTTCTATCAGCACCCAGGTATTAACCCCTTGTCGCTGGCCCGTGCGGCCTGGCAGGATTTGCGCAATGGACAAATTGTCTCTGGCGGCAGCACCTTGTCGATGCAGGTTGCGCGTCTGATTGATCCCCATTCACGTACGCTGGGCGGTAAAATGCGGCAGGTGTGGCGCACAGCGCAGCTTGAATGGCATTTGTCGAAGGATCAGATCCTCGAAATCTACCTGAACCGCGCACCTTATGGCGGCACGTTGCAGGGCATCGGTGCCGCGAGTTGGACTTATCTGGGCAAGCCCCCCTCGGAACTGACACGCGGTGAAGCGGCATTGCTGGCGGTACTGCCCCAGGCACCCAGCCGTTTACGGCCGGACCGCTACCCGGAGCGGGCACAGGCTGCGCGTGACAAAGTGTTGGAACGGCTGGCGTATTACCAGGTTTGGCCGGCTCAGCAAGTGGCTGAAATTCGTCAGGAAGCATTGTGGCTTGCCCCGCGTCAGGTGCCGCAATTGGCTCCGTTACTGGCGAGGCGCATGACACAGGGCAACCACAATCAGGTTGTCACCACCACGCTGGATGCCACGTTACAGCGGCGGCTGGAGGAGTTGGCGCGCGGCTGGAAGAGCCAATTGCCTGAGAAAACCTCTGTGGGCGTGCTGGTGGTTGATCACGCCAATATGAAAGTGCGTGCCTATCTGGGCTCGTTAGACTTGAACGATAACAGCCGTTTTGGTCATGTCGATATGGTTTCAGCCTGGCGTTCGCCGGGATCAACGCTCAAACCGTTTTTGTATGGGTTGGCGATGGATGACGGCCTGATCCACGCCGAGTCGTTGTTGCAGGACGTGCCACGCCGTTTTGGCGACTATCGGCCCGGCAATTTTGATACCGGTTTCCACGGCCCGGTCAGCGCCAGTGACGCACTGTCGCGTTCGCTTAATCTGCCTGCGGTACAACTGCTGGAGGCCTATGGGCCGAAACGCTTTGCTGCCAACCTGCGTAATGTAGGCGTTGAACTGCGCCTGCCTGCGCACGCCGACCCGAGTCTGGCATTGATTTTGGGCGGGGCCGGTGCACGGTTGGATCAGTTGGTCGCCGGGTTCAGTTCTCTGGCTCGGCAAGGCAGGGTGGCACCGCTGCGTTTTACGCCTCAGCAAGGGTTGTCTGATCGTCAATTGATGTCACCGGGGGCCGCCTGGATTGTGCGGCGAATCCTGGCGGGAGAGGCTCGCCCGTTGCCGGATGATGCATTGCCCGCCACTGTCCCCCTGGCATGGAAAACCGGCACCAGTTACGGGTATCGCGATGCCTGGGCCATCGGTGTCAATGCGCGCTATACCCTGGGGATTTGGGTGGGGCGGCCTGATGGGACACCCGTCGCCGGGCAGTTCGGCTTTGCCACGGCGGTGCCACTGCTGAATCAGGTCAATAACCTGCTGCTGACCTCCTTACGGCAGCGTGGCGAAGGGATCCCGGTGGATCCACGCCCTGCCAGCGTCAGTCGTGCGGTGATTTGCTGGCCGGGCGGTCAACCGCTCCCCGCGGGTGACAGTAACTGTCGCCAGCGTCGCCTGAGTTGGATCCTTGACGGAACTATTCCCCCTACGTTGCCCGCACCGGGCCAGGAAAGCATTCTGGGCAGCCAACCGCTGGTATGGTTAAACCCGCGTGGACAACGGGTTGCCGCAGATTGTCCAGGGGCAACGCCGCGGCGGTTGGCGCTGTGGCCCACGCCATTGGAACCCTGGCTGCCTTTGGCTGAACGCCGTGCTCAGCGTTTACCGGCGGTTGATCCACAGTGCCCGCCGTTGCAGCAGCAGGAAGCGCCACCGTTACTGATGCTGGGTGTGCGCGACGGCGCATTGCTGCGTCGCTTGCCCGGTAAGCACGCGCTGGATTTGCGGGTCAGCGCTCAGGGGGGCAGTGGGCAGCGTTGGTGGTTCCTGAACGGCCAGTTAGCCGGGGAAGGGGAGTCGTTGTTGCAGACACTGACACAACCGGGCCGCTATCAGCTCAGCGTGTTGGATGAAAGCGGCCAGGTCGCGCTGCGTGAATTTACGCTCGATTAGGCGGGGTTTTGGCAACCTG
This sequence comes from Serratia sp. CoH_122_TC_1, assembly GCF_058191755.1. Taxonomy (NCBI): domain Bacteria; kingdom Pseudomonadati; phylum Pseudomonadota; class Gammaproteobacteria; order Enterobacterales; family Yersiniaceae; genus Serratia; species Serratia sp. CoH_122_TC_1. Next base: position 150,892 of record NZ_JBXWLA010000012.1, read on the forward strand.
GGCGTTGGGCCGCAAAGTGAAGAATGAAGATAATAATTTTTTAATGAAATGTTGATTTTCCCGTAGGCAAGCGTTAACAGCACACATATAATCTGCGCCACTTGAGAAGGCCGGCACCCTGTTTGCAGACCGGTCTATTTTGGAAGTTATTATAGAGGCCATCATGACTGTAGAACGTACCTTTTCCATCATTAAACCAAACGCTGTAGCTAACAACGACATCGGCGCAATCTATGCGCGTTTTGAGCGCGCAGGTTTCAAAATCATCGCATCCAAAATGCTGCGTCTGACTCGCGAGCAAGCAGAAGGCTTCTACGCTGAGCACAAAGGTCGCCCATTCTTCGATGGTCTGGTTGAGTTCATGACTTCTGGCCCGATCGTGGTTCAGGTTCTGGAAGCGGAAAACGCAGTACAGCGCAACCGTGACATCATGGGCGCAACCAACCCAGACAACGCACTGGCTGGCACCCTGCGTGCTGACTACGCGGACAGCTTCACGGCTAACGCCGTGCACGGTTCTGACGCAGTAGAATCTGCTCAGCGTGAAATCGCTTACTTCTTCAACGAAAGCGAAATCTGCGCACGTTAATATAGCCGCCGCCCTTCAGGCCGCGGGAGCGAAGATATTCGCCCCGATTGGCACGGGCGCAGCCTGCAGCGTCTCCACTCAACAAGGCATTCACCGGCTGAAACAATAAAAATGCCTTGAATGCCTTTCAGACGTGGAAAGCTGCTACTAAAATTTGTACAATGCCGCGCCCCTGATGAGTCGTCTTGTCAGGGGCGCGCTTTTAGCGCCGTCTCCGCAATCTATGCGGGTTGAACGACGCACTTACTTTCAACTCTTTCGCGCCATAAAGTGTAACAACGAGGCCAGAGATCAATTATGTTAGAACCCATCACGTCCGAGCACATCGTGTCTGAAAATAATTCGCTGACTACTCAATCCGTTAACGCGGAAACACCGGCTGTGGCCAAAATTAACCTGCTGGATTTGAACCGTCAGCAATTACGTGAATTCTTCGCCAAAATGGGCGAGAAACCCTTCCGTGCCGATCAGGTAATGAAGTGGATGTACCACTATTGCTGCGATGATTTTGAGCAGATGACCGACATTAACAAGGTCCTGCGCAATAAATTGCAAAGCGTTGCCGAGATCCGCGCACCTGAAGTGGCGGAAGAACAACGTTCAGCCGATGGCACCATTAAATGGGCGATCAAAGTTGGCGACCAGCAGGTCGAAACCGTGTATATCCCGGACGGCGACCGTGCGACCCTGTGTGTGTCTTCCCAGGTGGGTTGTGCACTGGAATGCAAATTCTGTTCGACTGCGCAGCAGGGCTTCAACCGTAACCTGCGTGTGTCCGAAATCATTGGCCAGGTGTGGCGTGCGGCGAAAATCATCGGTGCACTGAAAGTCACCGGCGAACGCCCGATCACCAACGTGGTGATGATGGGCATGGGCGAGCCATTGCTCAACCTGAACAACGTGGTTCCGGCGATGGAAATCATGCTGGACGACTTCGGTTTTGGCCTGTCCAAGCGCCGCGTGACCCTGTCTACTTCGGGTGTGGTGCCTGCGTTGGATAAATTGGGTGATATGATCGACGTTGCTTTGGCGATCTCCCTGCATGCGCCGAACGACAAGATCCGCGATGATATCGTGCCGATCAACCGCAAATACAATATCGAAACCTTCCTGGCTGCGGTCCGCCGTTATTTGGAAAAATCCAATGCAAATCAGGGGCGAGTGACGGTCGAGTATGTCATGTTGGATCATATCAACGACAGCACTGACGACGCTCACCAACTGGCGGAAGTCCTCAAAGATACGCCGTGCAAGATCAACCTGATCCCATGGAACCCGTTCCCTGGCGCACCTTATGGCCGCAGCTCCAACAGCCGCGTGGATCGTTTTTCCAAAGTGTTGATGGAATACGGCTTTACGACTATTGTTCGTAAAACCCGTGGTGATGATATTGATGCCGCCTGCGGGCAATTGGCGGGTGAAGTGATCGACCGCACCAAGCGTACCCTGAAAAAGAAAATGGCCGGGGAACCTATCAACGTGCGTGCGGTCTGAATCCTATAGCATGATTTTTTTGTTATCTTACAGTCTGTTATGCGAATGGACGCCAAGGTAACATTAGACAAGGAAATGAATGCAGGCATGAAGCTGACTCTGTGGGGTACGTTGCTGGCGGCTGGTTTACTGGCTGGCTGTTCCGGTTCAGCACCGGAAGAAAAAAACGCGCAGCCGGAAGCGGGCCAAACGCGTTTGCAACTGGGTTTGGAATATCTGAAGCAGGGCGATTTAAATGCCGCGCGACAGAATCTGGAGAAAGCGGCGGACGCTGCCCCACAGGATTACCGGACCCAATTGGGGATGGCGCTCTACGAGCAGCAGATTGGCGAGAATGTCGCAGCTGAACAACGCTATCAGCAGGCGCTCAAACTTGCGCCGGGCAATGGCACTGTGCTGAATAATTACGGTGCGTTTCTTTGCAGTTTAGGGCAGTATGTACCGGCACAACAGCAGTTTAGCGCTGCGGCAGTAGCACCGGATTACGGTCAGGTTGCCGACAGCCTGGAAAACGCAGGTTACTGTTTTCTCAAGGCCGGACAGAACGACGAAGCACGCATCTTGTTGACGCGTGCGCTGAAGGTCGATCCGGACAAAGGCACTCCACTGTTGGTGGAGGCAGAAAAGCAATTTGGAGAAGGGAAGCGCGCGCAGTCGCAACTTTTATTGGATAGTTATCAACATGTTTTGCCGGCTAGCGCCGACAGCTTATGGTTACAGATTCGTTTCGCCGCGTTAGCCGGGCGCCAAGATAGCGTGCAACGCTATGGCAAGCAGTTATCGCGAAGTTTTCCACAATCCAAACAGTACCAGCAGTTCTTAGCTAATGAATACTGAAGCCTCCCAAGATAAAACCGTATCAATGACGACAGGCGAACGTCTGCGTCAGGCCCGTGAACAACTCGGGTTGAGTCAACAGGCCGTTGCAGAACGCCTGTGCCTCAAAATGTCTACCGTGCGCGACATCGAAGAAGACAATCTTTCCGCAGATTTGGCTTCTACGTTTGTGCGCGGTTATATCCGTTCTTACGCCAAGCTGGTGCGTTTGCCAGAGGATGAACTGCTGCCGATGCTGGCCAAGCAGGCTCCGTTGAAGGTGGCAAAGGTTGCGCCAATGCAGAGCTTCTCATTGGGCAAGCGTCGCAAGAAACGCGACGGTTGGTTGATGAGCTTCACGTGGTTGATCGTGTTCGTGGTGGTTGGCCTGACCGGCGCCTGGTGGTGGCAAAACCACAAGGCCCAGCAGGAAGAGATCGTCACGATGGCTGATCAATCCTCTGCCCAGCTTTCACAAAACAGTGAAGGCCAATCAGTGCCGTTGACCGACAGCAATGCGGACAACAGTGCACCTTTGGCTGACAATGGTTCTACGCCGGTTGATACCGGCGTTGTTTCACAACCGTCACAGACTCCGGCCGTTACCGGCGGTGCAACTGCGCAGCAGCCTGCTGTCGTTTCACCAAGCCAGACGACGCTGCCTGAGACAACGCCTGCAACGCCAGCCTCACCGTTGCCGACCGCAGACGCGGGCGTGGCTGCAGCGGCTGTTGATCCTAACGCATTGGTGATGAACTTTACCGCCGATTGTTGGCTGCAGGTGACCGATGCTAGCGGTAAAACGCTGTACAGCGGCAGCCAGAAGAATGGCGGCAAGCTGAGCCTGGCAGGCACCGCGCCGTACAAATTGACCATCGGCGCACCGGCCGCAGTACAGATTCAATATCAAGGTAAGCCGGTTGATTTAAGCCGGTTTGTTAAGTCAAACCGTGTTGCTCGTCTGACCGTTGCCGCGCAGTAATTGCGCGGCCATTGTCGTTGAGTCAGGGCAACAATGGAGAGTAAGTAATGCATAACCAAGCGCCCATCAACCGTCGAAAATCAACGCGAATTTACGTCGGCAATGTGCCTATTGGTGATGGTGCGCCGATTGCCGTGCAATCGATGACTAACACCCGTACCACCGATGTTGAAGCAACGGTTAATCAGATCAAAGCGCTGGAGCGTGTGGGCGTTGATATTGTCCGCGTTTCAGTTCCCACCATGGATGCCGCTGAGGCGTTCAAGCTGATCAAGCAGCAGGTTAACGTGCCGCTGGTCGCTGATATCCACTTCGATTACCGCATTGCGCTGCAAGTTGCTGAATACGGCGTTGACTGCCTGCGCATCAACCCAGGCAATATCGGTAACGAGTCGCGTATCCGTTCAGTCGTGGACTGCGCACGCGATAAAAATATCCCGATCCGTATCGGGGTAAATGGTGGCTCGCTGGAAAAAGACATCCAGGAAAAGTACGGCGAACCTACGCCGGAAGCGCTGCTCGAATCTGCCATGCGTCACGTGGATATCCTCGATCGTCTCAACTTTGACCAGTTTAAAGTTAGCGTCAAGGCATCCGATGTGTTCCTGGCCGTGCAATCCTACCGCCTGTTGGCCGCACGCATCGATCAACCGCTGCATCTGGGCATCACCGAAGCGGGCGGTGCTCGCAGTGGCTCAGTGAAGTCGGCAATCGGTTTGGGGCTGCTGCTGTCAGAAGGCATTGGCGATACCCTGCGTATTTCATTAGCCGCCGATCCCGTAGAAGAAGTGAAGGTCGGTTTCGACATTCTGAAATCTCTGCGTATTCGCGCTCGCGGCATTAACTTCATCGCGTGCCCAACCTGTTCACGCCAGGAGTTTGACGTTATCGGCACGGTGAACGCGCTGGAACAGCGTCTGGAAGACATCATCACCCCGATGGACATTTCAATTATCGGTTGTGTGGTCAATGGCCCGGGCGAAGCGTTGGTTTCCACGCTGGGTGTGACCGGTGGCCATAAAAAGAGCGGCTTCTACGAAGACGGTGTGCGTCAGAGAGAACGCTTTGACAACGAACAGATGATTGACCAACTGGAAGCCAAAATCCGCGCCAAGGCGTCGATGATGGATGAAAGCAATCGCATCGCGGTCAACTTGCTGGAAAAATAAGCATTATATCGATACGGCGGGCTTTTTAGCCCGCTTGTTTATGAACCCGGGAGCAGAACGCTGTATTCGCGTTGAATACAGGGCGGCAAAGTCCCTATAATCGGGTTCATTTTTATAGACAACGGACAGAGAACTCACGTGGCAAAGAACATTCAAGCCATTCGCGGCATGAACGACTACCTGCCGGAAGAAACGGCATTATGGCAGCGTATTGAAGGCATCCTGAAACAGGTGCTTAGCGGCTACGGTTACAGCGAAATCCGCTTGCCGATTGTAGAGCAGACCCCGTTATTCAAACGCGCGATCGGCGAAGTGACCGACGTCGTAGAAAAAGAGATGTATACCTTCGACGATCGCAACGGCGAAAGCCTGACGCTGCGTCCAGAAGGGACTGCTGGCTGCGTACGCGCCGGCATTGAACATGGTCTGCTGTACAATCAGGAGCAGCGTCTGTGGTACGTCGGTCCGATGTTCCGCTACGAGCGCCCGCAAAAAGGCCGTTATCGCCAGTTCCATCAATTGGGTGCAGAAGTGTTTGGCCTGCAAGGCCCGGATATCGACGCCGAGCTGATTTTGCTCAGCGCCCGCTGGTGGAAAGCCCTGGGTATCTCCGAGCACGTCAAGCTGGAGCTGAACTCTATTGGTTCGCTGGAAGCGCGTGCGAACTACCGTGATGCTTTAGTGGCGTTCCTGGAACAGCATCAAGAGAAGCTGGACGACGATTGCAAACGCCGCATGTACAGCAACCCGCTGCGCGTTCTGGACTCGAAAAACCCGGAAGTGCAGGCGCTGTTGAACGACGCGCCACGTCTTTCAGAGTACCTGGATGAAGAATCCAAGGCTCACTTCGACGGCCTGTGTGAACTTTTAGCTCAGGCGGGTATCCCATATACCATCAATGAACGCCTGGTGCGTGGTCTGGACTATTACAACCGTACCGTATTTGAATGGGTGACCAACAGTTTGGGGGCTCAGGGTACGGTGTGTGCCGGTGGTCGTTATGACGGGCTGGTCGAACAACTGGGCGGGCGTGCAACGCCGGCTGTCGGTTTCGCGATGGGCCTGGAGCGTTTGGTGCTGCTGGTTCAGGCAGTTAACCCAGAGTTTAAAGCCGCGGCGACCATTGACGTGTACGTGATCTCCTCCGGTGCCGGTACCCAAAGTGCGGCGATGCAGTTGGCTGAACGTGTGCGTGATGAGGCGCCACAGCTAAAACTGATGACCAACTACGGTGGCGGCAACTTTAAGAAGCAGATCACCCGTGCAGACAAGTGGGGCGCGCGTATTGCTCTGATCCTGGGCGAGAACGAAGTCGCGGCCCAGCAGGTTGTCGTCAAAGACCTGCGCAGTGGTGAACAAGAAACGCTGGCGCAAAGCGAAGTCGCTGCGCGCCTGGCTTTGATGTTAGGTTAAGGAGAAGGACACCGTGGAAGTCTATACCACTGAAAACGAACAAGTCGACGCCGTGCGTCGGTTCTTTGCCGAAAATGGCAAAGCGCTGGCAGTGGGCGTGGTGCTCGGAATTGGTGCCCTGGTCGGCTGGCGTTACTGGCAGAGCCACGAAAATGCCAACATGATGGTTGCGTCCCAATCCTATCAGGAAGCCAGCGATCGTCTGGCTGACGGTAAGCCGGACGACGTGGCCGCTGCGCAGAAGTTTGCTCAGGCCAACAGCAACAGCTACGGCGTGCTGGCCTCGCTGGAGCTGGCGAAGCATTTTGTTGAGCAGAATGACTTTGCCAAAGCGGATCAACAACTGGTGCTGGCTCAAGGTCAGACCAAAGACGAAAACCTGCTTGCGATAATCAATCTGCGTCTGGCTCGTGTTCAGATGCAGGAGAAAAAGCTGGATGACGCGCTGAAAACGCTGGATGGCGTGAAAGGCGAAGGCTGGGCGGCGATGGCGCAAGATACGCGCGGCGACGTGCTGTTGGCTAAAGGTGACACCAAAGGTGCACGCGAGGCTTACAGTAAAGGCATTGAGTCTAACGCTTCTCAGGCGCTGCAGGTTCTGCTGCGCATGAAATTGAATAACTTGTCCAGCTAAGGGGAATTCCCATGCAATTGCGTAAAACACTCTTGGTCGGACTGGTTTCCGTTGCCTTGCTGAGTGGTTGCTCACTGTTTAACAGTGAAGAAGACGTGGTTACCATGTCGCCGCTGCCGAAAGTTGAAAATCAGTTCACGCCAAGCAAAGCGTGGAGCACCTCGGTGGGTGATGGTATTGGTGAGTTTTATTCTCACCTGCGTCCCGCTTTCCAGGACAACACTATTTATGCCGCCGATCGCCATGGCATCGTGAAAGCGCTGGACGCGGACAGTGGTAATGAAAAGTGGAAGGTCGATCTCTCTGAGAAAACCGGTTTCTTGTCCAGCAACCTGCCGGCGCTGCTGTCAGGTGGCATGGCGGTAGCCGGCGACAAAGTCTATGTTGGCAGTGAGAAAGCCGTCGTTTACGCACTCAATACCGCAGACGGTAAAGTGGCGTGGCAGACCAAGGTTGCCGGTGAAGCGATTTCGCGTCCGGTGATCAGTGACGGTATGGTACTGATCCACACCTCGAACGGTTTGCTGCAGGCGCTGAACGAATCTGACGGTGCGGTGAAGTGGACAGTTAATCTGGATATGCCTTCGCTGTCACTGCGTGGTGAGTCTGCACCGGCCGTTGCCTTTGGCGCAGCCATTGTTGGCGGTGATAACGGCCGCGTCAGCGCAGTGCTGATGCAGCAGGGCCAGTTGATCTGGCAGCAACGTATTTCTCAACCGAGCGGCGCGACTGAAATCGATCGTTTGAACGATGTCGACACGACGCCGGTGATTGTTGAAGGCGTTGTCTACGCATTAGGTTACAATGGTAACCTGACGGCGTTGGATCTGCGTTCCGGTCAGATCATGTGGAAGCGTGAACTGGGCTCCGTGAACGATTTCATCGTTGATGCCGGTCGCATCTACCTGGTGGATCAAAACGACCGCGTAGTGGCGTTGAGCACCGAAGGCGGCGTGACCGTGTGGACGCAGAGCGATTTGCTGCACCGCAACCTGACCCCGCCAGTCATGTATAATGGTTTCCTGGTGACGGGTGACTCTGAAGGTTACTTGCACTGGATCAACACCACGGACGGCCGTTTTGTTGCTCAGCAGGAAGTGGACAGCTCCGGCTTCCTGTCTGCACCGATGGTCGCTGGCGATAAGCTGGTCATCCAGGCGAAGGGCGGAAAAGTTTACGCTTTCACCCGATAACGCCGATCGTCGCAACCTTTTCAGTACCCAAAATTTCGGGGTGCAGTCAACGCCGCTGCGACACGAAAGATAAAGGGGAAAACGGCTCCTGAGGGTTCAGGGGCCGTTTCGTATTTTATAAGCTGCACTCTTGGTGTCTATCCATAGTGCAGTAACGCATTGATTATTAAGTAATGAGGCTTCACAATGATACCTGTCGTCGCGCTAGTTGGGCGCCCGAATGTGGGTAAATCCACCTTGTTTAACCGTTTAACACATACGCGCGATGCGCTGGTGGCGGATTTCCCCGGGCTAACGCGAGACCGCAAGTATGGTCGTGCAGAAGTTGAGGGTAATGAATTTATCATCGTCGATACCGGCGGTATTGACGGTACCGAAGACGGCGTTGAAACACGCATGGCCGGTCAGTCGCTGTTGGCGATCGAAGAAGCAGACATCGTGCTGTTCATGGTCGATGCCCGCGCCGGTCTGATGCCTGCCGATCTCGGCATTGCCCAGCACTTACGTAACCGCCAGAAGGCCACCTTCCTGGTCGCGAACAAAACCGACGGTATGGATCCTGACATGGCCACCGCCGATTTCTACTCGCTGGGCCTGGGTGATGTGCATGCGATCGCCGCTTCCCACGGCCGTGGTGTCGCGCAGTTGATCGAACACGTGCTGGTGCCGTTTGTTGGTGAAAAGCCGGAAGAAGTTGAGCTGACTGAAGAAGAGGCTAACGCCGCTTATTGGGCTGAGCAAGAAGGTGAAATACCAGCAGACGAAGAAGAGCCGGAAGACGACTTCAACCCGCAAGATTTGCCGATCAAACTGGCTATCGTTGGCCGCCCTAACGTGGGTAAGTCCACACTGACTAACCGTATCCTCGGCGAGGAACGTGTTGTGGTGTACGACATGCCGGGCACCACTCGTGACAGCATTTATATCCCGATGGTACGCGACGAACGCGAATACGTGTTGATCGACACCGCCGGGGTGCGCAAACGCGGCAAGGTAACGGAAACCGTAGAGAAATTCTCAGTCATCAAAACCCTGCAAGCGATCGAAGACGCTAACGTGGTATTGCTGGTGGTGGATGCACGCGAAGGCATCTCCGATCAGGATCTCTCGCTGCTTGGCTTTATCCTCAATAGTGGGCGCTCACTGGTGATTGCGGTCAACAAGTGGGACGGCATGAGCGAGGAAGATCGTGATCACGTGAAAGAGATGCTTGATCTACGCCTGGGCTTTGTTGATTTCGCCCGTATTCACTTCATTTCTGCGCTGCACGGTAGCGGTGTTGGCAACCTGTTCGTATCGATACTGGAAGCCTACGAGTGTGCGACCCGTCGCGTGAACACCTCAATGCTGACCAAAATCATGCAGATGGCTGCCGACGATCACCAGCCACCGCTGGTGCGTGGCCGCCGCGTGAAGCTGAAATATGCGCACGCCGGTGGTTATAACCCACCGATTGTCGTGATCCACGGCAACCAGGTGACGGATCTGTCCGATTCGTACAAACGTTACCTGATGAACTACTTCCGTCGTTCTTTGAAGGTGATGGGTACGCCAATCCGCATCCAGTTCAAAGAGGGTGAGAACCCGTTTGCCGGCAAGCGTAACCTGCTGACGCCGAACCAGATGCGCAAGCGTAAACGCTTGATGAGCCACCTGAAGAAAAGCAAATAATCAGTATGAGGGGCGCGGTAGTGATACCGCGCCCCTTTTTTATTGGTCTGAAATCGTTTTATTATCCGTAGATTATCGCCATCAGCTGAAGGAACGCCATGTCCTGGGAAACCTGGAGTTTTGCATTCAACGTCACCGTACCGAATCTCTTAATGATGTTGTTGGGCATACTGTTACGCCATTGGCGTTTGATGGACGATCGCTTTATCGACGGTGCTACCAGGTTGGTGTTCAATTTGGCGTTGCCCTGCCTGCTGTTCTTTAGTATCGCCACCAACCACCCGCAATTGTTGGGCAACCTGCCGCTGGTGATCTTTGGCGCGGTTGGGACCTTGGCCACTTTCTTGTTACTGGAGATGGCGGCGGTGTGGTTGGTTAAGGAGCCGCGCGAACGGGGTGTGTTCGTGCAAGGTGGCTTCCGCGCCAATACTGCCATTGTTGGATTGGCATACGCCATGACGGCCTATGGCAGCGAAGGGATCGCGCTGGGCTCGCTATACCTGACGGTGACGGTGATCCTGTTCAACGTACTGTCTGTGATTACGCTGACGCGCAGCTTACAAGGCGGGCAGGGCAAGCGCATCAGCCGCTTATCGCTGTTGCGCAGCATAGTGACTAACCCGTTAATCATCGGTTTGGTGTGCGGTCTGGTGTATGCGCAGACGGGCTTGGGTATTCCGCCAGTGATCAAGCAGACCGGCAGTTATATCTCTGCACTGTCGCTGCCGCTGGCGTTGCTGTGTACCGGTGCCAGTCTTGATCTACGCGCCATGTTCCGTTCTTCCAATGTGGCGGCGCTGTCTTCATCGGCCAAGCTGTTCGTGGTGCCCATGCTGATGACCCTCGGCGGTTGGTTGTGCGGTTTTCACGGCGCGGCGTTAGGGATTATTTTCCTTTTCTCGGCCACGCCAACCGCCTCCGGCAGTTATGTGATGACGCGCGCTATGGGTGGCAACGCGACCCTGGCAGCAAACATTATCGCCATCACCACGGTGGGTTCGTTTTTCACCACCGCGCTGGGGATATACTTCTTACGCTCATGGGGCGTGATCTAACGCCTGCACACCAGGCTATTTTAATGGCCACTCTGGGATTGCGGTAGCGCTCGCGACGGGCTGCCCGCACTCAAATTGGCTGCGACAATGACGCCTATTGATTAGGCTTCGGGAGTTTTTATGGAAGCGCACTGTCCGCAATGCGATCAAACGATGGAGTGGGTGAAGGGTCACTACCATTGCGCCGCCTGTAACAGCGACTATCAGCAGTTGGCCACTTGCCCGGATTGTAGGCAGCCGTTGCAAGAGCTGAAGGCCTGCGGTGCGGTGGACTACCTGTGCCAGAACGGCCACGGGCTGATATCCAAAAAGCGGGTGTTATTCAGTTATCAGCCGTTGTAAGTATTCACTCATCCACTTGTCCGGTCTTCCACAGATCGACCAGCGCCTGTGGGGCGTTGGTTTCAGGAATCAACAACACGATTTCGCTGCTCAGCGTTTGGCTGTAATAGTTTATCTGCACGCGAAAATAACGTTGGTCACCGCAGCCGGGCGAATCCGGTTTGCCTTCTTCTTGTGCGTAGGGCAGCGTCTGGTTCAACAACTGGTTTAGGCGCTGCCGTTGTTCCGGCGTAATGTCGGCCAGCGCAATGCGCCGCTGGCCTGCCAATTTGGGAATAAAGGCAAAGCCGCCTTCACGCGCCAGCTCAATGACGGTGTCCTGATTGAGCGCCGGTAAAGGTTTCACTCTTCCACTCCTACCTGGTGCCAAGCCTGCTGTACCTTGTCCGCAACCGTGCTGTCGAAGCGCTGTTTAGCCTGTTTCACCGTGGTACGCGCAAAGGTGGCGAAGTCAGCGTCCTGCGGCAGTGCCTTATCGCAAAGCGTGTCATACCAGATATAACCGGCTTTCTCCCAGGCAAAACCCCCCAGGGCGGTTGCCGCCAGATAAAAAGCACGATTGGGAATGCCGGAATTAAGGTGGACGCCGCCGTTATCTTCTTTGGTCTGGATATAGTCTTTCATGCTGGCCGGCTGCGGATCTTTCCCCAGCAGTGGATCGTCATACGCGGTGCCAGGTGCCGACATTGAACGCAGGCCTTTACCGTTGATGCCTTTTGCCAACAGCCCCTCGCCAATCAGCCAGTCGGCTTTGTCAGCAGTTTGCTGCAGATGGAACTGTTTGACCAGGGAGCCGAACACGTCAGACAGAGACTCATTCAGCGCGCCGGCCTGCTGGAAGTAAATCAACCCGGCTTCGCTTTCAGTCACACCGTGCGCCAGTTCGTGGCCAACCACGTCGATGGCGATGGTAAAGCGGTTAAAGATCTCCCCGTCACCGTCGCCGAAGACCATCTGCTGGCCGTTCCAAAAGGCGTTCTGGTATTCCTTACCGTAATGCACACTACCGGTCAGCGGCAGTCCCTTATTGTCCAACGAGTTGCGCTTGAATGCTTGCCAGAAGAAATCGTAGGTGACACCCAGATAGTCATAGGCTTCGTCCACCGCCACGTCATGATTACTGGCCTGGCCCTCATTACGCACCTGTTTGCCGGGCAGTTGAGTGCCGTTTTCGGCATCAAAAATATCGCGGATGACGACGCCGGCGCGGGAGGTTTTCGCACCGGGTGCGCGCAGCGGCTTGTTACCGAACAGGCTCTGGACATGGTTCAGGGTGTGCAATGCGCAGTCGCGCTGCGGCAGGCTGCCGTGTTCAATGATGCGTCGCAACATATAGGGGGGGATGACCGATCGCGCTGTCAGGCTTGGCATATTGGCTCTCCTTAGGCAAAAGAATTCCCGGTTGTCTTTCTAGCGACTGCGTTTACATCTGTTCCCGACAGATTTGTCGCCCCAGTTACTGTTGGGGGCGAATAAATTCGCCCTGATGAGTGTGGGGGCAGCATACAGCGCCCCAACATTAAAATATGAAGATAAGCGAGCTGATCGCCGGGCTGTCGCGTGAAAGCTATAGGGTATCTATAAAGATTCTGCCACTAAGTGTAGTTCAGACATCGTAAAGGCGGTGATCGTGAGTGCTCACCGCCGGGCTGGTTTTATGGGCACTGATGCGTTTGACCGACGCGCGTACCGCCAGCTTGCCGTGCAGCAGCAGGTTGCACGGTGGTGCATCGGCCCGCAGCATGCGGCGCTGGAGTAGCTGAATGGCCTCATAGCCCAGTTCGTCGCGTGGTACATGTACCGAGGTGAGGGGAACGTCGTGAATCTCTGCCAGATTAAAACCATCGGTGCTCATTACCGAAATATCGCCTGGCACGCTCAACTGCAATGTGTTGAGTGCCTTGACTGCGCCAACGGCCATGTAATCGCCGCCGGCGAGAATGGCTGTGGGTAGCTGCGAACGGTCGCTGACCCGGTTGATAAAGGTGGTAAGCGCTTGTTCAGCCTCTTCGCTGCCAAAACCAGAAGTTGTCACCAGATGGCGCCCATCATCAAAGGCGATATTATGCCGCGCGAAGGCGTGCTTAATGCCTGTCAGCCGCAGCTCCATGGTGTGTCGGCGCAGGCATTGCAGGTTAAGAATATGGCTGTGTCCCTGCTGGATCAGATAGTTGGCAGAAAATTCCCCAATCAGTTGATGGTCGGGTGAGACGCTATCGAGCCGCATTTGGCGGTCTGTGCAGTTAATCAAGACGCAGGGTTTGTTCAGGTCGGCGGCCAATTGATGAATGTGTTCATCATCGATGCCGATAATCAGCGCGGCTTGTGTCTGCGGATCGCTCATTTTTTCCAAAAACAGTGCGCCGTCGCTGTGCAATTCTTCGAGCCCGCAATAGCGGATACGCACCTCATGTTCCGCCAATGCGGCGGTGATCCCCTGGATCACCTTGTAGTAAAAGATGTCTGTACGAACGTCAAAAGCACGTTGTGGGGCAAAGACCATGACGCTGTTCAGCATCAGTCGCCCGCTGGATATCCCTTGCAGGATGCCATTTTGTTGCGCGCAGGCCAGCACCTTCTGGCGGGCCTCGGCGCTGGTGTTGGATTTGCCCGCGAGTACGCGTGAAACGGTGCTGATCGATAGCCCCGTTTGATGGGCGATTTCCTGTATTTTCAGCTTTCCGTTCATTCTGTGATCTCCTTCAAATTTAGCTGTGAAAATATTTTCACAGTGTTTTTTCAGCGTACTGTCAGGTTTCTCTCGCCATTATGGCGATCTTTCAGCCTATGCATGAAAATTTTTGCAAAAAACTACGTTTCGCTCTCGTTCTCTGCTAGATAGTCTGAATTGGTATGCCAACTTTATAGATTTATCAGTCCAATTACCCGACTGAATTATAAATAAAATGAAAATAAATCATGTGGTTGTGATCATGGTGCACCCGTCTTTCTGAAGTGCAACGCCGTTTTCACCGATCCATACCTTCAATACCAAAACGTACCCTACCAAAAAACGCGCTGTTTCACCGGGCAGCCGTTGTGGAGAGCAGACAGATGAGTGTGGAAATTAATCAGACGGCCGTGGCGAGCGGTCGGCGCAAATTTAAATCTCTGCGCTGGTGGATGCTGGCGCTATTTTTACTGGGTGTAACGGTTAACTACATCACCCGCAACTCGCTGGGTATTCTGGCACCAGAGTTGAAAACCAGTCTGAATATGACCACCGAGCAATACTCCTGGGTCGTTGCGTCTTTCCAATTGGCCTATACGGTGTTTCAACCCATTTGTGGCTGGTTGATCGACGTGATCGGCCTGAAAATGGGCTTTTTAATCTGCGCCAGTATCTGGGCAGTGGTCTGCATGATGCATGCCGGGGCGGGTACCTGGGTGCAGTTGGCTATCTTGCGGTTCTTTATGGGCGGCGCGGAGGCGGCGGCGACACCTGCTAACGCCAAAGCGATTTCTGATTGGTTCCCCAAAAAGGAACGGCCAATTGCCGCCGGTTGGGCGGGGGTCGGTTTTTCTATTGGTGCCATGTTGGCACCGCCGATCATCGTGATCGCTCACGTTTCTTTTGGTTGGCAGGGGGCCTTTTTGTTCTCTGGCGCGTTGGCGCTGATCTGGGTGGTGCTGTGGTGGCTGTTCTACCACTCACCGCAACAACATCCCAATTTGAGCCAGCAGGAGCTGGATCTGATCCGCGAAGATAACGAGCCCGTGTTACCCAGATTACCCTTCTTCAAGTCTCTGGCCATTTTGTGCCGTAACAAGAAGTTTTACGGCATCGCTATACCAGCCTTTCTCGCCGAACCCGCTTGGGCGGTGTTCAGTTTTTGGGTGCCGCTCTACCTGGCCACTGAACGCGGCATGGACTTAAAACACATCGCCATGTTTGCCTGGTTGCCATTTCTGGCGGCGGATATCGGCAGCGTTGCCAGTGGTTATCTCACGACGCTGTACCGCAAATGGTTCGGCTGTAGCCGGGTCAACTCGGTGGTTGCCAGCTCGGTCACTGGCGCATTTATGATGGTTTCGCTGGCGTTTGTCGCGATCACTAAAGATCCCTACGTGGCGATCGCCCTGATCTCGATCGGCGGTTTCGGCCATCAGGTGATCTCCTGCATGCTCAGTGCGTTGGTGGTGGAGTCGTTCGATAAAAACCAGATGGCGACCGTCAACGGCATGCGCGGCTCCAGCGCCTGGATCGCCAGCTTCCTGTTCACACTGCTGATTGGTGCCGTCTCCGATACTGTCGGCTTCAATCCGCTGTTTATCGCCATGGGCTTCTTCGACCTGATAGGCGCCCTGTTCCTGATTGCTTTGATCGCCGAACGCGGCGGCAAAAAAACACGTAATAGCTAAGTTGGATGCCTATGAAAACCTTAAAGAATTGGACGTTGGCGGGTCAGTACACCGATCGCATTGAGTTGTTGGTCGACGAGCGCCACTTATTTTGCCTGTACGTGCTGGAAAACAACCTGTTTCGCGTGTTGATCAAACGCAACGGGGAGCTGGCACTGGATCGTACCTGGAGCATTGCGCCGGAAAATGATGTGCCGTGGGAAGGGCGCGATCGGTTAAGCGTGGCGGGTTTCGGCTTGCCGGGTTATCAGATGCAGCAGCAAGGCGATCGTTTGGTCGTGGCAACGCCAATGTTACGCGTTACCGTACATCAGCCGCTGTGGCTGGAGTGGGAACATTGCAACGCCGCCGGAGAATGGCGGCCATTGGCGGCCGATCGCCCCACCAGCGCTTACCTGCTTAATCCACAGGGTGACGGCGTGGCTCATTATCAGCGCCGCTATGCCCGCGAGCGTTACTATGGCTTGGGTGAAAAGGCCGGAGACCTGGAGCGCAGTGGACGCCGTTTTGAAATGCGCAACCTGGACGCGATGGGGTATAACGCAGCCAGTACGGATCCGCTGTACAAGCATATTCCGTTCACCATCACCCGTGGTGAAGAGGCCAGCTTTGGGTTGTTTTACGACAATCTGAGCAGCTGCTGGCTGGATCTGGGCAACGAGATAGACAACTACCATCTGGCTTATCGTCGTTACCAGGCCGAAGCGGGGGATCTGGATTATTACCTGTTCCTCGGGCCAAGGGTGTTGGATGTGACCAAGGCATTTGTGCGCCTGACGGGGAAAAGCCACTTCGGGCCGAAATGGAGTCTGGGCTACAGCGGTTCCACCATGCACTACACCGATGCGCCGGACGCCCAGCAGCAGTTGCAGCAGTTCATCGCCTTGTGCAAGCAGCACGATATTCCCTGCGACTCGTTCCAACTGTCTTCGGGCTACACCTCGATCGGCAACAAGCGCTACGTGTTCAACTGGAACTACGACAAGGTGCCGCAGCCGAAGCTACTGAGCCAGGCGTTCCACGACGCCGGGTTAAAACTGGCAGCTAACATCAAGCCGTGCCTGTTGCAGGATCACCCGCAGTATCAGCAGGTGGCAGAGCAGGGGTTGTTTATTCGCGATTCTGAATACGATCGGCCGGAGCGCTCCAGTTTTTGGGATGATGAGGGGTCACACCTCGACTTCACTAACCCGGCGGCGGTGCACTGGTGGCAGCAGGGCGTGACGCAGCAGTTGCTGGAGATGGGGATCGATGCCACCTGGAATGACAATAACGAATACGAAGTGTGGGACGGGGAAGCACGTTGCCAGGGTTTCGGCCGACCGATTGCCATCAAGCATATTCGGCCGGTGATGCCGTTGCTGATGATGCGCGCGTCGATGGAGGCTCAGCAGCGCTTTGCCCCCACGCTGCGCCCCTACCTGATCTCACGCTCCGGCTGTGCAGGCATGCAGCGCTATGTACAGACCTGGAGCGGCGACAACCGCACCAGTTGGCAGACCTTGCGTTATAACATACGCATGGGATTGGGGATGAGCCTGTCCGGGCTGTATAACCTGGGGCACGACGTTGGCGGTTTCTCTGGCGACAAGCCGGACGCCGAACTCTTGGTGCGTTGGGTACAAAACGGCGTGATGCATCCGCGTTTCACCATTCACTCCTGGAACGACGACGCCACGGTTAACGAACCCTGGATGTACCCGGCTGCCACCCCGGCGGTGCGCGAGGCGATCAACCTGCGTTACCGATTGATGCCGTATTTCTACACGCTGCTGTGGCAGGCCAGCGCGGATGACGAACCGATGCTGCGCCCGACCTTCCTGGACCATGAGCATGATGAACAGACGCTGAAAGAAACCGATGACTTTATGATTGGCCGCGATCTGCTGGTGGCTAGCGTCGTGGAGCAGGGGCAGCGTCAGCGACCGGTTTATCTGCCGGATAACGACGATGGCTGGTATTGCTTTTACAGCGGCCAATGGTTCACTGGCGGCCAGACGGTGGTGTTGGAAGCCCCGCTGGAACGTTTGCCGTTGCTGGTCCGTGCTGGCGCGGCATTGCCGCTGTCATTCCGGTTGGCGCATGTTGACGTGGAGGCAGACGATCGACGTGAGCTTAAACTGTATCCGCTAAAAGGCTGTGGCAGCACTTCAGGGCTGTTATTTGAAGATGACGGGGAAAGTTATGGCTGGCAGCGGGGCGACGCGCTGTGGCTGCGCTGGGAGATGCTCAGTGACAATCAACGCATCATGCTGAACATCACCACCGAAGGGCGGTTCAAACCGGCATGGCGCACTTTGACCTTCAGTTTGCCTGCCGGAGAAACGCGCGAGCTGTGGATCAACGGTGTACCGGGCGACAGTTTTACGTTGGAATAGGGCGGTTATTGGGCTGCGCGCTTCTTGCGTAATGCTGGTCAGTTAGCGTTTTTCTGCAGGTATACAGGTATTAGTGACGTTTTCGGTCGATAAAGGTGATATGCACCCTGAGGCTCACGCGCCTCGACCGAGCAAGGGCCGTAGGCGCGGCCCTTGCAACCCGCGCCTTTGCCCTGTCAGACGGTTGGCTGCGCCAACTTCCCTCCCTTCGTCACGTCGCATCACGGCCGGCTACGACAGGCGTCCCTGCCTGTCTCGCCTGAAACCGCCGTCCATGGCGGTTTCGCCTATGCGCCGCGCCTGCGTTCGGCGTCTTCAAGGGCGGCCAACACCCTGCTCATCTCACTATTTTCACTGCCTTTCATCACGCAATATCAAACGAAGAGGATAAGGTGCCCGGTGGCTGCAAATTCGGATGTTGACACTGGCACGCATCACCGGCTGCCGCTCATTGCGGCAGCAGAGAAATTCGGTGTATTTACGGCACTGCTTCCTGCACGAGACGCACAGAGATGGGATAAAAAAATGCCAGTCAGGCTTAACTAACTGCGCGCTTCTTGCGCGGCTTCTTGGCGACGATGACGGTTTTCACCTCACTTTCCACCCAGCCATCCTGCAGACGGGTTTTCAGCAATTCCCCCACCTGCGCCTGCTGGGTGGTTTTTAGCAGTTCGCCGCGCGGAGTTTGCGTTACGCTGTAGCCACGCGCCAGCGTGGCCAGCGGGCTGACCGCCTCAAGCTGGCTGCAGGCCACGCCAAAGCGCTGGCGCCAGGCGTTGAGCTGGCGATCCAGGGCCTGTTGCAAACGGTACTCCTGCTGTTGTACGCGCTGCTGGTAGCGGTGAATGCGTGCCTGCGGTTGCATTTGCGCCAGGCGCTGTTGCGCGCGTTCGCTGCGGCGTGAGGACAGACGCAGTTGGTTCTGCATACCCTCTTCTAACCGGCGTTGCAGTTTGAACAACAACGTTTGCTGACGCGCCAGACGCAGGTGCGGATGCTGTTGCTGCAAACGGTGGTTGATGCGGGTGAACTGCTGCTGGCGCTGCGCCAGATAGTAATCCATCGCCATTTCCATACGCTGCTGCTGGGCCTGCAATTGGCGCAGCAGCTCCAACTGATTGCGGCTGACCAGTTCGGCGGCGGCAGAAGGGGTTGGCGCACGCAGGTCAGCGACAAAATCGGCAATGGTGACGTCGGTTTCATGGCCGACGGCGCTGACGATCGGAATACGGCTGGCGAAAATCGCGCGTGCCACACGTTCGTCGTTGAAACTCCACAGATCTTCCAGCGAACCGCCACCACGGCCGACGATCAACACGTCACATTCGTCGCGGCGGTTGGCCATTTCGATGGCGCGCACTATCTGCAAGGGCGCTTCTGCACCCTGCACTGACGTCGGGTAAATAACGATAGGCAGTGAAGGATCTCGACGTTGCAGTACCTGCAGCACATCGTGCAGCGCCGCACCGCTGGCGGAGGTGATCACCCCGACGCGCTTGGCCGGGCTGGGCAGAGGCTGTTTGAACTGCTGATCGAATAACCCTTCAGCGCTCAGGCGTGCTTTCAACTGTTCGAACTGTTGTTGCAACAGGCCGTCGCCGGCAGGCTGCATGCTTTCGGCAATAAGCTGATAGTCGCCCCGCGGTTCATACAGCGTGATGCTGGCACGAACCAGAACCTGCTGGCCATTTTGTGGACGGAAAGTGGTGCGGCGGTTGCTGTTGCGGAACATGGCACAACGTACCTGCGCGCGGTCGTCTTTCAGCGTGAAATACCAGTGGCCGGAAGACGGCTGGGAGAAGTTGGAGATCTCGGCGGAGAGCCAAATCTGGCCCATTTCCATTTCCAGCAGCTGTCGAACCGTCTGATTTAGGCGGCTTACGGTAAAAATAGACGGCGAAACAGGTAGCGACATGTGACCCAGATCAAATTTCAAAACAAGCACTTAATTGGTCGATACTACATGGCTGAAAAAGGTAATCAAGAGTTTTTGTGAGAAAGTGCTGGAGGCAACCGATTACGCTCTGTATAATGCCGCGGCAATATTTTATCTTTTTCACAGCCCACTCTGGTGAGATATTGCCCATGCTACGTATCGCAAAAGAAGCACTAACGTTCGACGACGTTCTCCTGGTTCCAGCTCACTCTACGGTTCTGCCTAATACCGCTGAGCTCGGCACCCAATTGACCAAAACTATCCGCCTGAACATCCCTATGCTGTCCGCAGCCATGGATACCGTAACCGAGTCCGGTCTGGCCATTGCGCTGGCACAGGAAGGCGGTCTGGGCTTCATTCACAAGAACATGTCCATCGAGCGTCAGGCTGAAGAAGTCCGCCGCGTGAAAAAACATGAGAGCGGCGTGGTTACCGATCCACAGTCCGTAACGCCTGCCACCACCCTGAAAGAAGTGAAAGAGCTGACCGCGCGTAACGGCTTTGCCGGTTACCCGGTCGTGACCGAAGAAAACGAACTGGTTGGTATCATTACCGGCCGTGACGTTCGCTTCGTGACCGATCTGAACCAGCCTGTTACCGCCGTGATGACGCCAAAAGAGCGCTTGGTTACGGTGAAAGAAGGCGAAGCGCGT
This sequence comes from Serratia sp. CoH_122_TC_1, assembly GCF_058191755.1. Classification (NCBI taxonomy): domain Bacteria; kingdom Pseudomonadati; phylum Pseudomonadota; class Gammaproteobacteria; order Enterobacterales; family Yersiniaceae; genus Serratia; species Serratia sp. CoH_122_TC_1. The sequence goes on from NZ_JBXWLA010000012.1 coordinate 171,579, forward strand.
GAAGTTGTACTGCAGAAAATGCACGAAAAGCGCGTTGAGAAAGCGTTGGTCGTGGATGACCAGTTCCACCTGCTGGGCATGATCACCGTAAAAGACTTCCAAAAAGCAGAACGTAAGCCAAACGCCTGTAAAGACGAGCATGGCCGCCTGCGCGTAGGTGCCGCGGTTGGCGCCGGTGCCGGTAACGAAGAGCGGGTTGATGCGCTGGTTGCTGCCGGTGTTGACGTCCTGCTGATTGACTCCTCCCATGGCCATTCCGAAGGCGTATTGCAGCGCATTCGCGAAACCCGTGCAAAATACCCTGATCTGCAGATCGTTGGCGGTAACGTCGCGACCGCTTCCGGCGCTAAAGCGTTGGCGGATGCCGGTGTTAGCGCAGTTAAAGTGGGTATCGGCCCGGGCTCTATCTGTACCACCCGTATCGTAACCGGCGTAGGCGTTCCGCAGATCACCGCTATCGCTGACGCGGTTGAAGCGCTGGAAGGCACCGGCATCCCAGTTATCGCCGACGGCGGTATCCGTTTCTCCGGTGACATTGCCAAAGCCATCGCGGCGGGTGCTTCTTGCGTCATGGTCGGCTCCATGCTGGCGGGTACCGAAGAATCTCCAGGCGAAATCGAGCTGTATCAAGGCCGTTCGTTCAAATCCTACCGTGGGATGGGTTCACTGGGGGCGATGTCCAAAGGCTCTTCTGACCGTTACTTCCAGACCGATAACGCGGCGGACAAACTGGTGCCGGAAGGTATCGAAGGCCGCGTGGCATACAAAGGCATGTTGAAAGCCATTGTTCACCAGCAAATGGGCGGTCTGCGCTCTTGTATGGGCCTGACCGGCTGCGCCACCATCGACGATCTGCGCACCAAGGCTGAATTTGTGCGCATCAGCGGTGCCGGCATTCAGGAAAGCCACGTGCATGACGTGACCATCACCAAAGAGTCACCGAACTACCGCATGGGTTAATTTCAGGGGCTGCGGCCGGCGTATTTGTTTGCCGTCCGCTGCTCGCATTGCTCATTGACTTTATGTCAACTGCGCATGCGGTGCTGCGGGCGACAATCAACCGTTTGGCCTCGCCGACTGAAACCGTCCTAACGATTTAGATTTTCCTTTTTCTCTGTTGCTGGAATTCGCCTCACATGACAAAAAATATCCATAAGCATCGCATCCTGATTCTGGACTTTGGTTCGCAATACACTCAACTGGTCGCACGCCGCGTGCGCGAAATCGGCGTTTACTGCGAGCTGTGGGCCTGGGACGTTAGCGAAGAGCAAATCCGCGAATTCAATCCAAGCGGCATCATCCTGTCCGGCGGCCCGGAAAGCACCACCGAAGCCAACAGCCCACGCGCACCAGAATACGTGTTCACCGCAGGCGTGCCTGTGCTGGGCGTATGCTACGGCATGCAGACCATGGCAATGCAGTTGGGTGGCCAGGTAGAAGGTTCCAACGAGCGCGAGTTCGGCTATGCGCAGGTGGAAATCACCACCGACAGCGCGCTGGTTCGCGATATCGAAGACGCGCTGAGCCCAGCAGGCAAACCGCTGCTGGACGTGTGGATGAGCCACGGCGACAAAGTGACCGCTATCCCGTCTGACTTCGTGACCGTTGCCAGCACCGATACCTGCCCGTTTGCCATTATGGCCAACGAAGAAAAACGCTTCTACGGCGTGCAGTTCCACCCGGAAGTGACTCATACCCGTCAGGGCCAGCGCATGCTGGAGCGTTTCGTTCTGGATATCTGTCAGTGTGAAGCGTTGTGGACCCCGGCAACCATCATTGAAGATGCGGTTGAACGCATTCGCGAGCAGGTGGGTGAAGATCACGTGATCCTCGGCCTGTCAGGCGGCGTTGACTCTTCCGTGACGGCGATGTTGTTGCACCGTGCCATTGGCAAGCGCCTGACCTGTGTATTCGTCGACAACGGCTTGCTGCGTCTGAATGAAGCAGACCAGGTGCTGGAAATGTTTGGTGACCACTTCGGCCTGAACATTGTTCACGTGGCGGCAGAAGATCGCTTCCTGAGTGCACTGGCTGGCGTTGATGAGCCAGAAGCCAAGCGTAAGATCATTGGTCGCGTATTCGTTGAGCTGTTTGACGAAGAAGCCTGCAAGCAAGCTGACGTGAAATGGCTGGCGCAGGGCACCATCTACCCTGACGTGATTGAATCTGCCGCGTCTGCTACCGGCAAAGCGCACGTGATCAAGTCACACCACAACGTGGGTGGCCTGCCTAAAGAGATGAAGCTGGGCCTGGTCGAGCCGCTCAAAGAGCTGTTCAAAGACGAAGTGCGCAAGATTGGTCTGGAACTGGGCCTGCCGTACGACATGCTGTACCGTCACCCGTTCCCAGGCCCAGGTCTGGGCGTGCGCGTGCTGGGCGAAGTGAAGAAAGAGTACTGCGACCTGCTGCGCCGTGCTGACGCTATCTTCATTGAAGAACTGCACAAAGCTGACCTGTACAATAAAGTCAGCCAGGCATTCACCGTGTTCCTGCCGGTACGTTCGGTTGGCGTGATGGGCGATGGCCGTAAATACGACTGGGTTGTTTCACTGCGTGCAGTAGAAACCATCGACTTTATGACCGCGCATTGGGCGCACCTGCCGTACGATTTCCTCGGCCGCGTCTCCAACCGCATCATCAACGAAGTGAACGGTATTTCCCGCGTCGTTTACGACATCAGCGGTAAGCCACCGGCGACCATTGAGTGGGAATGATGAACAAGCGATAGATGCTATTTTATATCTATTGAAATAAACCAAGAACCCTTTGAGAAATCGAAGGGTTTTTGTTTTTAGTGATTTATATCTATTGACCTAAGCATCAAATTTTTGACGGTATCTTTGACGGTATATCAACATTCGCTGTACTCTTCTGCAAACCCGTCCAACACCATTTTGGTAATTTTGACGGTATTAATCACAGCAGAGAGTTGTCGCCATGCTCACCGATACGAAACTAAAAAACCTGAAGCCGAGAGAGAAACTCTACAAGGTCACCGATCGTGATGGCCTCTATGTGGCCGTGCAAGTAAGCGGGTCCGTGTCGTTTCGGTATGACTACAGAATTAATGGACGGCGTGAAACTCTTACGATTGGCCGTTATGGTGCTGACGGTATCACGTTGGCCGAGGCACGCGATGAACTCAATACCGCCAAAAAGATGGTAGAAGCAGGCCAGTCGCCTGCTGCGGCGAAGCGCGACGGTATTATGCAGATCAAAGGGGCAGATAATTTTGCCGATTATACCGTTGCTTACATGAAACACGTCCGCCTGGCTGATAGTACGCGGGCCATGAAACAAGCGGTTATCGACAGGGACATTCTCCCAACGCTTGGGAAAAAACTTCTCCATGAAATCACAACGCCAATGTTACGTGCACTATGCGACAAGATAGTCGATCGCGGCGCCAGAGCTACGGCGATCCAGGTGCGTGAGATTGTCGGCGCAGTTTTCACACATGCAATTGACCGCGGACACTCGGTACCAAATCCGGCCGCGAATATCAAAGCATCCAGCATTGCGACATTTGAAGAGCGCGCGCGCGCGCTTGAGCCACATGAGATCGGTCGCTTTTTCAATGCTCTGAACGCTACCGGTGCTGCATCCTCGTTGAAGCTGGCTATCAAGTTGATACTGATCACGATGGTCCGCAAGGGTGAACTGACAGAGGCAACCTGGAAAGAAGTCGATTTTGGCTCAGCGCGCTGGACGATACCGGCAGAGCGAATGAAGGCATCTCGCCCCCATGTCGTTTATCTATCCCAGCAGGCACTCGATATTATGGTAGCGCTGCAGGTGTCAGCATGTGGATCTGACTACATACTCCCAGCAAGGTATAACCCGCGAAAGCCTATGTCCAACTCCGCGCTGAACCGGGTGATCAATGCTACCAACGAGAAGATACGCCAGGAAGGTGGAGATATTGAGCATTTCACTGTGCATGATCTGCGCAGAACGGCCAGCACGATATTGCATGAAGAAGGATTTAATACGGATTGGATAGAGAAGTGTTTGGCCCATGAACAGCGCGGCGTCCGTGCGGTGTACAACAAAGCGGAGTACGCCGAACAGCGCCGGGATATGCTGCAGCGGTGGGCCAATATGGTGGATGGGTGGATTGAAGCGGAGAAGGGTAAGTGATAGCAAACAATTCAGATACGCATTGGCATGATTATTACCGATCCCTTTTCGTAGACACTGCTAAATTCAACTACCGCTGAGTTAATATTCCCATTGGGTTTGATACGAATTCCGCAGAACTTAGGGTTGTAAAGTTTTGCGGCCTTCTCTATGTCTGCCAGATAACTGGCGTTAAATCCAATTTCATATACAGGGTTATTTTCTTTTGGAACAACCTTTTCAACATCAGGAAACCGTCCATCTACAACTTCACAGAGGCCAGCACTTACTCGGGTTCCATTCTCATCCAAGTACGCGACAATGCCGGTGTCCGTGTCGATCTCAGCCTTTTCAAACTTTGTGAATTTCGCCCCCTTAATTACTATGATGATGTTCTCTGTCAGGCCTTCTGTCCCATGCTCTCCAATGAATGCCCGGTGACCGTCAGTGGCGTATAATTTCTTATCTGGCGCAAAGCAAATTCCGTTCAGGTAGTAGCGGACATCTTTCTTAGCTTGGAAAATAATTGCTGAAAGCAAAGCTATTTTACTAACGGTGATAATCATTTTTTTATTCCTTTTTTAACAAAACTGAATATAGGTGATAAGCAAGGAACGGTAGCCACAATGCAGCGTAAAGCCAATCCAACCATGTAACGCCGTAGTAGTTATCGCGCTCCGTGAAACCAAGTACATAGCCAGACACAAATATGTATCCGGCTACCATTGTGAGGAGAAAATAAATCATGCTTTCACTCCCGCCGCCGCCAGGCACCGATCAAACATGGCTATCTTTGGGCTTTGAGAAAACCGGCTCTTTCCACCGATAAATGCGTATGTGCATGGCTGGTTGCCGTGCAGCTTTCGCTCGATTAACTGGTAATCAATCAGTGTGGCCAGCGCGCGGCTGAGTGCATGCGCTGATATTGGCTTGTGCTCTTTCTCGTACAGCATTTTTATCTGAGCGTGCCCGATATTTTCGTGGTCCTTCACGATCTGCATTACGTCATCGCGGTTGTGTTTCATGATGCGATCCTCACTGGCTGCGGTGTGGTGAATCCGCCTGGGAGCAGCTCAACGTCATTGTGCGGGCATTCGTTTCCCCAGTGATGCCAGCCTGGTGCGTCACCTCTGCTGAAAAGTTCTATTCGTGACACGTCACCATAAAGCCGCTCGAGCCGGTGGCGGGCCTCCCATGGTTTAGCGCTGTGCTGCGTAATTGGTGCGTAAATCACCTGTTTCACCGATGCATCCCGGCGCTCGAGTCCGGTACCGCGTACAGCAACGAGCATTGATTCTTGGTTGCCGCGACTGTAGTTGCCGGGGTTCATCCGAGTGACGCCATTAAGTAGGTCGAGGAAGTCGTAATAATCGACTAGTCCATCCTCGATCGCTGCGTTGATGGTGCGCTCTGCCAATTCGTTGAACTTCACCCAGGTGAACAGGAACATCTGCCGGACGTCGAAACCCCAAGCGGTGGCAAGTTCCTTTGCCTGCTCCGCGTGGGTACCTGTGTACCACATGGCGAGAACACTGTTTTCGGCGGCAATGGACCACACCGGCAACCGCTTTAAGTCCTGCAACGTCATGGTGCTGTAGTGGTTTCCGGCGGCACCATTGCTGATCTTATTGCCGTAGCTCCACGGCGGATCTGCCATTATGAGATCGTAATGTCGTTCACCCACTGATCGCCTCCAGCCACTTAACGACCAGAACAGTCAGGCCGATAGATAAAAACCAAAACACGAACAGGCCAACAAGCATGTAGGCCCACACATTGCGCATCAGGTGCCGTTTAATATTCATGCTGCACGCTCCTGGACTGGGCGATGTTTACGCTGGCGAACATCTGGCATGTTTACCGGTTTCTTACCGGTGCCATGCTCTTGCCGCTCATCAAGCCAAACCTCCACTTCGTCGCCATTCCACGCTACACGCCCATCAGTGATGGAGAATCGCTTTGGGAACTTTCCAGCCTTTTCCAGCGCATTGATCGTGTAAAAAGACAAAGGCACCCTCCGGAGGAGTTCTTTTTTATCTATTGCTGCTTTCATGGTTACTCCTTTGGCGGGGCGAAAGCCCCGCGGCGGCCGTGTTACATAGGGACTTCGTTCATTTCATCTCGGCGAACGTTGTAAACGTCGGTGGCTAGCTGAAGGTGTTCTTCATGGCTGGCCAGAACATGGGCTCCATACTTATAGGCCTTGTCCAATTCTTCCACGCTGCTGGCTTTAGTGGCCGCTTCGGTAAAGGCTGCCAGCAAATCATCAGGTGTGCGCTCATCCTGATTTACCGCCTTGATCTCCTTCTCTACAGGTTTCGCGTTGATCAGGTTGTTCACTCCGGCGGCATTGGTTACCGCTGGTGTTACGTCGCGCTCAATACGGGGTTGCGGTGCGTCGAACTCGTCAGGTGTGTACACACCGAGAATCACTTCAGGGCAGTACAGCCGCGCCCAGTATTTAACGGCCAGGTAGGCGATCTGCTGTTTTGGGTTCGTTGACCACAGAGGGGAGTTTCGAATTGCCACACTGGAAAGATGAACTGGTTCACCCCAGGTTATTTCTTCCTCGCCGCGTAATACCGCTCCAACTCGGATGCACAGCCCAACTTCATCCTGATCACTCCAGCCTCTAACTCGCTCAACCTTGTCGTAAGAACCGCCGCCTTTGGCTGGCTTTTTAACGGTTACCTCTTTAGAGCTGGTACATTTTGACCAGTCCCCTGTGTACTCATAATGGAATCGGCCGCGAACAGCGTTAGAGCTGGTAACAACGGCATTAACAAGCTGCGCCTCATACCCCAGTGTGCCGTTTACAATGTGCGTCTTCTGGGCGACGGCGTAGGGGTTCATTCCCCATTGCATGGCCTGCATCACTACTGCCATGCAATCCGCTGGCTTCCCTACGAAATGAGCGGGGACACTTACCACTGAATCAGCCATGAGGTTGGCAAACGATGTCAATTGGCCCAATGCTTGCGGGTTGAATACCGCATTGCTTGCGGTCATGGTTGAAGGCTGGTTGTTAACTTCAATCAGTTCATTGCTCATGCGTATTGATCCTGTTTGCGCGCCCATGCTGAGCGTTGGATTTTTTCGACGCCGCCCCATTCATCAGAGGTGCGGCATTGGTGATAGGCATTAAGATCCCGGCGGTAGAGTCGGTGGCCCTCGTCTACGTCTGCTGCGTCGAGTTCAAAAACGCGTACCGGGTAGCGGCCACAGTCGATCGTCTCGCTGACAGCCAGGAAGAAAAATCCGGGAGTTTCTCCGGTCACTTGCTGGAAGCTATCGCGGTACATGGCATCCTGAACGTGATAGCGGAATTCATCGATGTGGCGCTGGAATCGGTCCATATCTGCAACCTTCTTCACGTCCACAATCATCGGGTGATTTTTCAGGTATCTGTCCGGCCGGCACCGGCATAATTCGCCGGTTTCCGGGTCGGTCCAGTAGAACGACGATTCGCAGTTACCTTCTTCCTCCAGGAACCAACGCGCAGCAGGGTGAGCATATGCGCTGTCGCGCATCAGGTTCAGCTTTCTGCCTTGCTCAGCGTCCATAACCGTTTTGCCGGTGTGCTCGCAGTCTTTCAGAAACGCGGCTTCAGCTTCTTTTCCTACGGTGGTGCGCCGGTTAAATTCAGGCGCGATGATGAACCGTTTTTTAAACTCGTCCGGCTCCAGCAAAATGCAGTGCAGGGCTGTACCCATATCCAGCGCCTTCAGCTTTTCAGTGTCGACCGGGGCCGACTTAATCCACTGCAACAGCGCTGGGTTCTTGGCGACCAGATCAAGCTGGGACTTACTCACGCCGTCCCCGGCGTGGTAATCCTCGTTTGAAATATCGTGGTAGATTCCTGTTTTCATTACGCCACCTCATCGAACTGATGACTGCGGCGGTAAATCTCCGCACCGCGCTGACGCTTGACCAGTTCCGTGAGGCAATCCCAGATCGCCGCGCTGGCCAACTCTTGGTATTCTGTTGAGTCGGTGCCGAGTTCCAACACTTCCGCATCTGTGTCGGCTGGAAGGTAGGGCTTGAGCATCGCTGTGAATGCATGCAGAGGTACTTTCTTATCCAGCGCCTCAACCTCTGCATAAACCGCTTCGTTGTCCTGCTCGGTGAAGCTGGCAACGATTTTTTCAATATCGATAGCCTGTTGTGCGTTCATAAGCACCTCAGTAGTTGATGGTCATGTGCTGCACCTGCATGCGGGCAACGGCTTCAACGCATTTTTTCGCGCAATCCTCAGGGATACCGGCAGCAATAAGACCTGCTACTACGTTGCGGTTAACTGCCCGGCGGTGTTCAACGTTGGCAGCTTTCTCTGCTGCTTCGTCGGCGATGCGTTTCTCTTCTGCCAATCGCGCCTGTTCAGCTTGTTGCGCGCGGAGGCGTTCCGCCTCAACAGCTTCCTGTTTTTCCCTCTCCGCCCGCTGTTCAGAAGCTTTGCGTTCCTGCTCCGCACGGTCAGCAGCCGCTTTTGCGTCTGCTTCACGTCTTGCTGACGCTTCGAGTTCCGCGCGATTCTTTTCTTCTGCTTCCCGGCGCGCACGATCCTCCGCGTCCTTGGCGATCTGTGCTTCCCGTTCACGCTGGGCGGCTACTTCCATTTCTGCGCGTAGACGTTCAAGTTCTGCCGCTTCGGCTTCTCTTTGCTGGGCAGCTTTCAGCGCAACCTCTAACTTGGTGATAGCAGCGTCTTTTGCTACTCCCGCCTCTGCCGTTATCTCCTGCCATGAATCATCGATCGCTGTGGCCTTAACCGATTCCAGTCGAGAAGCTATGTCTTCAGCGGGTGGAACATTGCCAAGTTCATCAACCACGCTGGCACTTTCACGAAGTGCCGCCAGTCGCTGCTGCAGGTCGGCAACGCGTTGCTTTTCTGCGTTCTCAAACTCGGTAAGAGGAAGGCGTACGGTGTCGCGAATCTGGTCGCATTTATCAACAAAGCGTTTAATTTCCTGCTCTGCTGGCTTAACTGCTTCTTTCAGTTGCCGGAGGTAATCACGGCCCGGCTTTTCAACTGCCGTTTTACTTCTGGACACCGCAGCCGCTAAAGAGGCCACTCGGTCGCGTCCTTTCTTTGTACTGAGGTCTGGAACCTCGTTAACCGCTTCCTGGATTTGAATTAGAAACTGGTCTAGACCGCCGGTAATGAAAATTGCTGGGGCCATTTCTGGGGTAATGCTGATAGTCGGTAGCTGTTTTTCTTCGCTCATCTGTGTGCAACCTCTAATTGACTTGCCGCGTCCAGCGCGACACGTGTTGTAAACGCCCAATGCAGGGCTTCTTGGAAATCTGCAAACCGCCAACTGACACAGCCGCAGACGGTCACGCAGTAAATCCCGTTGATGGTTTGAGAAATCATCTTTAACCTCAATTTATTACCAATTTGGTAACTATCATTGGCGTGGTTATGCACGGGGGTACCCGGCAATGTCACCGCATCATCGCGGTGCCTCAATTCCTACCTGATTGTTAAAGAGCATCATTACCAGATTGGTAACGTCTTGAGGTAATAATTATCCATAAAGTGGTTGCAGTCAATAGTCAGTAATAGAAAATGTTACCAAAAAGGTAATTATTGTGTGCATGGTTAACCGCCGCGTAGCGGTAACTTATTGGAAGGAAAGGTGAAGGGGGCTACTTCTTGCCGTTGGCCTCGGCCATTTGTAGGTAAACCGGGTCCGTGCCGCGCGGTAATCTTTGTCCGGCTGCTCGGTGGTGATCAAGTCTCTCTTTGAAATATGCGCGCAGACCTTCCGGTTGTTCAGCTTCAACCTGAACCGGTATCACCGGCATGTTCATGCGCTCTTTGTACGCAACACCTGACGCGGCAAGATCAACGTTTACCTTGTCCATATCCTCTTTATCGAGGTTAGCCAGGTTGTAGGATTTTTTCTCTGTCATTGCCGGGCCTGCTGCATCACAAACTCAATGAACGATTCGATCTTGGCCTTGTCCTCTGCGGACAACTGCGCAAACTGTGATCGATCATAGTTAATCAGGGTTGGGTCTTTCGGCTTTAGCAGCAGCTCATAACCACGGCGGCCGAACGCACCGGCGATCGCTTCCAGGCTGTTGATGGTGATATTACCTTCACGGCTCAGAACCCGGTTAACCGTGGACTGGCCAACACCGGCCGCAGTGCCAACCTTTGCCTGGCTGGAGAGATCGCGGTTGTTGCTCATCCACAGCTCAAGATTGGTGGCCACGATGTCGCCAATTTCTGTCTCTTCCTGCGCCGGTTCAGCGCCAGCGGCCAGGGCCATCATGTGATCGCGGTCAAGCCAGAATTTAGGTTTATTGGCGGCGACCTCTATCTTGCGGGCCACGCTGTCACCGATGCCTTTGTGGTTCTTGTCTGTCGGCGGTTTAAGCCAACGGCTGATCACGTTGGCATTAATATCCAGCCGCTCGGCAAGACGTACCTGTCGGCCGTCAAAATCACGGTTAATGATGTCGCGGAGGTTCTCGCGTCGGATGTCGTTAATGCTTTTCATAGTGTGTTACACAGTCCGTTGAATTGTTTGCTGCCTGTATTTAAAACAAAATTACCTTAATGGTAAACGAACCTAAAAGGTAATAAATTTGCCTAATTGCACCATTTAGGTAATTATCTTCACGATAAATCCCGGATATGAGGCAGCACAATGGAGCCATTCAACTTCAAACAGTTCTGGCTGGCAATGAGCAAAGACGAGCGCGATGTGTTTGCAGAAGAAGCTGGCACAACCGCGCACTACATCATGACGCATACGCAGCGCCGAACGCGGATGCCAAAGAAAAAGTTAATGGATCAGTTGTTTAAGGCATGCAAGAAACGCAAGCCTGAACTGACGAAACCGCAGTTAGTCTCGTTCTTCTACTGATCCACCTTCACCGAAACCGGGGTCGCTTATGCGGCCCTTTTTTATTGGTCTCGCAGGCGTGGTAACAAAAATCCATTTATGGTTGATCTATTTTTGCGTTACCGCTAATCTCTATCACATTCATACACGCAAAGAGGTGGAGGACGTGAAAATCATTACCAGAACGGAGGCCGCAAAGTCAGGCCTCACCAAATATTACACTGGCGCCGCCTGCCGCAATGGGCATGTGTGCGAGCGATACACGGTGAACGGGGCGTGCGTGGAGTGCAACGCTAATCATACGAAGGCACAGAGAAGCCGCATCAGGGAGATGATTGCTCTGGCCAGAAACCAGAATGAGGAAGCGCATGCGTGATTACGGCAAAGTTTCCCCTCAATTCTGGATAGGAAACACCGGTAGAGAGCTTAAATCAAAAGGCCCGGAGGCGCTGATCGTTTCTATGTATCTGCTAACGAATCCGCACGCAAACATGATTGGGATGTATTACTTGCCAATCATATACATAGCACATGAAACAGGGTTAGGCGTTGAAGGGGCTTCAAAGGGGCTTCAAAGGGCGGTTGATGCCGGGTTTTGCCTCTACGATGAGGTAGCGGAAGTGGTCTGGGTAAAAGAAATGGCGAAGTATCAGATCGCGGTGTCACTCAAAGCCAACGATAACAGGTGTATTGGCATCCAGAGGGAGTACGACTCACAACCAAAAAATCGTTTCCTATCAATGTTTTTCGATAAATATCAAGGTTCATTCAACTTAAAAGAGAAGCGCGATCCATCGCCTGAAAATACAAGGGGCTTAGAAGGGGCTTCAAAGGGCCTCGGAAGCCAAGAGCAGGAACAGGAGAAAGAACAAGAAAGAGATAACCCCCCAAACCCCCCGCGGGAAAAAAAGCAGTATCCATATCCGCAAGAATTGAACGCTCACGCATGGGAGGAGTGGAAGCAGTACAGACGGGATTTGAAGATCAAGGCGTATGCACCAACGCCACGTAGCGAAGGAGCTGCAATCACCAACCTGTTGAAGTTGTCAGGCGGAGATCTGCAGGCACAAGCAGAAATCATCAAGCAAAGCATGGCCAATAGCTGGCATGGGTTATTTGAACTTAAGACCGGAGGCAACAATGAGACAGGCGGGCGATATGGCGCGGGAGATAATTTCAAAGGCAACGCAGTCGAAGCAGTTCACGCAGCAACAGCCAGGATGCGAGAGCAGCACGGACTCACAAGCCCTGGACAGAACAATCAGGATTTGGGATCGCATGGTGGAGCTGTATTCGGACAAGTGGACCAGGCGGAATGGGCTGACCCCACCATCACTCTGGATCAACGCGATTGGAAAACTGTCTGACGCCCAGATCAAGGCAGGGATCGGCGAGTGCATGCGGCAATGTCTGGTTGAGGGGAACCGTTTCGCCCCCGACTTATCCGATTTCCTGACCTACGTCAGCAGCAGTACAAAGCATGGACTTGGTATCGATGTGGAAGATGTCATGCAAGAGTTCAATGCCTACTGCAAGAACCGTAGCCGGTATAGCTGTGCAGAAACATACCCATGGAAGCATCCTGTTTTCTACTGGATATGCTGCGATCTGCGGGCTGAGATGATCCAGAAAAATCTAACCAGCGGAGAGCTAGAGAAGCTGGCAAAGAAAAAACTGAACGCATGGGGTGCCAAAGTCCAGGCCGGAGAATCGATCCCTGAGCCGGTCCCACTTCTGTCAGAAAGTGCATCGTCCAAGAAACGGGGTGCACCAGGCGCAGTCCACTCAGCAGCAATGGAAATGCTCCAGCGGTTGCGTAGCGGCAAACCAAATACGAATTGAAATGCTGAAATTCCTGCGGCAATGGTGGGTAGAATCCGTTAAGTGGCATTCAGGCGCACAACGAGATAGCTTAGGCTGTAAATCTTAACCACGGACCGTACAGAGAGTTTTAGCGCATGTGCGAATTGTGAGAGCAATCGCTATTTTTTAGTTGCATATAATTACCAAATTGGTAATGATTACCTAAATGGTGATTTAAGGAGTGAGCAGTGAGCAAAGTAATCATCGGAATAGACCCAGGGTGCTCAGGCGCGATTGTCGTGCTGGATTCCAACTGCGTGTACCAAAACGCGATTTGCATGCCAACGGTCAAGGTCGGAGCAAAGTCCCGTGTAAACGGCGCAGCAGTAGCATCGTTTCTTCGTGCCTTCGACCTGGCTGGTGCAGAGGCGTTTCTGGAGCAGGTAGGCGCGATGCCAGGACAGGGCGTCAGCAGTATGTTCACGTTTGGGCACGCTGCCGGTGTAGTTGAAGGGATCCTGCAGGGGCTGCTGATCCCCTACAGCCTGGTGACTCCGCAAGCCTGGAAGAAAACCGCAGGCCTGATCGGTAGCGACAAAGACGCGGCACGCAGCCGGGCAATTCAGCTTTACCCGTCACTGCGGATCCTCGACCAGAAAGCAAAAGGCCAGGCCGTAGCAGATGCGCTGCTGATAGCCCGCCACGGTATTGGGGCATAACCATGGACAACATCGACCAGGCCAACGAACGCGCAGAGATGTACCTGAAAGCGCAATTGGATGCTGCAACCAAAAGAACAGTATTGCCGGCGGCGCATGAATGCGACGAGTGCGGCGAACCAATCCCAGAAGCACGGCGCAGAACCGTGCCAGGTGTCCGCCTTTGCATCGACTGCAAAGAACTGGAAGAACTGAAACAACGTACACACAGATAAGGGTTTGATAATGAAAAATAACCTTGAAAATCAAGATATAAAAACTGATAAGCCGGTGCCAATGAGTTACGAAGCCCTCAAGGCTGAGCGCGATGCGCAGCAGAAACGAGCCGATGCGTTGGCTGTGGAGAATGCGGCGCTGAAGAGAGTGTTGGAAAACATCTGCTGCCGAGACAATGAGCCTGAATACCACGATTGTGGCATGGGCTGTGGACTAGAAGATCGTGGGATAACCGACCGCTACAGAGCTATGGAACATGGTTGGGAGTCTGCAATGGAGCGGATTTATGAAGAAGTAATTCCGTTCATTGAGGACTTACCCGAAACCCCAGCCACCTCCGCCGCCCTTGCAGCTATCGAAGCGCGGGGAGTGGAGAAGGCCGCAGCTGCACTTGATGCCATTTCGAAGTTATCAGCGTCATCTACCAGCCAAGCAAACTTCAGAGCATCAGCAGTGTATCTGCGCACAGAGGTTATGCCAGGAATCGGGGAGGCCAAATGAAAGAGCTCAACTTTGACCCATCCGACCCAGACAAAATGAAACTGCCATCAGGCAAGACGTGCGGCGATTGCGGGCACATACGCCGCTGCAAGGCTATTTTCGGTCACGTTGAAACTGACACCTATTGCGACTGGTCGCCATCGCGCGCGGTATTCATGGATAAAGTGGAGGCCAAATGAAAGAGCGCGACATAGAAAAGCTTAACGACCACGAACTTGCCGACCTGAAAAGCGGCGTGGAACGTGAACTAAAACGCCGCGAAGACGGACCGAAAGTAATCACCTATTACGTGCTTTCCTGCATCACCGAGGTTGAGCATTTCGTTGATATGGATTGCGCACTTCGTTGCTTACAGTTTCGTACAGAGGGCCTACAGCAATGGGTTGCCGAAGACCAGGAAAACCGTGATTACGTGAATAAATGCACGGGTATCGTCGGCGTTACTTTCCGAGTTAAAGAAATGAACCTCGACCATTTCAACATGCAAGTAGCTGCGAAATATTTCGATGATATCTGCTATCCAGCTCCTGAGGTGCGTGATGCCAGCAAATGAACTGAACCTCGACGGCAAAAGCATTCTAGACATGTGCTGTGGCTCCCGCATGTTCTGGTTCGACAAAGAGGACGAACGGGCTGTATTCAGCGATAAACGCTGCGAAAACCTTACCCTGTGCGACGGCCGACCACTGGTGATTTCTCCTGACTTGATAGCTGATTTCCGCGCGCTGCCTTTCACCGACTGCACCTTCCCGGTTGTCGTGTTCGATCCACCCCACCTGGAACGCGTAGGGCCAAACGGCTGGCAGGGTAAGAAGTATGGGAAGCTCGACCGGGATACCTGGCGCGATGATCTGTGCGCTGGGTTCAGTGAAGCCTTTCGCGTGTTGCGGCCACACGGCGTGCTGATCTTCAAGTGGAACGAAACCCAGATACCGGTTAGCCAGATCATCGCCCTAACAGACGAGAAACCAGCTATCTGGCAGCGCACCGGCAAGAGCGATAAAACGCACTGGATCATCTTCGTGAAGGGGGCTGAAGCCCAGGAGAA